>JBGOTQ010000180.1:0-14352 GCA_041476565.1 Terriglobia bacterium | reverse complement strand
GGGGTAATGTGGGCGCCTCCTCAATCACTAGATGGCAGTTGGTGCCGCTGAACCCAAAGGAACTGACCGCCGCGCGCCGTCGCTCATAAGGACCGCATTGCCATTCCCGCAGCTGAGTATTCACGTAGAAGGGGCTTGTCTTGAGATTCAAATGCTCGTTTTCCCTGTTGAAATTGAGAGAAGGGGGAACTTGGTTGTGCTTCAAGGAAAGCAGGACTTTGGCGAGGCCTGCGATCCCGGCGGCGGTACCTGCATGGCCAATGTTGGTTTTAACCGACCCCAGCGCGCAGAAGCTTTTACGATCCGTGTACTTTCGGAAAGCATTCGTCAACGCTTCAATTTCAATAGGATCGCCAAGCTTGGTCCCAGTGCCATGAGCCTCCACGTAACTGATGGTCGCCGGATTGATCCCAGCCTTTTCATAGACCTCCAGCTCAAGCTGGGTCTGAGAAAGGGAACTAGGCGCCGTAATACCATTGGTCTTGCCATCCTGATTGATACCTGAAGCCTTGATAATCGCATAGATATGGTCCCCTTCGGCGATAGCCCGTTCCAGCGCTTTCAGCAGAACCACCCCAACTCCTTCGCTAGGCACGAAGCCGTCCGCGTCGTTGTCAAAAGCCTTGCATCGACCCGCCGGCGAAAGCATGCCCGCCTTAGAGGAGAGAATATGGAATGTGGGTGTGGTATTAATGAAAACTCCCCCCGCCAGAGCCATATGGGATTCCCCACGGAGAACACTCTGGCAGCCTAAGTGGACCGCCACCAGTGAGGACGAGCAGGCCGTGTCAATAGCCATGGCAGGTCCCTTGAGATTCAGACAATAGGCAATGCGTGCCGAAAGAATTGATGCCTGGTTGCCCGTAAACACATGGCCATCCAGAGAGACTCCCTCTTCCATCAGTTTTTGCTGATAATCGCTGGCACTGACTCCTACAAAAACGGCACATTTCGTTTGCGACAACTGGCGGTGCGAATATCCGGCATCTTCTACCGCCTTCCAGCATTCCTGTAGAAAAAGCCGTTGCTGCGGGTCCATCATTTCTGCTTCTGTTCCCGAGATATTGAAAAAACTCGCGTCAAACTCCTCGATTCCTTCAAGAAAGCCTCCCCATTTGCTGTAAGTCTTATTGGGTTGGAGAGGGTCCGGATGGTAGAACTCTTTGACGTCCCATCGATCAGGGGGAACTTCGCTGATCGAATCCTTTCCCGTTGCAAGAAGGTGCCAAAACTCGTCTGCGTTCCTCGCACCAGGAAAACGGCAGGAGAGGCCGATGATGGCCACCTCGGCACTCGAAACATTTTCAGGCCGGAGGGGCGGAGGTGCTCCGCTCAGGTGCTCCTGCCCCGAGGCGAAGAGTTGTCCGTCTGGCCTGGTCTGATGATCGAGTGTTTTCGAATCGCGGCTGTCGAATGGCCCATCGGTACGACCTGGGGCGGTCTTCTCGGTCGCTTCTCTGGCTTTCTTTACTGATCCTTCGTGCTCCTGAAGAATATGTCCAGCAAGATCCGCGATCGTGACATAGTCAAATATGATCGTGGTCCTCAGATCAAGATTCAAGAGGACGTTAATCTTATGGACTATCTCCGCAGCAAGGATTGAATCCACTCCGACATCGGAGAAAGTTTCGTTCTCATCCAGGTCCGCCCCATTCATCCCTAGACTAGAAGCAGCTCTTTCACGAATCCTCTCAACGATGAACACTCTCAGATCGTTCTTCTCTGTGTCTCTTGCAGGAACATGCGCAGGCATACGGGCAGGAAGCCTCGGGTGGCCTTTTGCCTGCGGATCCGATAAGCGATTCCTTGTTAGCTTTACCAAGCCATTGCTTTCTGCGACTAGAACTGACTGGGCAAATTCAACACCCTCGGTCTGTCTCGGTTCTCCGAAAGCCTGAGCTTTAAAGCCCTCTTCATGAAGGCACCGAATCCAATCCGGGACCCCCAAAAGTGGGGCGTTCTGAAGCCGTTTTTCACCGTCTTCAAACGACCACCATCCATCCAGCAACCCAAAGGTCAGGGTTAAGAATGCCTGGACCTTTGTCACCTCCTGCAGGATCAACAGACCGTTGGCTTTCAAAAGCTTCTTGAGCTGTGCCAGGGTGTTGTGAACCGCTCTGGTCGCATGAATTACGTTTGCGGCTACAACGATATCGTATGCTGCCGCTCCAAGGTTCTGCCCTTCCACCTCCCTCTCAATATCCAGAACTTCAAATTGCATGAACGAGTGTTTGGCACCATACGTCCGCCTGCCATATTGAGTGAAGGCCGGCGAAACGTCGCTGTAGTAATACTCCAGATGCTCGGCGTACTGTTGAATCGCCTCTAGAATGAAAACACTAGTTCCACCTATGCCTGCTCCCACTTCCAAGATCCTGACTTTGTCTGTCCTGCCCAAACTACCCACCCTGCCTTGCACCGCCCTCCGAACCGCCTCGGCCACCAGGTTGTTGAAGTAGTCCTGCCTCTTGTTTCCTCTGTAGACTCTCTCCACCAAATGAGGAGAGGAGTTGGGAAAGAGCAGATCCGTCGCCAGCATCCGGCCCGATAAAATGTCCATCAGGTGTCCGGCACAGTGCTCTAACAAAATCAAATGCGGCTCCGAATCCGGATACAAATCCTTCAACCGCTCCTTGGCTGACTCCAAAGAGGCCAGACTCTCCAGCACCTCCGGAGATTCTACCTTTTTTGAAACGGCGATCACATCACCGGACAGTTCAATGAATTTGCCCTTGGCCAAAATATCCAGTAAGGCCTCTAATAAACGTGAATGCTTGGAAAGGAGGCGCAGACGGGTTCGGAGCTCAGCTTTCCTCAGAGTCTGACTGCCTGACTGGAGGGCACCCGCTTCCATGAAGGCTTTCAGCAAACGTAACCTGCAAAAGTCGTCGAGACCCTTCGCACCTTCGGCGGAAGGATTAAAGGAATCGCCCTGGCAGGCCAAGAAATCCTTCACACGGACGGTTACTTCCTCGAAGATGGATCGATAGTTTGGCTCTGGAGCCAGGAGTCGATAATTGGAATCGAGGCCGATTCTTTCCAGTATTGAGCGGTCCGCTTTGATGGGCATGATTTGTTCGGTCGGAGTAGCAAGAATCTGTTCAAAGGCGGCGATCCCCTCTTCCCGCGTTAGCGGGTAAATTCCCTGCTGAGCTAGCCGCTGCCGGTAGAACTCGTTTGCCACCACTCCTACCTCGCCCCAATAACCCCAATTAATCACTTTGGCCGGCCGGTTCCTGCTATGCACCAGATACAATCCGTAGGCATCCTTAAAGCTGCATCCAGCCGCATAGTTGCTCTGCCCACTGTTACCAATGAATGAAATTGCCGAGGAAAAGAAGAGAATAAAATCCAGCGGTTCCTCTTTGAGGACCTCCGCGAGAACAAAACTCCCCTGAACCTTGGGAGCAAGACCGGCCCTGAATGTCGACTCGTCCATCCTGGCTATAGAACGGTCGGCCAAAACCAGGGCCGAATGGATAGCCCCATCAATGACCCCATACTTTTCTTTGGCGGCCTTGACGACATTCTGCATGGCCGTCAAGTCGGTTGCGTCGGCGCGACAATACAACACCTCACCACCCTGAGCCTCAATCTGACCAATCTTTTCCCGTTGTGTGTCCTCTAGCTCCCGTCTTCCAACCAAGACCAACCGGGCCTGCGTCTTGGCGGCTAGATATTGGCTGACCTCCAGCCCGATACCGCCGGCGCCGCCAATAATGAGGTAGACCCCCTTTTTCTTCAGCGGTACTGCTCCCTTTGTCTCCAACTGAACGGTGTCAATGACTCTGACGTGGCGTCTGTTGTCGCGAATGGCACTTTCGAGCGCTGACTCACCCAGGATCTCCAGGATGGCGTCGGGAGCCCGACGAGCAATGTCCACACAACTCACGCTCGACCGGGGACACTCTCGAGCTATTACCTTACTTAATCCAATCAGAGAGCTGCCATAGGGATATAGCGCCGTGTCTGCCTGGACAATGTTGTAAACATCATTGGTAATGACTTTTAGGACAACAACCGGGTCAGGCCCCAGGGCTTTGATGAGTCTGAATAAAGAAAGCACACCTAGTTCCTGAGTCTGGTTCAGGGTCTCGAGGTCTGTTATCTCGGCCGCTGGAAGCTCCAGCCCGCCTAGAAAATAGATGGTGTCCAGGCCTTTTTGTTGACTCAGCAATCGGTCGAAATCCGCCTGTTGGCTGCAGTCAATGGCCACTTGTCCGTCGCTAAGTTGGTCGTACTTCCGGCCCAGGTAAACCGTCAACACCGGTTGGCTGCTGTGGGCCAGGGCCAGTTTTCCCGCTAAACCGAAGTCGTTTTGATGCCGGAAGATCAAGATGGTGCCAGCGCCGGAGCGCCCAACCTCATGGCCGGCTTCCTGTCTCCACCTGGGCTTGCAAAAGGTCAGCGGATTCGGAGCGGTCAAGGACCGCCTGACTTCACTTTTTGCCGCCTTCAGATAGACGTTTTTCATCTTCACTAAAACCTGCCCCTTCTCATCTAGCAGGGCCATATCAAATCTCAAGGCATCGTCTCGGAAGTTAACACTGGCAGCCTTTAAGTAAGCATAGCGAGCAGAAGTCACACTTTCGAAGATCTCGATTTCCTCGACGGAAAAAGGAACCAGAGGCTCCGTGGCATTCTGTTTGTTGGTAAGGAGGCCGATGCTAGTTTGAAAAGCGCCGTCCATCAGGGCCGGATGCAGCGTGTAACCTGGCTCTTCAATGGGAGAGGTACAGATTTTTCCTAGAGCTTCCTTATCATTCGCCCATACCTTCTCTATGACCTGAAAGTAGGGCCCGTAGGAAATTCCTCGTTTTGCATACAGCGCATAGACATCTTGCTTCTGGAGCTGGCGGATACTGTTGGACTGAACTGTTTTGAGGTCAATCCAATCGACAGGCTGCTGTTTTCCGTTTCTTCTGAGAATCAACTTCCCGGTGGAATAGGTTATGAGGTTGCTCGTTACTGCAAAGGTAACGTCATTTGGTGTTTCTTGGAGAATTACCCGTACATCTATACCATTCGGGTCTACAGTCAATGGTGTGAGCCACACCACATCCTTCAGCTTGGAGACTGAGCCCTGATTGAGTGTATTTCCTGCAGCCAGAGCCATTTCCAGATGACCAACGCCAGGGAACATGGGTTGGTTGTTGACTACGTGATCTCTGACGATGGGCTCTATTGGGCACAGTAGTTTCCTGAAGGCCGCTCCTTTAAGGGACGGAACGACATTATCGATCAAAGGATGTAACGTTTTGGAGGGAAAGGGGGATTCGTCTGGATGGAACCGGGTCTCGTCTTCCTTTTTCTTCTCCGTTGATACGTTTGCATCCACCGACGGACGATGCGTGCTTGGACTCGGCCAGGAGGGCCCGCTCTCAAGACTTTCAATCTTGGGCTGTCTATCCCCGACACTAGCAATACGATTTTGTTCCGCTTTCTCTCCTTGGGCGAGGCCGCCTGTCCTGTCCCTGATGCAGAATCGCTCTCGAACGAATTCGTAAGTCGGCAGAGCCACCTTGTTGAAGGGCTTACTTCCAACATACTTTGCCCAGTCTATTTCAATCCCGGCCCGCCACAGACGAACCAGACTCTCGTTAATGTTTCCTTCCAGGTCGCCGTCAATGGATAGATCAATCTGATTCTGGGCCGGCGTGTCATGGTTTGTACTTCCCACAAAGAGTGTTAGCTTTCCCGCTGTGACTCCCTCGGGCAAACTCCGCCTTGAGATCTGGTCTAACCATTCATTAGGTTGTGTGATTTCTTCAACCTGCCTGCAAAAAGCCCGAAGATGGGAGTAAGGTTTGGACAGATCAATGCGGTTGAGCCTGGCATTGGCAGTACAAGCAACAGCAACAACTCCCTCGTTCTCTCGAATCAAGAGACTCACGATTTCTGCGGGGACCAGAACCTCATCTGACAACAGATCCAACAACTCAGCCAGATGCGTATCCCCCACAGGGAACCTTTCTGACAGGTTCCATTTGGTACTGAGCTTACGCAAGCTATGGCTTGCAATCAGGAGGAGCAGCAGCCGGTGAGAAGGGAGTACTTCATCACCGATTGGCCGTGCGCCCGTTTTCAGCAACTGGAAAATATCTAACCCCTCCTGGCCAAGGCATTCATTCCACTCTTCCAAATATTTTCTGAAAGTGTGCTGACTCTCAGCCAGAAGCGTCGCTTGACCAACGAGGGCCTGCAGCAAGGAATGGTCGACGGTAACTTCCTTCACTAAGTCATTCAGGTAACCAGGACTCATGCGGACAGCAGAGAGCATGATGCCGTGAACCGGATCATATACTGGCGTCTGAGGTCGTTCTATTGAGAGTGGCCCGGCGTCTTGTGGCTGCAGAAGCATGGGCAAAGCCTGTCGAAGGCTGATCATGCCACTCATGCACAAAGCCACGAGGTGCCCTCCCAGATCGGCGCCAATAAACTCAGGTCTAGCAGCAAGAGCCATGAACTGTCGGGACAGCGAATAGAGAACGGCAAAGTCAAAGCCCCTTTGATACTCATCCCCAATTGGCCCGCCAGTCCTGATCCCTTGCAGAGCTTCTCGGTCACCTGTTATCCGGAGAAACTCTTGTTCACACTGGTCAAAGTCTAGCCGGAACTGGCTCTGGCTTTGATACACGGGGCTGAGCAGGGCCGGATGGATGCCGGAGACGCCTCCAACTCGCAACACCCAGGTGTGGGTTGCGTCGACCGAATATTCGTCGACCGCGGCAGCTTCAAGAACCTTCTTAAGCTCAGTTTTGCTGCCCACGCAACCTCCAAAGCGACACTGGAAGTGTTCTCTGCCCACCATGAGGGTCCGGCAAACGTCTGCCATTTTCAGTTGGCAGAAATCTGCGCTGTCCACGTAACCCGCCCAATTCCTAAGTAGTCTGGTCAAGCTGACATCAGTCTTAGCCGACAGGATGAAGGGATAATGCTCGCTGACCGCCTCCCCCGTAAGCTTTTTTGCCCGGTGAGAACTGCTCCAGTTCTCCGGACATTCTTCCAGAACCACATGGCAATTCACACCGCCAAAACCAAAAGAGCTAACACCCGCGCGACGGGGATGGCCCCCCGGATAATCCCAGCTACTCTGACGATCAGCAATCCTGAAAGGCGAATTCGGAAAGTCAATCATCGGGTTCAAGGTTTTGATATTGAGGGATTTCGGGATCACACGGTGCTTCATCATCAATAGAACCTTGATGACACCAGCAATTCCGGCGGCCGCCTCCAGATGACCGATACTCGTCTTCACTGCGCCGATCAGACAAAATTGCTTTGCGCTCGTGTGGCGGCGAAACGCCCGGGTTAGCGCTTCAACCTCAATCGGGTCGCCGAGAGACGTGCCTGTGCCATGCGCTTCAAGGTAGGTGATGGTTTCAGGGTTGACGCCGGCGTCCGCATAGGCTTCGAGTAAGACGTCTCGTTGCGCTTCGACCCGAGGTGCCGTCAATGAAAGGGAATGGCCACCATGGTTGACAGCCGAACCCTTGAGGATGGCGTAAATCTGATTCCCATCGACGAGGGCCCGTTCCAAAGGCTGCAGGAGGAGCACGCCCACACCTTCGCCAGGGACGTAGCCGTTAGCGTCTTTGTCAAAGGTCTTGCACTGGCCGTCAGGACTGAGCATTCGGGCCTTAGACAACGAGATGTACTTCCACGGATTGAAGACCAGCGTTATCCCGGCCACCATCGCAAAATCGCTCTCGCCCGCAAGCAGCGATTGACACGCCTGGTGCATGGCCACGAGGGAAGAGGAACAAGCGGTGTCGATGGCTAGACTGGGCCCCCGAAGTCCGAGGTAGTGCGAGATGCGGTTTGCCAGAATACAGACATACGTGCCCGAACAGGCATAACTGTCCGTGTTCACCCCGGGATCCAAAATGTCCTGGTAGTGATCTATGGCGGTGGCGCCCACGTACACGGCGGTCCGTTGGGCCCTCAAATCGCCCAGAGGGATCCCAGCATCCTCCAGGCAATGCCAAGCTTCTTCAAGAAGCAGGCGCTGCTGAGGATCCAAGTTTTTTGCTTCCCGCGGTGAGATATTAAAGAAGCGGTTGTCGAAAGCGTCAACTTGTTCTAGAAAACCACCCCATTTGCTGTTACTTCTGCCTGGAGTCCCCGCGTTGGGAGAATAATACTGATCAATTGACCATCGATCCGCCGGCACTTCCGTAATAGCGTTTACTTCATTGACCAAATTTCGCCAAAAACACTCGTAATCGGCGGCACCAGGAAAACGACAGGCCATGCCAACGATGGCAATATCTGAGTTAGCAGCTTTTTCACTTCTTTGGCCTGTTCGTCTCATCGCGCAAAGGTCCGTTGGCCATACAAACTCGTCTCACCGTCAATGTTAAGGAGACGCTAAAAGGAGAGTCGGAGCACATCTACATCAGGTGTCGAGGTCAAACACTTTCGCTAAAATTATCCCGGAGTCGCCAAGCAGATTACTTGGCTAGATTCCCCTCATAAGTTGTCCAGACGGTGGCCGAGTGAATCGCCTCAGTCCGGACATCCTGTGAAGAGCTTAATTAGTCAAGGTTAATTGACTGCCATTGCATTCCAGCCTCTTCGACTCCCTCCTACTGAGCAGGGAAATGCCCCCACTGCTTACCTCTGATTCACAGAGAGATCTCGGGGTTCGGGTTTCCCGTCAACGGCAAACAACACCTCGGTTTGGCCGCTTCTGACTAGATACCTTTCCGACTGAATCGGTTTTCCCTTAGGCCACTACTGCTTAACATGAAAAGGTGATCTCAACTTTGTATCAAGGAAACCCGATTTTGTCAATTCGAATGTTTTTGATTGGCAAACAGATAAAGTGCTCCATCCACTGTGAGAATCCGCGTTTAGACGTTCATAGTAGTGGAGGGCTCACGGTTTCGAGATCATCCAACACTTCGATTCGCAAGATAGGACTCGACAAAGGGACCTTGTGGCCTTACTATAATGCAATTAAAGACCAATGAATCGCTACGAGACGCCAAGGAGCGGCAGAACTATGTGCTTGGGTGTCCCTTGCTTTCGCGAGGGGGGTGAGTAATCATGCAAGAAATTGGACAGGCAACTGCCATCACCGAAATGTCGGCCATTCAACTACCTGCTATATCTCCTCATACTCTTGGAAGCGCGCAGTTTCGGAAGGCACACAATGTACGTTACGCGTACGTCAGTGGAGCAATGTACAAAGGTATTGCCTCGACGGACCTGGTCATTCGAATGGGGAAAGCGGGGTTACTTGGTTATTTTGGCACAGGAGGGCTTCGTCTAGAACGAATTGAAGAGGCAATTCTGAAGATCCATCAGGCCCTGAACAGGGACGAGTCCTTCGGCATGAATTTATTGTGCAATCTCTTCAAGCCTGATTACGAAGACGCCACGGTCGATCTTTTCTTTCGTTATGGCATCCGTCGGGTTGAGGCTGCGGCCTACACCCAAATTACTCCAAGCCTCGTCCGCTACCGACTCAAAGGGATTTCCTCGACTTCTGACGGCGGAATAGTCATTCCCAACAGGATAATGGCAAAGGTGTCTCGACCGGAGGTCGCAACCCAGTTCCTAAACCCTCCGCCGGAGAAGATTGTCCAAAGGCTCTTGGATGCAGGCCGGATATCTAGGCAGGAATCCGCCTTGGCTCGGCATATCCCCATGTCGGAAGACGTCTGTGTGGAGGCAGACTCCGCCGGACATACGGATAACGGCGTTGCCTTTACTCTGATGCCTGTCATGCTGAGGCTGCGTGATGAGGCCATGGGCCAGCACCGGTATGCTGAGCATATTCGGGTTGGCTCCGCCGGTGGCATTGGCACGCCACATGCGGTCGCGGCGGCCTTCACCCTTGGAGCTGATTTTGTCCTGACTGGCTCTGTCAACCAATGCACCGTCGAGGCTGGAACCAGTGACTTGGCCAAGGATTTGCTGGCAGCAGCCAATGTGCAAGATACCGAGATGGCACCGGCCGGAGACATGTTCGAAATAGGAGCTAAGGTCCAGGTCTTGAGAAAAGGACTCTTTTTCCCGGCCCGCGCCAACAAGCTCTACGATCTCTACAAACAATATGATTCGCTGGAACAAATAGACGAAAAGACCCGGGCCCAGATTGAAAGCCGTTATTTCAAGCGGAGCTTCGAAGAGGTTTACCAGGAGACCAAAGATTTTTATCTGAAAGTCGCCCCGGAACAGGTCGAGAAAGCGGAGAGAAATCCCAAACAGAAATTAGCCCTGATCTTCCGTTGGTATTTCGTTCATACGAACCGTCTAGCGCTACAGGGAATAGCCGACCAGAAAGTCGATTTTCAAATCCACTGTGGCCCAGCCATGGGAGCCTTCAACCAATGGGTTAAGGGAACCCGATACGAGGATTGGCGTAATCGTCATGTTGACGAAATTGCCGAACTGCTAATGAATGGCGCAGCTTCATTGCTGCGCGAGCGCTTTCGTCAGTTCCAAGGTATGAGCGGCGTACTCGAACCCTCCAACAAACTGGCCTGCTGAATGCAATTAGGGTGACGAAGAGTCTGCGGTGAAGCGGAGGGGTTCTTTCCGGGGCCTTTTTTCTTTAGACATTGGGTTCATAACCCAGCCGCCACAACCATGACTGACCCACTACAGATCGATTAAAGATGTCCTTGACTATCCTGTCATTCTTGTTGTATAGGTTTAAAGTTGTATCTTTTCTACTCAACCAAAACTGAACATGGGCTCAGGAACTCGCTGTCCTCGTAAGGATGGCTAGCTAACGTCTACGGTCCTTAACTCTGACTAAAAGGAGATAGCATTATGACTCTTGACCAGAAAGAAAACGAAGGGCAAGCCCCAAAGGTCTCGCAAGTTATCGTTGAAGAATCAGCCCCAGTAATTCTGAAGCCCAAAAAGAAAAAAAAGTACTCAACTAACCGCAGAACTGTCCAGGAATTGGAAGTGGGGGTAACTGATAGTGTCCGCCGACTATCCAAGGCTGTAAAAGACGGTCTCGACACCTACATAGAGGAGAGAGATAAGTCTGCCAGGAAGAAGAAAGACGGCGCAATTCGCGATTTACTGCGGAACCAGAGCAAAGCCATGCGAAAAGGGCTTTCCATTGCGGCTGAGGCGCCGGCTGATCTGATGGATACCATTGCTGACTTGAAGGTGATTAGGAGACTAACCAAGTAATACTCTTAGGTATCCAGTTGGCTCCGACTCGCACCTAGATGGCTCGGTCTGGCAATGCTAACAGCCAACGACTTGGAGAAATCTAAAGCGACTTCCTCCCGTTTGAGCTGAACCGGCCGAACTGGAACAGCTGGCTTGTTCTAACGTTTGGCAGGTGTGCAATACGCCTCAGCAGGAGTTAGGTTTCCAGTCTGGTTGTGCTCTGTTTTTTTTACTCACGGTGCCTTCAAACCATTGGAGTTTCTCTGAGAGCTTAGGATGAGTCGAGTTTACGTATTTCCCGGTCAGGGATCGCAAAGAGCGGGCATGGGACGAGACCTTTTCGACCAGTTTCCCGAATGGGTTGAAATGGCTGATAGTGAATTGGGTTATTCCATCAAGAAGCTTTGTCTGGAGGATCCTGATCGGCAACTTTCCCGAACCCAATACACTCAGCCTGCCATGTATGTTGTCAATGCTCTCAGCTATTTCAACAAACTGGAAAAGACGCAACGGAAACCGGATTTTGTAGCCGGCCATTCACTAGGCGAATACAATGCGCTGCTGGCAGCCAATACCTATGATTTTCTGACCGGTTTGAGATTGGTCCGAAAACGAGGGGAACTGATGGCAGGGGTCGCGGGAGGGGCTATGGCGGCCATTATCGGTATGGGGGCTGAGCGAGTTTCGGAGGTCCTATACAATTTTGCCTTTGATACCATAGACGTGGCCAATTACAATGAGCCTCTCCAGACAGTTATTTCTGGTCCCGCGGGTGATCTTCAGGATGTTACACTGGTATTTAAGGAAGCTGGAGCCGAAGTCTTCCCGTTACAAGTAAGCGCCGCCTTTCATTCCCGTTATATGAGAGGAGTGCAGTCAGAATTTCAGGCATTCCTCGATCAATTTGATTTTCAGCCTGGCACCATTCCAGTGATCTCCAATTACCTGGCACGGCCCTATGTCCATGACCGCGTCAAAGAGACGCTGACAAACCAGATCTGTAATCCTGTTCGATGGACTGAAAGCATTCAGTTCCTTTTGCAGCAGGAGAATCCCGAATTTGAGGAGATAGGACCTGGAACTGTATTAACTAATATGATCCGTAAGATCTAGGAAAATTCCTTGGCAAACAAGATGCTTAGTCAAAGTCATTCCGCTAAATAGTTCGAAAGTCAGCCAGGGATGGGAGGCAGAACACTCTCGCTTATCCATGAAATCCATTCGTCGAGGAAACCTGGCCGGGATAGCCCTTGCAGAAGCTATGCTCAAGGCGGAGACATAACCCATAACAGACAATCGTCTTTTCCCGCAAAACTCGCGTTCCACGAACTTGCCTGTTGTGTTCATGTTTTCCGGTCAGGGATCTCAGTATTATTGGATGGGAAAAGAATTGTATGAGAAACACAAAACATTTCACGATTGGATGGAACACTGCTCGACGTTGGCAGCACCCAGATTAGGGATTTCCTTAACCAAACTACTCTTCCGGGACCGGCCTGATCGGTTTGAACCTTTCGACAGGACTCTCTTTACATTTCCTGCAGTTTTTATTATCAACTACAGTCTGGCAAACACACTAATCAATGAAGGTATCAAGCCGGCTGTTCTGCTGGGTTACTCCATGGGTGAATTTGTCGCCTTGACCATAGGCGAGGCACTCACCTTGGAGGAATCGCTTCAGCTGGTGATTGACTGTGCAGAACTGGTCGAAGACCGAACACAGCCAGCCGGCATGATGGTGGTACTAGCCTCACCGGCAATCTGTTCTGAATATCCCCAATTATTCCGTAATACGACGGTTACTTGCCGGAATTATGCGGAGAATTTCGTGATTGCTGGACAAAGGCAGCAATTGGAGGATCTTGGTGGATTCCTCTCACAAAAGGGAGTTTTATGGCAAATCTTGCCTATACGGCATGGATTTCATTCCCCGTTTATGGATCCAATTGAAGAGGAGTTCAAGTCATTGGCATTCGCAGCTTGTCTTAAACCAATGAGAACTAGTGTCTTTTCCTCGGTGTACTCAAGAGAGCTTAATGATCGTGATTACACACCCAATTACTTCTGGGATGTTTTCAGCAAACCTGTGGACTTTTCTAGGACCGTCAAGACACTTGAGCAGCTTGAACCCCATTTCTATGTTGATGTGGGCCCTAGCGGCACACTAGCTAGCTTTGTCAAATACATCATTGCAGCTGATTCGCCTTCGCGGGCTCGCTGGACGATTAATCAATTTGGAAAAGATCTGCGAAGTATCTCTAGGCTGAAATCGGAGTTGCTTTGAACGCCGCCGCAACTTTCTCATTGAATTTGAGCCAAAACGGGGGAAACGTCCCTTCGTATCTTGCCTTTTCTTTTGTGCTCGAATATCCAGTGATCGTGCAGGACCCTTCAAGTTTTCTTCATCCAAATGAACTATCCTACTTTCTCAAGCTGGAATTCCCCTTGAGAAAGACAAGCTTTCTCTTGGGCAGACATGCTGCCAAAAAGGCGCTGATGGCTTTTTTGCAGGAACCGGATCCGACCCGGATTGAGATCTGCACCGGAGTCTTCTGTCAGCCCGTAGTCAAGTACAGATCATTGGAAAGGCCTGAATTGACAATTGCCCACTGCCACAATGCAGCAGTGGCAATTGCCTTCCAATCAGGAAATCCCATGGGCGTCGATCTGGAATATATCGACGCCAACAAAAGCCAGGTTCTCGAAAGCCAGTTCACGACTTGTGAGTTACAACGTCTGAATGTCTTGCCAGAAACCGATGAGGATTCATATTACTTTCTGTGGACGGTAAAGGAAGCGTTGTCGAAGGCCATAAAATGCGGCTTGACAGTTCCGTTCAGCATTTTGGAAGTGGAACAAATTGTTCAGAACGGGACACACGCATACATCTCTTCATTCAAGAACTTTTCGCAGTATTTAGCTTATTCGTGGATAAGGGACCAGCATGTTTTGTCCATTGTCCTCCCCAAGAAAACACAACTGATGGTAAACCCGTTCGAGGCCCTGCAAGATAGATCTCTTATCGCCCGGGTACGAGGGTAAGACAGGCACAATTCTTTTGGTTTGAGCAACTCTATGGGGGCACAGGCCCTTGGAAATGGTTTTCTGGCGGGCGAAGGGGACTTCATCACCAGATCGTCGATAGCCTAATTAGAAATTTGGCGGCATGAAATAGTCCCTAAAAAACTCATTGTCTCTTGTTCCGTTGGC
>JBGOTQ010000179.1:0-14409 GCA_041476565.1 Terriglobia bacterium | reverse complement strand
GTGCTTTCTGTTGGGGACCAAATAATGTGTGGCGTACTGCTGGATATAATCGAGGGCCCTGGCCTTAAAGGCCATAATAATCCGACCCAGGGCGTTGCTTGGGCCGTACGGCCCAAGCATCGCCCTGGGTCGGATTATTCTGGCCTTTCAGGCCAGGGCCCTCGATGATCTCCAGCAGTACGCCACTCTTGATTGGGTCCCCATCAGAAAGCACTTGGCTAAATGAACTCGTGCAACGTAGCATAAGCGAAAGGCTTCTGTTTTGGGATTTGTTTTCTCTGGGTGCGATTAAAGGTGGCGGACATGTTCGGCGGAAGAAGTCCTGAAAGGACGAAGGAGAATAGCCAGGGGTTGAGCGGCGACGGCGTTCGCCGCGATACCCCTGGGGAACAGATCCCAAGTGTGTCAGCACCCTGGAGGGGTGCCAGAAGAGTCCGGCACCCCTCCAGGGTGCCTGCTTGTTGAGATATGTGTTCCGCGGGGGCGGCGCGCAGTGCGCGGGGGACCGCTGTCCCCGCCCCTGGCTACTCTCTTTTGTCCCTCCGGGACCGCAAACTCAGCCAGATTCGGAGTACGTCTCAATCCTGATTCTTCAAAGAGCTGTTTTTGACAGATGTGATTCATACTGTAAATTGGAATCGTGAAACGGAGAGGCACGATGAAGGGTCCAAGTAAAGCTGTTGCTGTTTCGACAAAGTATCGTATTGGAATCATTCCAGGGTCAGTAGCCCTTCTGATCCTTCTAAACGCTTGTGTGGTTGGGCCAAAGTACACGAAGCCGGTCGCAGCGATACCCCCTGCGTATAAGGAACAGGCTCCTGACCAAGCCACGGGCGAATGGAAAAAAGCTCAGCCGAGCGACCAACTAACACGGGGCAAATGGTGGGAGATTTACAGCGATCCGCAACTTAATGCACTGGAGAACCGGGTCAATATTTCCAACCAGAATTTGAAAGTCTCTGAGGCACTATTCCGCCAGGCCCGTGCGCTCGTTCGTGCAAATCGGGCGGGCTATTACCCCACCGTCACGGGGGGGGCTTCCATCACGGCCTCACATCCTTCGGTGAACCGTTCGGTTCGTTCATCATCTAGCAGTACCACATTCGGCGACTACCTCTTGTCCTTTGACCTGTCTTACGAGCCGGATGTCTGGGGCCGGGTTCACCGCCTGGTCGAAGGAAGCGTGGCCAATGCCCAGGCTAGCGCTGCCGATCTTGAGACTATTCGCTTGAGTTCTCAGGCCGAACTGGCTGCCGATTATTTCGAGTTGCGCGCCTTTGATGCCCAGAGACAACTGTTGGACTCTACCGTGGCGGCCTACACGAAGGCCCTGGAACTCACCACCAACCGTTACAAGAGTGGAGTTGCTTCGAAGGCAGAGGTCGCACAGGCGGAGACTCAACTGGAGACGACACGGGCGCAGGCCATTGATGTGGGCGTCCAGCGTGCCCAGTTGGAACACGCGATTGCATTGCTCGTTGGCGAGCCGGCATCCACCTTCTCCATCCAACCTGAGCCACTCCGGATTTCTCCTCCGAAGATCCCCGCCGGGTTACCCTCTGAGCTCCTGGAGCGGCGCCCCGACATTGCCGCCGCCGAACGCAGAGTTGCAGCAGCCAACGCACAAATCGGGGTCGCCAAGGCTGCCTACTACCCGGTGTTGAGCATTGCAGCGTCGGTCGGCTTTGAGGCAACTCAGATCAGCAATTGGTTTTCTTGGCCCAGCCGTCTTTGGGCCGTTGGTCCGTCCCTGGCCCAGACCTTGTTTGATGCAGGCCGGAGGCGCGCCGTGTCAGACCAGGCCCAGGCCGCTTACGACGCGACGGTTGCATCCTATCGCGAAAGCGTGCTCACTGCTTTGCAGGAGGTGGAAGATAATCTGGCCGCGCTGCGCATCCTTGGAGAAGAAGCCGGGGTCCAGGACTCAGCCGTCAAGGCATCCGAACGATCCCTCACGTTGTCTATGAACCGGTACAAGGGAGGGGTAGTTACTTATCTTGAAGTGATCACTGCTCAAAGTGCGGCGCTGGCCAACGAACGAACATCAGTCGACATTTTGAGTCGCCAACTGGTTGCCAGCGTGCTCCTTGTCAAGGCTCTGGGCGGAGGATGGGAAAACTCGAGCTTGCCGTCGACCCAAGAGATCGAGTCTTCAGTGCCGAAGACGGGCACGAACACAGTCGCCACCGATGAACGCAGGGCTAACTAAGAAGCGGTCTGAATCGCGGCCTGAGATCGTGCTGCTTGTGATGGTGGGGATGCTCTAAGCAACTCGCCTATTGTACGACAGTCACTTTGTTTTTGCCGCTCTGCTTGGAAATGTACAGGGCCTTATCGACCAGCGCAATGATATTGGCCTTGTCCGCTATGGGAGTGCTCTGCTTGTAACCGGTGACTCCCAGACTGACGGTAACCTTAATTCTGTTACTCTTGGCGATAATCTCCAGCTTCTCGATGGCTTCCCTCACACGTTTAGCCAGGATTGTTGCCCCTTCAATGTCCGTCTCGGGCAGAATTATGGCGAATTCTTCCCCGCCATAGCGGGCAACAACATCATTAGTTCTCACCAGATTCCCCACCGTTTTGCTCAAACTCATCAGGACTTCATCTCCACTTGGATGGCCATACGTGTCGTTTATCTTTTTGAAAGAATCTATGTCAAACATCACCAAAGCCAATGGGCGTCCGTACCTTCGTGCCCTGGCAATCTCCTGATCAAGGGCCTCCTGAAAGAAGCGGTGGTTGTAGAGACCGGTGAGTCCGTCTCGGGATGCCAACTCCCGGAGCTTGTCATTCGCTTCCTTGAGGTCATACGCGAGCCTTTCCGCCTTTTCCTTGGCCTGTTTAAGCTCAAGCATGAGATAGACATTGGACATGTTCAGGTTGCTAAGTTCTTCATTGGCCTCTTGAAGAATCTGGGAAAACGGCTTCATATTGCCGGGGTCGATTTCAAAGGAAGAGATTATCTCAATGCTCTTATTGGCAACGGCATCAATGAGGCCATCCACATCCTCAGCTTTTTTGCCAAAGCTCTTTTCGAGAATTTCCTTGATTTCGAGAATTCTTCCCACGCTCCGGGTTCCATGATAGACCGAAGAAAGCTTATCTGAGAGCAGGAGTATTTCCTTCCGGACCCTGTACTCCGCAGGAACGCTTTCTCGATGATGGTGAAAGCGAATGGGCATGTAGATACTTTCCGGAAGTCCCCACTTTTTTAGAATCTCGGAACCCAGTTCGGGATGATCGAAACCGAGTATCTTTTTCTCAATTTCCTGCACGGGCAATCCAGTTGTCTTTTTTTCACCGAGCACTTCCAGGTAATCGTTGGGACGGTAAGAATACAAAATCAGAATGCCGATATCTTGAAGCAAAGCGGTTACGAATGTATCATCGGTTTTTTGTTTGACCAATGTCGCGGTCAAATCTGCCGCTACGGCAGCAGTAATTGCCCTTTTCCAGAAGAAGTCAAAATCGAAAGAACCGGCCGCATGTCCTTTCATTCCACTGCAGATCGCAAAAGACAAAGCAATATTCTTCAGAGCACTAACGCCCAGAAGTGCCAGGGCCTTTTCAATGTTGCTGACCTTGCGAGACGGGGAATAATACGACGAGTTGGCGATCTGTAATATCTTGGCAGTTAGCGCCGGGTCGGACTGGATGATCTGGGCAAGTTCCGCCCAAGACCGGTCATCCCGCTTCACCGCGTCAAGTATGCGCACGGCTATGGCCGGAAGGGTCGGCAATCTCAATTGGTCATGAAGCATATCCTCAATTCTTGCCATAAGTATGCGGTGCCCTCTTTGGAGTAGAAAATCAGTTTATCGATTTATGCAAATTATAGTGACAACTTTAGAGGTCGCTCCTTTTGCACTTTGCCCCTCACCTCGCCTTTGGCACCTCTTTCCCCGATGGGAGAGGGGCCGGGGGGTGAGAGGTTGGTCACTATATTTTCCAATCCCCTATAGAAGAACCGTTCTCTTCCCCTGGTTAAACCCAACCTGTCCGCTCAGGCCAGAGCACGGTCCTCGTTCGCGGACAGAGGCTTCGTGACATCTTCTTGGGAGAGCAACCCTCTTTCCTCGAATAGAGATCCGGGTTCGGGCCCGTCATTGGGCATTGAAACTGTTTCCGGCTGGGGACACGGAGCAACTACTTCAGTAGGAAGGCTAACCGTAAACGTTGAACCTTTGCCCAGGTCGCTCGTAACACTCAAATCTCCCCCCATCAGGCGGCAGAATTTCAGACTGATGGCCAATCCCAGTCCAGTGCCTCCGTACTTACGGGTGATTGATGCATCGGCCTGGAAAAAGGGCTTGTACAGCTTTTCCATCTGACTCAGGCTCATTCCAATTCCGGTGTCCTCGACTCGAAGGATCACCCAGTTGCTGTCTTCTTTCTTCTGGCGTTCTACTTCCAATCGGATCACCCCATTCTCCGTGAATTTGGCGGCGTTACTGAGCAGGTTGAACAGCACCTGGCGCGTCTTGGTCTGATCTGAATGCATGATTCCGATGTCCGGAGAAATAGCAAGCTTCATGACATTACCGTTTTTGTTCACTATGGGCTGAACAGTATCGACCACTTCTTCAATGATTTCTGTCAACTCAAAGGACTCCAGAGAAAGTTGCATTTTGCCAGCTTCAATCTTGGATAGATCGAGAATCTCATTTATCAAACTCAGAAGATGCCTGCCGGCGGAATGAATTTTCTTGAGATCCGACAGAAGGTCACTCTGACCACCCTCCTCGACTTGCTCCTGGAGCATCTCGCTGTAGCCAAGGATGGCGTTCAACGGAGTACGTAACTCGTGGCTCATGTTGGCTAAAAACTCACTCTTGGCCTGGTTGGCTGCTTCCGCAGCCTCCTTGGCAATCCGCAACTCTGCGGCCTGTTTGTACTCCGTGATATCCCGGAACATGCCGAAGGAGCTTTCGAAACCTCCCCAGGGGCCGAACCGAGGAGTCACTGTCACTAGAATCCGACGACGTTTCCCATCCGGACGAACAATCTCCATTTCATAGGATGCCCCTTTTCCTTTTTTGCGTTCCTGGGTTTGCGCCAATACTCGAGCATACTCCTCCGGGTCTGTGAATTCCTTGAGGTTCCTACCGACCAATCCTCCTGGCGGGAGACCGAAAATCTCTTCTGCGGCCGGGTTCGCCCGAAAAAAGATTTCCTGTGAGTCCACCATCCCCATTCCTTCTCCATGGCTTTCAATCAATTCCTGGTATTCTTTCTCTAAAACCGCCTCACGCATTAACCGTTGTTGGATCCTCTCGGTCTGCTGTCTGACCTGATGCTTTAGCAAGACCACCCAGAGGAAGGCCGAAAAGGCTAGAAAGCCAACAATCGCCGCTCCCCACACGGTGTGAGTGAGATTCCACCACATCTCAAAGTCCATCCTGGATCGACCCTTTCTAGAGCGATTCCCAATTAGAGTCCTGCTCAAGGGGATGTACGACGCCCATTTCTTCAGATTCAAGGAGAACCTTCTCGACTCCTTCGGACGCCGGTAATACCCTCTCGATCTCCTCAAGTAATTTGCTGGCGAGGATAGGCTTGGACAGATAACTGTCAAAGCCGGCTTCAAAGCACTGCTCCCGGTCGCCTTTCATGGCATGGGCGGTTAGAGCAATTACCGGGAGGTGATTTCCCGTCTGTTTTTCTTTCTCGCGGATGACTGCCAACGATTCTGTGCCGTCGATCTCTTCCATTAGCAGATCCATCAAAACCAGGTCAAAGTCCTGTTGCGAAATCAGTGCCAGGGCTTCGCGTCCGCTTGCGGCGACACACGTTTGATGGCCTCGCTTTTCCAAGAGTCTGACCATCAGCTTCCGGTTGACCACGTTGTCTTCCGCCACCAGGATCTTTAAGGATTCTCGTTTTAACAAGGCCTGTGCCCGGTGGGTCGAAGCAGGATGCTTGTCACTGAAGTGATCTGACTCAAGGCCGAGGCGTACCGTGAAGTGGAAGGTACTGCCGCTTCCAACTGTGCTTTTCAGCCAAATCTTCCCCCCCATCATCTCCACCAGTTGGGAGGAGATGGCCAGTCCCAAACCGGTACCACCATATTTTCGCGTGGTCGAACTATCTGCCTGAATGAACGGCTCAAAAATCGTAATTCTTTTTTCCTCGGGGATGCCGATCCCCGTGTCGGAAACCGAAACTTGAAGAAGGCAGGTTGGGGTACTGCCGTGGTGGTCGGGCGCGTCTCCGGTTGGATGCTCTTCAGCCGCCGATCTAGCCTCGATCGTCACGTGCCCGCGGCTGGTAAACTTGATGGCGTTTCCGGCCAGATTCACCAACACCTGTCGCAAGCGGATTGGATCGCCAATGACCGTCTCAGGAATATTCGGGTGAATGCAAAACCGGAGCTCCAGTCCCTTGTGAAGGGCTTGAATGCTAACGATCTTCACGGTGTTCTCAAGCAGAGAGGGCAGGTCGAAGCTGACCGGTTCGAGCGCGAATCGGCCTGATTCCATCTTGGAGAAATCCAGGATGTCGTTGATCACCCGAAGCAGGGAGTCGGCTGACAACTTCACCATCTCGAGATGCTCGCGCTGCTCGGGGGAAAGGGGAGTATCGAGAAGAAGCTCGGACATACCGATGATTCCATTCATGGGGGTCCGAAGTTCATGGCTTACGTTAGCGAGAAAGTCGCTCTTGGCACGGTTGGCGGCCTCGGCTGCTTCTTTGGCTTTCTCCAAGTTTGCTTCGGTTTCCTTCCGCTGAACGATTTCCGCTGTCAAAGCCTCATTGGATTGCCTTAACTCCGCCGTCCGTTCTTGGACCCGTAATTCCAACTCCTCATGTGACTTTCGCAGGGCCTCTTCGGCTTGCTTGCAGGAGATTTGAATCTGGACACGAGCCAGAACCACGGCAAAGTCAATCGGCTTGGTCACATAATCGTTGGCACCTAGATTCAGGGCTTGCACTATGTCGGTGCTTTCCTGACGGGCCGTCACCATGATCACCGGCAACTCGGCTGGACTCTTCTGGCTTCGGATCACCTTCAGAACTTCCAGTCCGCTCAGTCCTGGCATAGTCACGTCCAGCAGGACCAGGTCCCATGGCTCTCTTTCAATCCGCTCCAGTGCCTGCTCGCCATTCTCCGCTATTCCAACCACGTAGTTCTGCCGCTCCAGACGCCGTGACAACATGTCCCGGTTCAACTCGTTGTCGTCGACTATCAGCACCGACCCATGTAGCTTTTTCATAGTGCAATCGTCTCCTCTAGCGCTCCTCCAACCCGACCCAATAGCCACTGCAAATCCGCTGGCTCGGCATCATCTCCCCAGGTCCTCCTCGCCTCCATCCTCCACACTCGAGGTCCTTGAGTAAGGCCATGCGGTCGGTCTCTCAAGCATGGCGGTAGCTGCTTTGGCTTCAACCGCTTTGGAAAACAAGAAGCCCTGGACATATTCGCATCCCAAGGTTTTCAAGAGCTCCAGTTGCTCAGCGGTTTCCACTCCTTCGGCCACCACATCCAGCCCCAGGTTGTGGGCCAGGGCCACAATGGTCCCAACGATCTGCTTGTTTTCCTCTTTCAGTTCCATCTGACTGACAAATGACCGGTCGACCTTCATGGTGTCCACAGGAAACCGGTGGAGATAGCTCAAGGAGGAGTAACCCGTCCCAAAGTCATCTATTCCCAGTTGGATGTCCAGCGCTTTCATTTGTGACAGGGTGGCGGCTGCGGAATAGGGATCCCCCATGATCATACTCTCCGTAATCTCCAGCTTCAGACTGCTTGGAGGCAGCCCTGTCTCAAAAAGGACTCCCCCGATTTGCTCGATCAGATCGGGTTGCAGGAATTGTCTGGTAGAAAGATTGACGCTAATGCTTAAAGTCGGCATGGCGCCAAAACGAGTCTGCCACGCCTTCATTTGACGGCAGGCCTCGGTCAACACCCACTGCCCCAGAGGAAAAATCAGGTTGGTCTCCTCGGCAATCGGGATGAATTCCAGCGGGTAAACCAGCCCTCGCGTGGGATGCTTCCAACGTACCAGTGCCTCAAAGCCGACAATCTGACCGGTTGACAGTGAAATAATGGGTTGGTAGAAATTCTCAAATTCCTGCTGCTCAATGGCTCTGCGCAAATCTATTTCCAGCTGCAGCCGCGAGATCGTCTGCTCGCGCATTTTGGGATCGAAGACTTCGAATCGGGCTTTGCCCAATGATTTGGCCCGATTCATGGCTGTATCGGCGTCCCGCAACAGATCTTCCGGGTGTTCGTATCCAGTCGCGCTGAGGGCAATGCCCATGCTGGCCGTAACCACAACCTCGTGGCCGTTCATGTTGAACGGCTTGGATAGCTCAGCACTGATGCGCTCAGCCACCCGCATGGCGTCGCTGACATGTTTAATGTCCTCGAGGAGCAGAATGAATTCATCTCCTCCCACTCGGGCCGCCGTATTTTCACCGCTACGCGCTACGGTGTCTATCGAGCGCAGGCTGGTCTCTAACCGCTCGGCCGTCTCGATCAACAATTGGTCGCCAATCATGTGCCCCAGGCTGTCGTTGACCAGTTTAAAGCGGTCCAGGTCGAGGAAAATCACCGCAAACAGGTAATCTTTGCGCCGCTTGGACCGTTGCAGCGAGCGGCCCAGGCGGTCCAGGAACAAGATCCGGTTGGGCAGCCCGGTCAGCGCATCGGAGGTCTTGCCCCACGTAATGTCCGTTTGAGACCCTGCCATGCGGGTGGCTGTTCCTGCCGTATCCCGAACCGCCAAGCCACGACTGAGCATCCATCGATAAGCTCCATCCTTATGTAACATGCGGTGTTCTCGTTCGAAGTGAGGAGTCTGTCCCGCCAGGTGGCTAGCGATTGTCTCTTCGAGTTTCGCCAGATCTTCAGGATGCACCCGACGAAACCATTCTTCCGGAATGTTATCAATCTCATGGTCCTCCCATCCCAGCATGGATTTCCATCGCGGTGAGAAATGCATTTCGTTGCTTTTCAGATTCCAGTCCCAAAGTCCGTCATTGGCCCCGCGAAAGGCCAGGGCATAACGCTCTTCACTTTCGCGAAGTGCATTTTCGGTCTGCTTTCGTGATAACTGAGTTCGAATCCGGGCCAGGGCTACTGCAAAGTCAATCGGCTTGGTCACATAATCGTTGGCCCCCTGCTCCAGGGCCCTAACTATGTCAGGACTTTCCTGTCGGGCCGTCACCATGATCACCGGAAGTTCGGTGGGACCCTTCTGGTTCCTGATCTCCCTCAGCACGTCCAGCCCGCTCAGCCCCGGCATGGTCACGTCTAGCAGCACGAGGTCCCATGGTTCCCTCTCAATCCGCTCCAATGCTTGTTTCCCATCCACCGCCGTCCCCACCGCATACCCTTGGCGCTCCAGCCGCCGGGATAGCATGTCCCGGTTCATCTCATTGTCGTCAACAATCAAGACACTCCCCGAGCTGCTTGTCATCGAGCCCCCTCTTGCACCAGCAACGTGTTGATCTTTGCCAGCAATCGCTGGAACTCCACCGGCTTGGTATCATAGTCGTCACAACCTGCGGCGTAGGCTTTTTCCCGGTCATCGACCATGGCATGTGCCGTTAGGGCAATCACGGGTATATGCTGTGTGGACTTGCTAGCTTTGAGCCGCCGCGTTGCCTCCCAGCCGTCCAATTCAGGCAAACTCATGTCCATCAGGATCAAAGCAGGGCTTTCAGCTTCTGCCATCAGCAGTCCCTGCTGCCCGTCGGCCGCCACCACCACCTCATACCCCTGCCGCTTCAGCCGCCGGGATAGCATGTCCCGGTTCATCTCGTTGTCTTCCACCAGCAGGATCTTACACAAGCGGTACCTCCACTTCAGACCCTTGAACTGCTGTCCGGGCGCAATTCCTCACCCACTCGCACACCTCCCGCAGCAGATGTTCCCGGTTCTCAGCGCCCTTCTTCAACACCTTCTCCACCGACCCGTTCAACCGCAGACGGTCCGCTTCGCTCAGGTCCTTCCCCGTCACCACCACGACAGGTATCGACCGCCCATCCCTCTCCTGACGCAACCGGCTCAAAAACTCAAATCCATCCATCTCGGGCATCACCAGGTCCAGCAAAATCAAGTCCGGGGCACTCTCCGCCACCCGTTCCAGCCCCTCCCGCCCATTACAGGCCTCCCGCACTTTCCAGCCCATCGGTTCGAGGATTCGCCTCATCATCTCTCGCGTCAGGCTATCATCCTCTACGATCAAGAGCTGGCCTGACGGCTTTATCCCTTGATACTTCCGCAGCACCCTTAATAGCCGATCCGGCTCAATCGGCTTGACCAGGTAATCAGAGGCTCCCAGTAAATAGCCTCGGTTCCGTTCATCGACAATGGTCAGCATGATGACGGGAATCTCTGCCAGTTCCTCGTCTGCTTTCAGTTGGCTCAGCACCTCCCAGCCGTCTATCCCCCGCATCAATACATCCAGAACGATCGCCATCGGCTGCGCCGCCCGGGCCAGCAGCAGCCCTTCTCCTCCTTCCGAGGCCTCTACCACTTGATACCCTTCCTTGCTGAGAACATGCCTTACCAGTTCCCGTACCGTTGGATCATCATCAATCACCAAGACGGGTCCAATTCCCGGCTTGCGATCTTCTGTGGACCCGCCGCGTGCGAACTCCGAAGCCCCCGCCTTGCCGTTTTCCTGGTTTGCAATCTTCCCTTCAGATCTCTCAGCCTTCGCCTCTCTGGCCGGCAACAACACCGTGAAGGTCGATCCTTCCCCAGGGACGCTCTCCACTTGAAGCTCCCCTCCCATCATGCGGCAGAAGTGGCGACTGATGGCTAACCCAAGCCCCGTTCCTCCATACTTCCGGGTCGTAGAGCTATCTGCTTGCGTAAACGGCTGGAACAGCTTATCGATCTGCTCCCGGCTCATCCCAATGCCTGTGTCGTGGACCCGAAACTGCACCCACTGCCCGTCGTCCCTCTGGAGAAGGTTCGCCACTAGCCAAATCGTCCCGCGTTCCGTAAACTTCGAGGCATTGCTCAACAGGTTGTATAGCACTTGCCGTGTCTTAGTGTGATCTGCCTGCATCCACCCCAGATCCTGCTCGCAAGCCACTTCCAATCGATTGTTGTTCTTGTCCACCAGCGGCTGCACCGTACCGATCACGTCGTCGATCATGGGTCGCAACTCAAACCATTCCAGGTAAAGTTGCATCCTGCCCGCTTCGATCTTTGACAGATCCAAAATGTCATTAATCAACCCCAACAGGTGCTTGCCGGCCGAATGGATCTTCTTCAAATCCGGCAGGAATTCTTGGTGATCCGCTTCCTGGGCAGTTTCCTGCAGCATCTCGCTGTAGCCGATAACCGCATTCAACGGGGTCCGCAGTTCATGGCTCATGTTAGCCAGGAACTCGCTCTTGGACCGGTTCGCTTGCTCTGCCTTTTCCTTGGCTACCGTCAGTTGGGCGTTCGTAGCTTTCAATTGGTTTGTACGTGCGAACACGACCTCTTCGAGGTGCTCCCGATGTCGCTGAAGTTCCTCGTCACGAATATGTATTTGCTCCAGCATCTCGTTGAAACTCTCAATGAGGGTACCGATTTCATCCTGAGACTTTTTCACTGCCCGAATGGAGTAGTCTTTTTCGCTTGAGACCACCTTTGCCGTCTGAGCCAGGTGCAGGATTGGCAAGGAAATGACGCCTTGGAGTCTGGCCGCCAGCAGATAAGCCACCAGGGAAGACCCGGAAACAATGATTAAAAGGATGAGGCTGTAGCGCCGCAGGCGGGCTTCCATCTCCTTCAGATCTGATTGGATGTAGACAGTGCCGAGGGGTTCTCCATCCAGCCTGATCCGCTGAAAGAGCACCAGGTGATCCACTTCAAATTGACTTCCATCGGCTCCAGGCGGTGGCGGCAAAAATTCTCCTTTCGGGTCTTCTCGAAGATACTTGGCAAACGGTTTCCCGTTTCTGGTGTAAACGCAGGCGGAAACCACATGCGGCTCGGCACTGAGGGCAGACAGCGTCTCCCTGGCGGCATTCTGATCATCAAAGGCGAGGGCAGCGGTGCTGTTGGAGCCGATAATGCCAGCCAGGACCGAGAGGTCGCGTTTCATGGTCTGCCGCAGCATGAGCAGATCATACGTGATGAATGCAACGCAAGACAGCAGCAAGGCCACCGTGCTGATGACCATGATGATTGCAGTCAGTTTACGTTTGATGGAGAGGTCTTGAAACAGGCGCATCTTATTTCCTCGCATCGGGACGTTCATCTTTGAGAACCTTCGCCAGAGCCAGTAGCTTGGAGCTGATTTTCAAATGGGCCCGTTCAGCCGTGTCGACGTTGATCTCAAAATGGACCTTGTTCTCTTCCAGGGTGAAATTAATGACTCCGCCGGTTTGGGCGAATCCTTCTGTCTCTCCGACAGTCAAGACGCATTTTCCCTTGAGACTCTCCATGATCTGGGAGAGATGTCGAGCCTCCGACGAACTCACAAACAGCATATGAAATCCTTTCAAGTCTTGTTGTCGGGTTAGCCGCTTCAGCACCAACTCCCGGCCGTTGACGCTTTTCCCCTTAAGTGCCTGCTCCAGCGCATCGCCAAAAGGGTCCTCCCCCACGATGCCCAGCAGAATAGGGGCATGAGCGTCAAGGAATGCGTCCGTCGGCCACTCTACAAATCGCGCGAAGTTATAGAGAAACGCAGCTTTGACCTGGTACTCACTGAAGGATGGAGAATCCGCCAGGGTTCCTGGGGTGCTGCCGATCAAGGCGAAAATTGTGATTGACACCACCAGCCAGGCGAAGCACCCTGGGCAAAGCGGCTGGATCCCGGGTCGTGAAAAATTTAGCCCTGCCTCTTCGTTAACGTTGGGGCCGCTGCCTGTGTTCAATTGTGCTTTGTCCTTCAGAAGCATTACGAGAGCTTTCCTTAAACTGTTCGCCTCAAATCCCTTGGTTCTGCAAACTCTCACAAAGACTAAAAGTGATAACCTACCCTCATGCGAAAGGTCCTTCCATCTTGCCAGATAGTGTCTTGCCGGTTCTCTTCTGACCCGGGATCCCCATACTTCGTATTGGAGAAGTTATACACGCTGAACGAGAGATCGAGCCCCTTCAGGAGCTTTTGGGTCGACAGGGACAAATTGGGAACTACAAACCCTTTGACCTCATTGCCCGCCAGAGTTTTCCTGGGGCTCGTGTAAAGCAGATTTAACCCTGCGAACAACCGCTGCCGGATGAGAGGCACCTTAAGGTTAAGTTTGGCCAGGTGCCGGGGCGAATTGGTGAGTGTCGCCCCCGTCTGCTGAGTATATGAATCCTGGAAGGCATAGCTCACTTGTCCCTGCAGACCATTAGCCCACTTGCCGTCCATTTCCAATTCCAACCCCTTGGCTCGAACGTTTTGGAGATTTCTGAAGATTAAAAGTCCGTCGGCTGGGTCCGTCTCCTGGTTGATCAGGCCGTTGATCCGGTTGTAGAAGCCTGAGGCGGATATGCGATAGTGCTTTCGCAGGTAGTGTTCCAGGACCAATTCAACCGTCTTGATGGTCTCGGGTCTGAGCTCGGGGTTGCCTTCCTGGCCAACTCCGCTATAGGAGAATTCGTAGGCATTGGGGGCCCGGAAGGCTCCACCATAAAGGAGCTTGATAGCTGTACGCTGGCGGGGCATAATGATCAGTCCGACCCTTGGATGAGCGGTACCCCCAAAGGTGTCATAGTGGTCGTAGCGAACGCCAGCATTGAGAGTCAGATGTTTCGTGATTGCATACTCATCTTGAATGTAAAGCCCCCAGACTTTGGAATTGCCCCGACCATCCAGGTAGCTGAAAAAGGGGTTCACGTCGTAATTCTTGCCAACCAGGCTCCAATTGTCGCGGTATTCTGACCCCCCAATCAGCTGGTGTTTGTCCCCCAGCTTCCGGGCAAGCTTCAATTCTCCTGTCCACCAATTCGCGCGGGCTTCGTCTCTGTTGACGACCAGGAATGGTTGGTCACTCATAGAGTAATCGTAGATCCAATCGCCGTCGTAGCCATACCGGTCATAGGAGAGGCGGCCGACTATCTCCCATCGATTCTTAAGAGTATGGGCGTAGGTGAGATCCAGGTAACCCCGGCTATCCACGCTGCTGGTGCGAGAGTCGTTGAAGACAGTCCCCAGGGGCGCAGTGGGCACGAATTTCTTCCTATAGCCAAATACTCCCTGGGCCGAGAAATCACGGTACGCCAGGTTGGTGAAGAACTGCTGGAACCGATCCCCGTCGGCTTTTACCGCAATCCCGTCATTGGTGGAGGGAGTATCAAACTCCTGAAAGTACAACTGCTGTTGGCCCGCGCTGTCATAAAAGGTGCCCGAGAAGAGCATCTCCAGACCGTTTTGGCGCTTGGCGCCATAACTGAGACGGCCCCGGTAAGTGTTGAAGCTGCCCCCTTCCGTGGAGACTTCCAGACCCTTGAGGTCAGTCCCC
>JBGOTQ010000178.1:0-14449 GCA_041476565.1 Terriglobia bacterium | reverse complement strand
CCCTTCGCAATTGACCGATAAGTGGGAGCAGACCTTACTTTGGGGAACGACTGATGGTCCAGCCCAAGGAAGTGATGAATATCAGGGAAGCTTCCCATTACCTGGGGATTTCTCCCGACACCCTTTATAGATACGTGACCACGGAAAGAGTTCCCGCCTTTAAGCTAGGTAACCGGTGGCGATTCAAGAAGACTGTTCTGGATGAGTGGATGGAAATCAAAAGCAAACATGGGATTAAAGAAAAAAGATAAAGTTCGGATTTTCTTCTCTCGATACACTGATTTTAACTCTTTGATCAGGAACTAAGACGTGCAATTTCTTTCCCGACAAAAACCTCTGGTCGGTCTGGACATCGGCTCCAGTTGTGTGAAGGCCGTGGAACTTCGACGGATCAAGAAGGGGTATGAGGTCGTTCACGCCGCTTTAGAACCTCTGGCCACAGATACCGTAGTAGACGGGGCTATCATGGATGCGCTCTCGGTATCTGATTCTATTTCCAAGATCTTCAATGAGCAGAAGATTAAGACCAGGTTCGTCGCCACATCGGTGTCCGGGCATTCCGTTATTGTGAAGAAGATATCGCTTCCCCTAATGAATGAAGAAGAGCTGGAAGAATCAATCCAGTGGGAAGCAGAGCAGCACATTCCGTTTGACATTCAGGATGTCAACCTTGATTATCAGATCCTAAACCCCGCCTCGCCTTCGAGCACCACCGACGTCTTACTGGTCGCAGTCAAGAAGGACAAGATTCTGAATCACACCAATGTGATCACGCAAGCAGGTCGAAGTCCGCTAGTGGTGGACATTGATGCATTCGCGGTGCAGAATGCCTTCGATGTCAATTACACTCCGGCCTCCAATACCGTCGTGGCCTTACTCAATATTGGGGCCAGCATCATGAATATCGTGGTCACCAAGGGCGGCACTCCTATGTTCACACGGGATGTTTCTTCCGGTGGGAACCAGTTTACCGACGTGCTTCAAAAGGAACTCAATCTCAGCTTCGAGGAAGCTGAGCAAATCAAAATGGGAAAGACGATTGAGGGCGTGCCCAGTGAGAGCGTTCCTTCTCTGTTGCAGTCAATCTCGGAAGTGCTCCTCCTCGAGATCCAAAAGACTTTCGATTTCTTCCGAGCAACTTCCATCGGCGACCAGATTCAGCGCATCTATGTGAGTGGCGGGTGCGCCAAGGTGTTAGGCCTTTTGGACCTCCTCCAGAACAAATTCAATATTTCGGTGGAGATGTTGAACCCCTTTCGCAATCTTTCTTTTGGGAAAGGGCTGGACCAAGGGAAGCTGGAAGCAACGGCTCCCAGCATGGCCGTCGCCGTGGGGTTGGCCTTAAGGAGTTTTGACAACTAATGATAAAGATTAATCTTCTTGGACGCGCCAAAGTCAAGGCTGCCAAAACCAAGGTGAGGGCGGTTCGTGGGCCTTCTAACACGCTGATCTCGCTCATCATGGCTATCTCTGTAGTCGTGGTGGCCCTTGGAATCATCTTCTCCTGGAATCAGGTAGTGTCGCGGCAGGATATTGAGTTGACTAAGCAGATTGCCCGCGCCAAGAAGGAGAAACTCCGCCAGGAGAATCTTCTCAAAGAAAACGAGGTCTTTGAAAAGAGGCGCAAACTCCTGGAGGCTCGGATCGACGTCATCGAGTCGCTCAAGAAGAATCAGTCGGGGCCAGTGCGAATCCTCGATTCGCTGAGTGATTGTGTGCAAAGAACCGAAGGGCTGTGGCTCCGGGAGTTGCAGCAGAAGGAGAGTCTCTTCACGGTGAACGGATTGGTGATGGGATCCCCCAATGTCATTGCCGATTTCATTACCAGCCTGGAACAAGTTGGGAAATTCAAGAATGTCAATTTGATCAACGTGCAGGAAGCTGAGTCCAAGTACACGTTTTCCATCACGTTTGAAGGGGAAATCGTCCCCAAGATATGAAGAGGCCGGCAGGCCCTGGGAATTTTCACGATGGCAATCTCCGACAGTCTTAAGAACGTCAATAATCTCCCCTGGTACAGTCAATTGGTAGTATTTATCCTTTTTGGCATGGCCCTGGTTGTGGGGGGCTGGTACTTCTTTGTAAAGGGATGGAGCGATCAAATCGTAGTAAAACAGAAACAACTGGATGCCTTGAAAGTGGAAATCCAGCGAGGACAAGCCGTCGAGCAAAAGCACCAGGAATATCAGTCGCAGAACAAGCAACTCATCAGCAAACTGGCTACTCTGAAGATCATTCTGCCGGAGGCCAAGCAAACCGACCAGTTACTGCGCCAGATTCAGGAAAGCGCTCTTAATTCCGGGCTGGTCATCAAGAAGTTTCAACCCTTGCCCGTGGCTCAGAGGGAATTCTTCTCGGAGTGGCCGATCAATCTGGAAGTGGACGGCACTTATCACAGTTTAGGTATCTTTTTTGACAAGCTCAGCAAGTTCCCACGTATCGTAAATGTCTCGGACGTCAAGATCACGGAGAGCAGCCGCAAGGCCGATCCACGCTTTACGATCGCGGCCAGTTGTACGGCCACGACATTTGTTTACGGAGAGGAAAAGGAACCGCCTGCTGAGCCCAAGGAAAGTAAAGGGGCAAAACCCCCTGTGAAACCGAAAAAAGGAAAGTAAAGGGGCAAAACCCCCTGTGAAACCCAAAAGATGAACCGCAAAGTTTCAATTTTCTCTGTACTGCTCGTTTGGATGGGGATTACCCTTGCTGCACAGCAGTCGAATAAACCGGCGGCGCCCCCCAAGATTGATGCTTCAAAGGCCGGATCAATCCAGCGGGCCGCCGCACCAGCTACGAGTGCGGTTCCGGTTGCAACACCCTCCGCTAATGAAGCAGCCGTGCCGAATTACAAGTACGAGATTAAGGGACGTAGGGACCCTTTTCGATCCCTGGATGTAACCCAAACGATCCAGTCCGCAAGCGCGCCAATTGTCCGCCCCCCCGGATTGAGAGGACACTTGGTTTCAGAAATCAAGGTCGTGGGCATTGTCAAATCAAAAGGGGGACTGCTGGCTATCGTGCAGGGTTATCGCAACAAGACCTTATTTGTTCATGCCAACGATGTTCTGTACGACGGCAAAGTTTTGGAGATCCGCAATGATGTTGTCGTCTTCAACCAGACCTTAACTGATAATCTAGGCAAGCAAGTCTCCAAACAGGTTGTCAAGAAGCTGTATCCGACGCGAGGAGAAGGAACCAATGAGAAGTAGACCTTTAATCCGGTACCTGAAATTGATCTTTCTGCTTTCGACAGTTGTAGCGGTGCCAGGCCTATCTCAGTCTACTGCTGGAGCAGAATCGACCCCTGCCTTGATTCAGGACTTGTCCTTTGGGAGCAGTGGCTCTCAAACGATAGTGACCGTAAGTGCAGACCGGTTAATTGATTACACTTCATATTACCCCAATCCTCGCCTATTTATTCTGGACATTCCCGAAGCCCAGTCTCGACTGTCAAATAACTTTCTTGCCATAAAGACCAACCTGGTGGATTTTGCGACGGTTTCCCAGATCGGTGAGGGGCAGAAATCTCTAATCCGCATTGAGTTCAACTTGAACCATCCGATCCGATATGCATTGCAGGGAGAAGGATCGAAGGTCCAGGTCATCTTCAGTTCCTCAGATAGCTCCTCCGACTCCCAGCCTGAAGTCTCAGGCAAGCTTGATTCTCCTGTAACGGTTGGGCACCCGACACCTACTTCCATTCAAGACGTAGCCATCCAGGAGAGCGAGGATCAAGTCGAGTTCCGCTTGATGACCAGCGCCCAGCCAGTCTTCAAATACTTTGAACTGGAAAAACCGCAGCGCCTAGTGATTGATGTCGAGAATTCAACCTTCAAGGTCCTGCGCAAAGCGGTCGTGGTGAATTCAGACTTGATCCAAAGACTTCGGTTCGGGAACGGTGAATCGTCACAAGGAAAACTCGTCCGATGCGTCTTTGATCTGTCGCACCGAACTCAGTACCAAGTGGTTGGTACTGAGACGGGCCTGGTAGTCCGATTCCAGAAGGCGGCGAAACCCGCCCTGCAAGTTGCCCGAGAGAAGCCACTTCTACCAAAGACGGAGCCTCTGACAGAACCGGGGAGTATCCCTCAACTTGAGGAATTCGCACCCAGTTACCCTCTGGCACTGGATGTCATGCCCTTGGTTCCGGTGGTGTTCTTGCATGGGCAGGCATTAGCTCAGCCGGTCCCACCCACACCACCTATCGAGATCCCACAATTGGGAGAGCCGGAACCCCTCACTGAAATCGCCATGAATGGACACTCGTCTCAAGTGGAACTGTTTCAAGGTTCCCTAGAGTTGGCCAAGCCATCAATTTCCACCCAAAGGACCTTGCACGCAGAACTGCCCGAGCCCTCAGAACCGGAACCGCTGCCCCAGTTGGCCATGAACAATTACCAGACCGAATCAGATTTGCTGGTTAGTCCCGTCAGCACGGCTGAACCCCGCTTGTCTGAGAGTGCCATTCCTCGTGTGAAGGTACCGGAGGTCCGGGAACCGGCACCCTTGCCCCAGATTGCCATGAACCCGTGGGACTCAGCTTCAAACCTCTATGCGAACCCATTAAACCTGTCGAGACCGTTGCTCGCCGCAGGCTTAATGGCCGTTTCCAACTCCCCGGTTGAGAAGGCCAAACAGACATCATCCCCTGCTCAGGAATTGTTGAACGCGCCCCCGCCTCGGCCCACAGTGGAACAACCCCTGTCGGTTGCCAAGCCGGTGGTCATGGCTCAGGCCGATTCCTCTCCTCCAGTATTGAAGACACGTACCTCACTGCCCCAATCTCCTACAGTTCAAGCTCCAATTGCTTCCCCGGATTCCAAGAGTATGACGGCCCAGCCAAAACCTATCGCACTCCTGGCCCAGCAACCCTCTGCACCGCCAGCGGAACCGCTCAGACCGGCCCCGCAGACGTCCACAATGACCCAGCCTGTGGCGAGTCAAATTATCTCACAGCCAAGCACTCCGGTGACACCCAGGTACAGTGGGGAGTTGATTTCACTGGAGCTGAAGGATGCTGATTTGAAGGATTTCTTCCGACTGATTGGTGAGATCAGCGGGCTGAACATCGTGTTGGATCCGGATGTCAAGGGGAACCTTACTATCTTCTTGAACGACGTCCCTTGGGACCAAGCTCTCGACGTCGTGCTAAAGAATAACTCCCTGGGCAAGCAAATAGAGGGTAATGTCCTGAGGATCGCCACCAATACAGCGCTCGAGGCCGAGGAGACTCAGCGGAAACGCCTGGCTGATGCCCGGGTACTTGCCGCCGAGCTACAAACCGAGACTCGGGTCTTGAGCTACGCGAAAGCGACGGACTTGAGCGCAGTCTTGAAGAAGGTTCTTTCACCGCGCGGCGAAATCATCGTCGACCCCAGAACCAACTCAATGGTCATTTCAGACATCCCGGGTAAGTTCACCGCAATTGATGCCCTTATCAAACAGCTAGATAAGAAGATTCGTCAGGTGGAAATTGAAGCCAGGGTTGTGGCAGCTAACCGAAACTTCCTGCGCGATGTTGGAATCCAGTGGGGCGCTATTATGGGAAACAATGCCCAGAACAAAATTGCGGGTGCTCTCCCTGGGAATCCTTTCTCTCGAACCCCTCCACCTAGCGTCTCTGTGCCCCCAACTTCCGGTTCCGGAGGAGGGGCGAATTCGGTTCCTTTTAACGTCAACCTGGCTGCAACCGCTGCCACTAGTTCGCTGTATGGTGCCGTGGGGTTCACTAATAATTTCATTTTAGATGTAATTATCACAGCGGCTGAAAGTCACGGGAACGCTCGCCTGCTGTCCAAGCCAAAGATCTTAACCCAGGATAACATCGAAGGTTTTGTGCAGCAGGGTGTCAAGATCCCTGTTCAGACCACGATTAACAACACCATTTCCGTCCAGTTCTTCGATTTTGCTCTCAAGCTTCGAGTGACCCCGCAAATAACCGAAGAAGGCACGATCATGTTGAATGTAAACATCGAGAATTCTACTCCGGATTTCTCCCGAACGGTTCAGGGGGTTCCGACTGTGAATACTCAGGAGACGCGGACAACCATTCTGGTCAACAACGGAGGAACGGTGGTGGTGGGTGGGGTGTTAATCGATAACGAACAGATCAACGTCCGGCAAGTCCCCGGCTTCGGGAGTCTCCCCTTGATCGGAAATCTCTTCAAAGAAAGGTCTGTCACTAAGCAGACCCAAGAACTTGTTTTCTTCCTCACCCCCAGGATCCTGTGAGGGGAGGGTGTCAATTACCATGTTCGGGGAGGTCTTAGACTCAGTTCTCAACAAAGTGGAGGGAGCTCTTGCCGCTGTCGTGATGGGAATGGACGGCATCTCCATTGAGAACCGTGTGCCGGGCAGCGCGGTGAATATTGAAGCCCTGGCGGCTGAGTATTCATCCCTTCTGAAAGGGACCGCACTCACCACTCAAGAGATCGGGCTAGGATTGATTCAAGAAATGGTGGTCTCTTCAGAAAACCGGATCATTGTGATTCGGATGATTACCCCCGAGTACTTTATCCTGGTATTGCTAGACAGGACCGGCAATATCGGAAGAACCCGCTTCGAATTAAAGAAGGCGAAGTTTGTTCTCGAAAAAGAGCTGGCGCTTTAGACAAAGTAATATGGAGTAAGGCCACTTGGCTATCTTCGATCCCAGGTTGTTCTTCCGTATGCTATAAGAAACCTGCCCCTTGCCTCATGTTTCACCCTTCATGTCTTATCCCCTGCTCCCATAGTTTGTAACTCCTAGTCCCACGACTAAATCGTTTGTCTTTTTAGAGGTCAATAGCTATACTTACGCCGCTGTTCCGTAATAGGATTGCGCAGGTGTGTGGGTCCAGATAGTGCTTAATAAGAATATGTCCTTGGGTCTAGACGTGGCCAGGTCCTCTCGCTTGCAAGGAAAGCGTCAGGGAGAGAGCGGAAGCATGAACATCAAAGAAATCAAAGAACTGATTGAAGCGGTGGCCCAGAATGGGATCACCGAACTCGAGGTCGAACGAACGGGTGTCAAAGTTCGAATCCGGAAACAAGTCCAGACAACCCAGGTGGCCATCTCCCAGCTCTCTCCAGGAACAGCGGTAATATCAGGTGCCCCGGTCGCCGGGTTGGCAGCTACGGAAAACAGCACGGCCGCCCCACTGCTGGCCGAGACTCCTGTGGAAGGCAAAGAAGACCTGTTTGTAGTCCGATCTCCAATTGTCGGCACGTTTTACCGGGCACCGAATCCTAATGCCGACTCCTTCGTGAAAGTTGGCGATTTTGTCGAACCCGGTCGTGTGCTCTGCATCGTCGAAGCCATGAAACTAATGAACGAGATCGAGGCTGAAGTGAGCGGAGAAGTCGCAAATATTTTCGTCGAAAATGGCGAACCGGTGGAATTTGGTCAGGCCCTTTTTGGTATCCGACCAACACAAAAGAGCTGATGGATGAACGCAAGAATGCGAAGGAGGATTCCAAGCAGGGATGGCGGCGGAAACCCACGGCACGTTACCCACATTTTCGACCAGGCCTTGTCTCGGAAATTCTGACGCTTTGGCAAATCTGAATTCATAAAGTGAAACTCGGTCCTTTATCCATAGGACTTGTCGATAGCAGACCCGGCTTCCCATGCCACTTTTAGCTGGCGCCTTCTGACCCCATGTTCAAAAAGATACTGATTGCTAATCGAGGAGAGATTGCGCTTCGAGTCATTTTTGCCTGTAAGGAGCTGGGCATTCAAACTGTGGCCATTTTCTCGGAGGCAGACCGGAATTCCCTCCACGTGCGGTTTGCCGATGAAGCCGTTTGTGTGGGGCCAGCCAAAAGCAGTGAAAGCTATCTGAAGATACCGGGCGTGATTAGCGCCGCTGAAATCACCAATGTTGACGCTATTCACCCGGGCTATGGATTCCTCTCGGAAAACGCTTATTTTGCGGAGGTCTGCGAGGCCTGCCACATCAAGTTCATAGGCCCACCTCCCAACATCATTCGACTCATGGGCGACAAGGCCCGCGCCCTGATGGCCATGGGGAAGGCCGGCCTTTCAATACTGCCTGGAAGTAATGGAATCGTCGGTTCGGTTCAAGACGCCGTATCCGTCGCTGAAGACATCGGATACCCAGTGATGATTAAAGCCACTGCCGGAGGAGGTGGCCGAGGGATGAGGATTGCCCGCAACCAGGCCGAAATGGCTTCGCATTTCCCCACGGCTCAGAATGAGGCCCGGCAGGCTTTCGGTGTCCCTGACCTATACGTTGAGAAGTATATCGAGAAACCTCGCCACATAGAATTCCAAGTGATGGGCGACAATTACGGGAAAGTCGTCCACTTTGGGGAACGAGAATGTACCATCCAACGCCGACATCAGAAGTTGCTAGAGGAGTCTCCCTCGGTGGTCGTCTCGGAAGAACTGCGCGAAAAAATGGGCTCCCAGGTGGAAAAAGCTCTTAGTTCCGTCGGATATTCCAATGCCGGGACTGTCGAGTTCCTCGTGGATGAGTCCCTGAAGTTCTACTTTATGGAGATGAATACCCGAATCCAGGTCGAACACCCGGTCACTGAAATGGTGACCGGCGTTGACCTGGTGAAATTGCAGATCATGATTGCAGCCGGTGCTAAACTCCACTTTGAAGAACACCTCAAACCGCGAGGACACAGCATTGAATGCCGAATCAATGCTGAGGATCCATTCTCCTTGATCCCTTGTCCCGGCAAGATCACATCCTTTAACGTTCCGGGTGGAAATGGTGTGCGAGTGGAGACCGCAGCATATTCCGAATACGTGGTCTCCCCTTACTATGATTCGCTGATCGCCAAGTTGGTCGTTCACGCCAACTCCCGTCCCGAAGCAATCAAGCGAATGGAACGAGCTTTGGAAACCTTCATCATCGAAGGGATCAAAACCAGTATCCCTCTGCACCAGAAAATCATCCGGGATCCGGACTTCCATGCCGGGATATTTAACACTTCCTTCATGCAACGATACCTGGCCTAATGCGTTTAAGTCTTCCGCCGCTGTACCCCATCGTCGATCTTACTACCTGTCCCCTGCCCATCCAGGAAGTAATGGAAGTCCTTGCAGCTTCCAGCTTCAACATGATCCAGCTTCGTGAGAAGACCGCATCATCCAGAAGACTCTTCGAGGACGCCCTGCGTTCGGTTGAATATGCCAGGCATCTTCGGATGCAGGTGATTGTGAATGACCGGGCAGATCTTGCCTGGTTGGCGGAGGCCCAGGGCATACACTTGGGACAAGAGGATTTGCCTGTCGAACAGGCCCGTAAGATCCTGGGAATAGGCAAAGTCATTGGTGTGTCCTCGCACAATTTACATCAGGCCCTGGCGGGGGAGAGGTCGACGGCCGACTACGTGGCGATTGGACCCGTATTCCCAACTTTGACCAAAGAAAACCCAGATCCTCTTGTGTCTCGACAGGAACTGGAGGAAATACGCAAGAGAGTCACCAAGCCGCTTGTGGCAATTGGAGGCATTACGACCGAAAACGCCGGAACATTGTTTGAGCTTGGGATTGACTCCGTGGCGGTGATTCGAGACCTCTTTGCCTCCGGTGATTTTGCCGGGATAGTCAAGGCATTTGCCCGGGTTGCACAAATTTCCCGAGACTGATTTCTGATGATTACTGCGCCACAAGGTTGGTTCGGATCCAATAGTGGAACTCGAGAGGCGTGCAACAGGTATGTGTGTAGCAGGGTAGATGCTTCACGTCGACCGGGCCGGATGACGGCGCATCTGCCCTACCTCCATCCAGTTGGCCGCTTCCGGGTCACGAACTTTACGGGGAAAGAAGCCATTGCAGGATGGTCGCAAAACTTTGTCGCACACCCGGACTAAAGCGTCTACTTGAAATGCTCCTATCTTCTGTTAGACTAGTAGACCTGCGTTGGGGAGCAACGATCCTGGGCAGAACGCTTTCCCCTATTCTGGCTTCTTTCGACAGAGGGCGCCCGTAGCTCAGATGGATAGAGCGACAGCCTCCGGAGCTGTAGGTCGCAGGTTCGAACCCTGCCGGGCGTACCAAACTCCCTTAAAAATCAAAGACCTCGCGATCCAGCCATAATCGCCGAAATCGTGATGTACTCAGAAGTACCCATTAAGCCGGGAAATGCATAAGGCGTCGAGTTCGCGCCAACTGGTTACTCGCTTCTCGACCCACCTATATACGAGGCCTATATGAATTCCTGCCTACGCGCTGCCGGTTACGGCTATCGGGAAAGGGTCCCTCCGCCGCAGCTTGGAAAAGTTCCGACGGCTTACATTGAATCCAAAAGTTTGGAGGTACTGATTATATGCTTTGATGGCTTCATTCCCTTTGGTATGCTGGTGAGACAATGTCTTATTAGGTAAGACCAGATTCCCATGCGAAAACGACAAACCATCACCATTTCACTCCCGCCGGAGATGGCGGAGCAGGTCGAGAAAACTATGCGAGCAGAGCATCGGACTCGCTCCGAACTTGTCCGTGAAGCGCTTCGCACGTATATCGCGATTCGGCAATTCCCAGAGGAGACTCTCACGCCATCCGAGCGGCGAGCCATTCAGCGCGGCAGAGCCGCCTACGGACGTGGTGATTACATAACCCTCGATGAACTCCGCAGAGAAGAAGCGACGACTCGTCGTCCTCGTCGGGCCCGCGCAAAAGTCTCTTGACCGTATCCCGCCCAACGACCGGGCTCGTATACGCGCCGCGATCGATGACATGGAAGAAAATCCCCTCCAGGGCGATGTCCGTAAACTCAAAGGAGGCCAGGAGGGGTTTCGTCGTCGTGTGGGCGATTGGCGCATTTTCTTCGATCTCTACCCGGACGAGCAGCCGTGTTGTCGTGACCGCAATTGAGCGCCGAACTTCCACGACCTATTGATCCTCAATATGTCCTATTCCTTACTCTTACGAGGCGGCGGCTGTGCCGAACCTTCCTTACAACATTACGAACGAGAAACTGCTTCTCCCCGAAGCCTGGGTCCCGCTCCGACCCTTAGAGTCTTATGAAAAGCTGGTTTTTCGGAGCCAGCTTCCGCCCGAAGCAGGACTGCTGGTGATCTTTAGTTCTAACGACGCCTTCCTGCTCGATGACCGCTATCGACCGCAACCGGTGACTCATCCGGAGGATCTGATGGCTGTGCTCCTTCGAGTGGAGAAAAAGGTCGATCTAATCCTCGATTTAGTCCGACAATTCATCCCGCCCCAACCTCCAGCAGCCTAAGTGAGGATAACCGGTGCTCTTGATGGATTTGGACTTCGTTATACCGTGCAGACTCGTCCGGCACTGTATGCCTCGATCCGGTTCTTGTTCATCGGCTCGCGCCTTTGCTTCCCGGCTTCTTTCAGACGTTCTCTCACGAAAACGCCCTTGCGCTTCGCTATCACTTCACCTCCATCAGGTTGTGAAAGGGACTTTCACCCTCCAGCTGTCAAACATGCTTGGCACACACGTTTCTGCTCACCGGCCCGCCGTAGCGCAGCGAAGGCGGGTCCGGTGGAGCAAGCCAGTTGGTCCGTTTCTACAGAAAATCCAGTTGGATTTTGACGGCTTTCTCGATCTTGTGCATATCCGCTTCAGAGAGTACACCAGCGCGCTTAAAAAGCCGCATCTTGCTCACCGTCGCCAATTGATCCGCCATGGCCTTGCTTTCTTTGCCTTTAAAAACCACGAGTGCCTCACTGGGATAGAGGCGATCTGTCTTGCTGGTGAGAGGGACAACTTGAACTCTATTGAGAAACTTATTGGAGGCATCATTGCTGATGATGACGGCAGGACGCTTCTTTTTGATTTCACCTCCGACGGAGGGATCAAAGGTGACCCACCACACCTCACTTCGTTTCATGAGCCACGTCCTTGAACGTAATCTCGGCCCACTCCGCAGCTTCCTTTTCCCGCCGTTTGTCTTTCGCCATTTCCGCGTAGGCCGACTCCAGATTGGGCCGCACCACGTGCGGGCGGACTATCTCCTGGACAAATCTGCTGATCTTACGGGGGCCAATATTCTTATGGAGCCCCTCATACACTTCTGCATCGACGGTGATCGTCAGTTTTTTTTGCATGACCAGCCTCCTATACGTATACTATACGTGTAGCAATTCGGCCTGTCAAGAGTTCGCTTCAATTAGCTGGGACCAACATGGCTGCTCGCCTGACCAGCGCAAAAAGCGCGCTGGTCAGGCGAAGCAAGCTTGTTGGGAGCCAAGTATCCAGAATACTCAAATTTTAAAGACAGGCACATATGACTCTCAATAACGTTACGAACGAGAAACTGTTTCTTCCCGAAGCCTGGATCCCGCTTCGGCCCTTGGAGTCTTATGAGAGGCTAGCCTTTCGAAGCCAGCTTCCACCGGAAGCGGGGCTGCTGGTCGTCTTCAGTTCCAACGACGCCTTCCTGCTCGATTCTCGCTACCAACCCCAGCTAGCAACTCACCCTGAGGATCTGATGGCCGTGCTCCTTCGGGTGGAGAAAAAGACCGATCAGATTCTCGATTCAGTCCGCCGACACGCCCCGCCACAACCTCCCGTTGCCTGAGTGAGCGTAGTTCCTTTTCCTACAGAAGAGCCTTGGAAGGGCTCTCTTGCTCTCCGCTTGCGACCTCGTGTCGGCTGTGATTTGATCATCCTGGCTCGACATCAATTCTGTTGGGCACCGCCTGCGGCCTGGGAGCTTTCTCAGACTCGTGTCTGCGAGCTCTGCCAGACGAAGAATATGGCAGAGTTCGCCAGCGCGGCCCGCAAGAGTCCGCAGGGAACGATGAGTATGGGTCGTTCCTCGCGACCTTGACTCGAAGACGTCCGGGAACGGTTATCAGGGAGATTGGCCGAGTCCACTCCGCGGTTCCCGAGGCGCGACCCAAACGCCGGTGACTAAGATCCTTCCACTTTCCTCGCTGGACTCCAAGTGCCTTCAACGATCAGGGGGGCGCGCCTTGAGAACGTCGCCGCTGAGCCGCGGCGGCTATCAAAACGCTCTTCCTCAATGGCTGCCGTCGGCTCAAGCGGTTAGTTAGCCGCCCCCACAAGCACGCTTCGTTTTGAGATTCCAACACTGTTCCTTCTGATCAGCGGTAAAAGTTCAAGGACCCGCGCGAACAGCTTTCGTGCGAAGCCTTGCGGAGCAAGGCCCGCCTTGTCGTATTCGAGCCCATAGCACTTACTCCGAGATCATCCCGATCGTACCCAGCCACGTCTCCACCAACTGAGGCCATCCCGTAATCGGAAGCTTCGTGGGCCGCAGCCCAAACGCATGGCCGCCCTGCGCATACAAATGCATCTCCACGGGAACCCCAGCGTTTTTCAGCGCAATGTAATAGACCAGCGAGTGGTTTACATTGTCCACGTCGTCGTCCTCCGCCTGCAGCAAGAACGTTGGCGACGTCTGGCGGGTGACAGGAACATCGGGATTCAACTCGAGCTTATTCTCCTCGTCAGTCCACAGATGCCCTGGATAAAGAGCCACCGCAAAATCCGGGCGGCAGCCTTCCTTGTCGGCCGCATCCACAGCCGGGTACAGACGCCGCTCAAAATGCGTGCTCATCGCTGCCGCCAGATGTCCGCCTGCCGAAAAACCAAGCACTCCAATCTTGTGCGGATCGATATGCCACTCCGCGGCGTGAAAGCGCACCAGTCCCACCGTCCTCTGCGCATCTTCCAACGCCGTCGGTGCTTTTGGATTGACGTGGCACTCACATCGCTCGTCCCAGTGTGGCCCCGAAAACGGCACGCGGTATTTCAACAGCACACACGTGATTCCTCTGGATGTCAGCCAGTCACAGACCTCCGTGCCTTCAAGATCGATGGCCAGAATCTGATAGCCCCCGCCAGGAAACACGACCACCGCAACGCCCGTATTCTTTTCCTTTGGCGCGTAGACCGTCATCGTAGGCCGCGAGACGTGGCCCACATAAACCCATGGCCTGCCGGCGACCAGCCGGTCCTTCACCGTCCCCGCATCCTCCGGACCCGCGGCAGGCTGCGCATCAGGCACCGCCCCCGGCCATATCGGCACTTGCGTATGTCCCGGCGACGGCTGCCAGCCAGGCGTCTGCGCGCTCAGGCCGCCAGACGCAAACACAACACAGAAAGCAAACATCAAAGGCTTTATCATAATCGAGCATTCCTCCCAAAATATTTCTCAAGCCAGTATGCCGCGTCCCAAGTCGTGGAGAAATTCGACAAGGACTATCGCCCATCTGTAGTCCAGCTAACACCGGCGCTGAGCGAACGGGGTCCGGAGGCAGCGGGCCCCAGTACCGAGGCCGAGCGGACCCGTTTCGATCCAGCGCGCTGGTTCGGGGTCGGCCGGTCGGGTCTTTAGATTATTCACGGGCGCGCTGCTTGCCTCAGAAATGGGATCGATTCTAAGCGCACCGGAGCGAAAGCACAGCATGCGGTTGCTGGGCGCGCTATTGGCTGGAATTGGATGTACAGCCCCAATCACAAAATGGAAGAAGCCCCACCGGTGAATT
>JBGOTQ010000177.1:0-14455 GCA_041476565.1 Terriglobia bacterium | reverse complement strand
CCTTAAGTCCTGGAGCCCCTTCGATCGTTTCATTTTCATCAATGTATTGAATGATCTGGTTTATTTGGGCATCCGTGTACCTGAGTCGACGCAAAGCCTCCGGCACGGTCTGATTAACAATCTTCAGCAGACCTCCGCCCACCAGCTTCTTGTATTTGACTAAGGCGATATCGGGCTCCACACCCGTCGTGTCACAATCCATCATGAACCCAATGGTGCCGGTTGGGGCCAGCACTGTGACTTGGGAATTTCTGTAGCCGCCTTTTTCGCCCTGGTACAAAGCATCGCTCCAGCTCTTCTGAGCCGCATTAAAGAGATCTGACGGAAGAGAGGAAGAGTTGATCTTCCCGGCTGCCGCCCGATGCTTCCGAATAACCCGCAACATCGGATCTCGGTTCAAGGCGTATTCCGAGAACGGCCCCAAGTCGGAAGCCAACAGTGCCGAGGTGTGATAGGCCTCGCCACACATCAAGGCGGTGACAGCTGCCGCGTAGGCCCGCCCCCCCTCACTGTCATATGGGTAACCGAGAGACATTAACAGGGCTCCCAGGTTGGCATATCCCAGACCCAGCGGGCGGAACAGCGCGCTGTTCCTGGCAATAGCTGCCGTAGGGTAACTAGCGTTGTCGACAATGATCTCTTGGGCTGTAATAATGACCCGGACGGCATGCTTGAACAGCTCCACGTCCAGGTCTCCATTGGGTTTGCGAAATTTCATCAGGTTTAGGGAAGCCAAGTTGCAGGCAGTGTCATCCAGGAACATGTATTCACTGCATGGATTCGAAGCATTGATGCGCTTCGTATTGGAGCAGGTGTGCCAGTCATTCACGGTCGTGTCATACTGCATCCCAGGGTCGCCGCAGACGTAGGCTGCCTTGGCAATCATCCTGATAAGATCACGGGCCCGGAAAGTCTCCATGGGCTGCCCCGAAGTGACCGCACGGGTCGCCCACGTCTTGTCTTCAATCACTGAACGCATGAATTCATCTGTCACGCGAACACTGTTGTTGGAGTTTTGAAAGAAGATCGAACTGTAGGCTGGGCCGTTAAAAGAGGGATCATACCCGGCTTCGATGAGGGCCCAGGCCTTCTTCTCCTCTTCCTCCTTGCAGGTGATGAATTCAACAATGTCCGGATGATCGACGTTCAGGATGACCATCTTTGCAGCGCGCCGGGTCTTGCCCCCCGATTTAATGACCCCGGCAAATGCATCGTAACCTTTCATGAAAGAGACCGGCCCGGAGGCTTGGCCCCCGCTGGAAAGTAGTTCCCTGGAGGATCGAACGGGCGACAGGTTTGTCCCTGTTCCACTCCCCCATTTGAAGAGCATGCCCTCAGTTTTGGCCAGATCCAGGATCGATTCCATACGGTCTTCGACGGAATTGATAAAGCAGGCTGAACACTGAGGCTTGGCTTCAATCCCGCAGTTAAACCATACGGGGCTGTTGAAGGAAGCTTTCTGTTCCAGCAGCAGGTGAGTTAGCTCGGCCTCGTAGCTGTCGGCCTCTTCGGAGGTAGCAAAATAACCACCCTGTCGCCCCCAGCGACAGATCGTGTCGGCCACACGGCCTACCAGTTGCCGAACACTGTTCTCGCGACCTTCACTGTTGTTAGATCGCCGGAAATACTTCGAGACTACTACGTTAGTGGCCATCATGGACCAAGTGGAGGGAACCTCTACGTCAGCCTGCTCAAATATGACTTCCCCTTTCTCATTGTGGATGACCGCTTTCCGTTTCTCCCATTTAACCTGATCAAAAGGATGAATCCCGGGTAATGTAAAGACCCTGCTAAAGTGAAGGAGTCTCTCCTCTGGAGTTTTGCCTATGGAAATTGATACTGCTTGGTTCGTTTCAGTCCCATCTTTGACTAACATCGTGACCACTCCTTGGCTTGGACAAAATATCCCCGACTACGAGGATAATTCTCTGGGTTTGTCTTATCGAAATCCCTTCTAGAAGTGAACCGAATTGCAGCCCTGGCGTCTTACAGTTCGTGGGAGAATTCTAACCAGAACAGGTCTCTTGTCAAGCAGAAAATCAAATTTTCTACAAAATAATGGGCCCAACCGGCCACTGACCCCAAAATGTAGTATCTAATGGATGGAGGGTTTTTTCAACCGAAATATCGACCATCGTTTAAAAACATAGAGTTAACAAGATCGAATGATTCTCGCCCGAGAGTCAGCCCGGCAATGATTCCTTTTCCGTTGCCCAAGATGATTCGTCAGTGGAACGATTACCCTTGGCTCCACACAGAGAAGTGCTGATGGATGATCTTCCACTGGTTGTACCGCTTTTCCAGGATCCAGGTTGTGCGGCCTGAATGCGTCACCCTGCCGGTTCCGGTTGTGCCTTCCAGGCGATAGGTAGCGGTGAGCCAGACAAATCGGCCAAACACGCGGATTCCAACTTTCTCCATAGTCAACTTGAGGTCCTGGAAGGTATCCATCAAAGCTTGCAGGCCTTTCGAAAAGGCCTCTCCCCCACGGTACTCATCTGTGTCCCAGAAGACTAGCAGTTCGGGGCCCTGCCAGTAGGATTGCAGGGTCTTTGGCAGGTTCTTTTCGGTTAATCCTGCCGACACATTGTCGATTACGAAACGGACTTCAGACTCAGGCTGCCCGATGGTTGGGTCGACGTTCGATGCTTTTGACTGCTGGCTCACCCGATCCATTGGATTCGGTACAGTGATATTGGGTTTTTCGACGTGGTCCCAGATAATCAGCGGAACGTGCTGCCCAAGCAACGGTGAGCAGCAGATGCTCGCCAGTAGGGAAACCACCATACCAAGGTGCTTAGTAATCATTGCCGGTAATCCCTCCAACTCTTTACATTCCTTAACATTCCTTATCGGAATTTGTGTCTCTCGTTTCTTAGAGTTTTTGCCATTGGTCTGTAACAACTCTTTAGGACAGCTCGCAGTATGTCAGGAGGAGAAATCCCTTTGACAATAGTGGATTCTTGCTCTATGGTCAGTTTTTCGGAATTCACAACGATTAAGGACTCTAGCCGGGCAATGTCCGGCGATTTTGACAAGAACAAGAGAGGTGGAGAATCAATGGCACAGGTGATTGCAGTGGGGCAACCAGCCCCAGAATTTACTCTGAAAGATCAAGATCAAAAGGAAATCTCTCTGAACAGCTTCAGGGGGAAGAGGAATGTTATTCTCGCGTTTTACCCTCTGGACTTCAGCCCGGTTTGCAGCAAGGAACACGCTTGCTTTTACGACGACTTTAAGCAATTTGAGGGGCTGGATGCACAGATCCTCGGGATCAGTGTTGATAGCACTTGGGCCCACAAGGCTTTTGCCCAGCATCTTCGGATCCATTACCCATTGCTGGCGGACTTTCATCCCCGAGGTGCTGCGGCTGAGAAGTTCGGGCTCTACCTGGCCGATAAAGGAATTACGAACAGGGCCACGGTCATAGTGGACAAGCAGGGAATTGTCCGTTACATGAAGGTTTACGACATTCCTCAGCAGCGGGACAATCAGGAATTGGTCGCAGCCCTGAAGTCCCTGACGTAGCATCCCGACCGCATAAGAAAGGCTCCAATGTAAGAACCACCCATTACTTGGGCAATCAACTCACGGACGAAAAACCGCCCAAGCGGAGCACCAGCAGCGAGGCTAAGACTTCATGATGGGATTCGCTGACTGACCTCGATGGGGTGTATTACACCGAAACAAGTCGCGGGCGTATGCAGATCATCCAGACCGTTTCCTCCCATCTTCCTACTGAAGTGCCTGACCATGAAAAGCCAGCGCCTCCCCAAATCCGCCAGACAAAGAGGAAAGTAGTGCGTCTTCTAGTTTGCCTTAAACAGGTCCCGGAGAAGAATTCACAATTTAGATTGAAAGCTGACTCCAGCTGGATTGAAGAGCAAGATCTGGCCTACGAAACCAATGAGTGCGACCTTTATGCGTTAGAAGAAGCCTTGCGCCTCAAGGAAGGCCATGGTGGAGAGGTGGTCGTCTTGTCTGTCGGCGATGACCGAGTCACCCAGGTTCTCAAGCATGGATTGGCCATGGGTGCTGAACGGGCAATCCACTTGAAGACTCTGGAGGCTGGCGTTGGCGATCCCGATTTCACAGCCAGGCTCATCGCCCGAGCCCTTGTCAATCGATCCTTTGATCTGGTTTTCACCGGGGTCCAATCCGATGATCTGGGATTCGCCCAGACTGGTCCAATCCTAGCCCACGTTCTTGGATATCCCCATGCAACTATTGTGGTGGAGGTCCGTGTGAATGAGGACCAGAAATCCATCCAGGTCAAACGAGAGTTGGAGAGTGGCTTATTCGAGCGGCTTGAGTTACCACTTCCGGCCGTTTTGTCGATCCAATCCGGCATAAGCGAGCCTCGCTATCCCACACTGAAGGGGATCATGCAAGCCAAGAGAAAGGAAATCGTCTGCCTGGCTCCCATCGATCTAGGATTCCGGGCTGAAGAACTGGGCTGGCAAGGTTCCAAAGTTGTTCCTAATCGCTTGTCCTTTCCTGAAAAAAAGAAAAGAACAGTGATGCTTGAGGGTTCCGAGGAAGAAATGGTTCGGAACTTGGTCGAGAGGTTGCAAAGGGAGGCCAAGGTCTTATAGCAGGTGGCTTAAAGGCTCGCCTTATGAAGGCTGGAGTATCGAGAGCATTTTGAGAACCTTTACCGAGAGTGAACCCCGCTTGTGGAGGGTTCCTGCGCGAGTTTGAAATTGGAACGGCCTAGGGCAGCAGTCGGCAGGACTTTCAGGAGCCAGCACATGGCAAAAAGTGTTTTCGTGTTGATTGAACATCGAAAAGGAAAGATGAAGCCTGTCTCGAGGGAAGCTATAGGTTTTGGGCGGGAACTGGCCGTTAGATCTAACTCGACTATGACTATGGTGGTTCTCGGAGAGGACATTGGCCAGATTGTCCAGCAACTCGCAGAGGATCTTGGGGAGGAAGTTCTGGCGGTCCAGACGCCCACGGGATTGGACTCTTCTTCTGAAGTGTATTGTGAAGTACTCAAGCAGGTTATTACTGAAGAATCACCTTTCATGTTGATAATGGCTCACACTTACCTAGTCATCGACTTCGCACCCCGGTTAGCAGCCATGTTGAATCGGGGCTTCTTGTCGAATTGTGTTGCTTACAGCTATCGTGATGGCCGGTTTTCTTTCATTCGACAAGTGTTCGGAGGAAAACTGGAACTGGAAATGAGCTTCCGGGGAGATCCTCCTTACATTGTGTCGATTCAGCAAGGGGCCCACCCGGCCCATGACTTGAGCCCCGGTTCAGCGCCGAGGGTCGTCTGGCGGAAAATCCCTGTTCCTGCCGAGGCTATCAAGCGCAAGGTCCTTGAGGTATTCGAAGAGGAGCATCAGAAAGTGGATTTGAGCCAAGCAGAGCTCGTTGTGGCAGGAGGGCGCGGGCTAGGCAGCAAAGAGGGATTCCAGATCATTCACGAGCTGGCTGCAGCGCTGGGTGCCTCAGTAGGTGCCTCGCGTGCCCCGGTGGACGGAGGCTGGCTCCCCAAAGAACACCAGATTGGAAGTTCGGGACAGACCGTCGCCCCGAAACTCTATATCGCCTGCGCAATATCGGGGGCCATTCAGCATCTGGTTGGAATGTCAGGTTCCCGCTGCATAGTTGCTATCAACAAGGATCAGAATGCTCCCATCTTCGGCATTGCTGATTATGGGATTGTGGGTGATGTCTTCAAAGTGGTTCCTATCCTGACCGAAAGGGTTAAAGGGGTCCGGCAGTGAATACTGAAGGATCTGTCCCGGCAAGGGGAAAGCCCCTTCGTGGAAGTGCATATTGGGACACGCCCCGGGAGTTTTCATTTTGGCAAAGGATTCAGATTTTTCTCATCTCAAACTTCAGTGCGGCCTTGATTTACCTGGTCTGCAGGACTATGCGCTGGGAGTGCCGGGGGAGCGACCACCTGGAGTCCATCTACAAGACCGGGAAAAAGGTCATTTTTACCTTCTGGCACGGTCGCATCTTTCCCGCCACCTGGTTTTGGCGCAAACGTGGCATTGTGGTTATGACCAGCCAGAATTTCGATGGTGAGTACATTGCCCGCTGCATCAGGAAGCATGGCTATGGGGCAGCCCGGGGATCCAGTTCCCGGGGCGGGCTGAAAGCCCTGGCCGAGATGGCCAGGAACTTGAGAAATGGGAATGACGTGGCCTTCACGGTTGATGGGCCGAGGGGGCCACGCTACGTGGCTAAAACGGGTCCCGTGCTTCTGGCCAAGCGGACCGGTGACGCCATTTTTTGCTTCCACATCTCCATGAAACACAAGATCCAATTCAACAATTGGGACAATTCGCAAATCCCGCTGCCCTTTACCCGCGCCCTCGTTCTGATGGCCCCACCTATCTATGTTGCTAGAGATGCAACGGAAGACGAAGTCAAAACGAGCCTCCTCCAGGTGCAGACGGTCCTGGACCGAATGCGGTCAGAAGGGGATTCATACTGGGATTTCCGTGACTCTCAAGGCCGGAGATTGTTTTCTTAAGAACCTCTCAACGAACCAGTTCCTGCCCAGAGCGTCCAGTCCGGAGATTCCATTCTTCACTGAACCCCCGGCTCAGATCTTCCGATAAGTCCATTCTGGAGAAGGGTGAGGTCCGCAACGGCCCTGCCGGGCGGGAAATCCATGGAGAATTTGGCCCAAAGCAACAAGCAAACTACTTTTACCCAATGGCTGGAAGAAGTCAGTCGCACGCGGAAGACCAGTTATGTCTTCGAACTGGAAATGTGGATCAAGTGCTTTGACCGCTTTTTCAGGCCACGTAACCAGCCCATCCAGCTAGGGGAAGAGAACACCTTTCTGATTAAGGACTTCAGAGAAGAGCTTGTTATCGTGCGAGATGTAACTTTACGGATGAGTTACCTCGCCAATGAAATCATGAGCAAGGAGCGCTCGCGACTGCTGCAATTTGACCGCTACATTCACAACACGTTGCGGCGCGACTACGTCATGGACGAGTTCCTGAACCGGCTTTTGGAACAGCCTACTCCTGATGATTCCTTGGCGCTGCTGCTGGATTCCTTGGCCGACCTTCGAACATTGATCGATGACATGGTCCGATTGCCGGAAGTGACTTTCCAAACCTTCACGGCCATCGGGAAGCTCATCAACCGAGAGATTAAGCAATGCCGGTACATTGACATGCTGGTAGCCTACAAGTTTAAAGTCCAGTACGATCGGGTTGACAATCCAGCCATCTCCGCGCTTATCAAACGGGTTCCAGACGAGACCCTCCGTCAGGATCTGGCCAAGATTTTTCTAGAACTCTTCCGCCTGCTGCGGTATCTCGATTTCATTGAAAAAGACCTGGAAAACGACCGACCGCTAAAGAACTCCCTCCTTGTCTTCTCCCTGATTTACTCGGAAGTGCGTATCCTGTTTGACTTCATCGAGGTCCGAATCTGTAAGAATCCAAACATCAGTCCCCGCGTCCTTGAAGCCTTGGACAGTGCGGTTTTTGCGCTCAGCCAGGAAATGAAGAAAGTGTTCAGCCATGAATTGGTGGGCCTGGTCTATTTGCGTCAGGCCCCCCCCATTTACGCCAAAGTGGAAAACAGTCATGGAATGCTGAGGAACGCTCTGCAACAGACCATCGTGCACATCTCGAATGCTTTTGACAGTGAATTCGATGCCAAGAGCCTATTCACCAGTTATACGACGCGTTTAGAGGAGTCGCGCAAGCTGCTTAACGAGATTGGCTCCCTGGTTGATGTGATCTCCGAGGTTGAACCGCTGGCGGATCTGGAAAAACTGCTGCCGCTGGCCAAAGTATTTGATGAATTTCGCGAGAGAACTCTGAAATTACTGATGTACAAAGACTGGGAGGAGTACGAGAATTTCGTGGAGGAAGTAACCGGCTCGAAGAGTGTCGAAGGGCTGAAGTTTGCGCTCCACCGATTCCGGATCTACCTTGAGGCCCTCACAGGAGAAGTGCGGAAGCGGTCCGTTCTGCATGCAGCAGCGACAGTCTGACTCTTAACGCAAGACCAGATTCTCCAACGTCTCATAGAACCCAGGAAAGGAAACCGCCGCGCATTCCGATTCCTCTATGATGGTTCCTCCCTGAGCGATCAACCCGGCCACTGCAAAAGCCATGGCGATTCGATGGTCGCCGTGGGGGTTTATACGGCTCCCATGTAGACTCTGGCGACCGGCAACCCACAAGCCATCCCTATACTCCTCAATCGAAGCCCCCATCGAACGCAGGTTCTCTACGATACTCTGAATGCGGTCGCTCTCTTTGACCCGCAGTTCAGCAGCATCCCGAATTTCCATTCCCTCCTGAGTTTGTGTGGCCAGAACAGCGAGGATGGGGATCTCATCGATGACTTGTGGGATCAGTGACCCGGCTATCCGTCCCCCTTGAATCTCGGAAGCTTTGATTCGAAGGGTTCCTACAGTCTCTCCGCCCTGAACGACAGTGTCCAGGATTTGAATCTCAGCTCCAACTTCCTGCAACCAACCGATGATGGCACTGCGACCGGGATTCAAGCCGACGCCCTCGATCGTCAACTCTGACCCTGGCAGGACCGTGGCGGCCACAACAAAGAAAGCCGAAGATGAGATGTCGCCCGGGACATTGGATTGAATTCCCTTGAGCTCTTGACCACCGGTAATGGCTATCCGTTGCTCTGTGCAAGCGACGTCAGCCCCAAAGCTCTGAAGCGCCAATTCAGTATGGTTGCGAGTGGGCAAGGGTTCTATCACTTCGGTCGTGCCTTCAGCGTAGAGTCCTGCCAGCAAGACAGCCGATTTTACCTGGGCGCTGGCAACCGGAAGGTTGTATCGGATCGGCCTGAGCTCGCCGCCGTGGATTATGAGTGGCGGGAAATTTCCCTCGCGCGCCTCAATTTGCGCTCCCATCTCAGATAGAGGAGTGATGATTCGTTTCATTGGTCTCCGCTCGAGAGAAGCATCTCCGCTAATTCGGGTCACGAATGGCTGACCAGCTAGGATTCCGGAAAGCATGCGGATCGTCGATCCAGAGTTCCCTGCATCCAGCATCTCTCTTGCGGGTGAGAGCCCATGGAGCCCTCTTCCGCTGACCAGTACTCGGTTTGCACCAGTTATCTCCACCGCCACACCTAGACCCTGGAGACAAGACAAAGTGCTATAACAGTCCTGGCTGCTGGCAAAGTTATCAATCCTCGTCTGACCGCTGGCTATGGCCCCCAGCATCGCCAGACGATGTGAGATGGACTTGTCACCGGGAAGCCGGATCCGTCCGACGATTCTTCTGGCAGGTTGAATGGTGACCGTCATGGCAGCTAGATTTACTATAAAACACCAGGCGATAAAAGCGAATAGTGCAAGGCTCAATGAAAAGCCCTTGTCAGACCGATAGGCCTACCAGGGTCCTCTTTTTGACAGGAAGTTCAGACGGCGTCCTCGATCTTTCCTGTTCAGTTGGGTATGATGATACGCGACGGGGTGTGCTAATCCTGTGAGCTTGGTTAGTCAATTGACCACCAGTTCCTGATGACGTTGCAGTATAGGGTGGTGAGTTCGGAGAGATCCAGCCTGCTCACCCGGAGGACATTGCGAATCCCCATGGGGGCCGTCATTCCTATCGATGATTTCCGCAGAAGTTATAAGAAGGGGATGTACCAGGTTCGAATCCGTCACTGTAACAACGCGAGCAGTGACGTAGTGACTCGGTTGCGATCTGTCCTGGTAGATGAGATGATTCGGAAAGCGGCGGAATCTCTTTCCAATCAATCCACGAGCTCGGGTGTTCAGCAAGGGCTGATCTCTTCCCCACTGGCGTGGCTGGCCTTGGGTGAGTATGGTTGGCAGGAGCTTTCCCCTTTTTCAGCGGTAGAACTGCTTCTGCTTAGTAAGAGCGGGAAGGGAATCGAATGGGATGAGTTTCGACTGCAGGTTCAGGATTTAGTCCAGAAAATCGGGATTGAATGTCAGGTCCATGGGTTTTCAATTAAGGAATGCGTCCAGAAGGCTCAAACCGATCTCTCTTTTTGCTTGTCTCTTCTGTCCGCAAGAGCTTTGCTAGGGGACTTCTCGCTTTTCGATGACCTTCAACATCGGCTCCGAGCTACCTTGGTTAGGAACCCGCTGGTATTTCTCTATGATTTGGAGCGTCACATCGGCGATCGGTATGAACGCTGCGGTCAGAATGTCTACCTGCTCGAATCGGATATCGAGTCCGGTGCGGGCGGCATCCTGGATTTTCAGGCCTTCCGGATTATGACGGCTTTGTTGACGGGCCGAAGCGGACCGGAGCCGTTGGTGGCCCGGGGCGAGATCAATGCAAAGGAATGGCAGCAGGCGAGCCGGGCTCGCATTCATTTGTTGAGAGTCCGGAATTCTCTTCACTTCCTGTTGAGAAGACGCCATAGCCAGTTGTCGACCCTCTACCTGGGTCACTTGGCTAGGTCCCTGGAATATCGGAAGACCCGCTATTTGAGTGCGGCTCAAGGCTTCTTACGTGACACTTTGAAGGCTAGGCGGCACATCTATTCATTATTATCCAGACACTTGTCAAAGGAGAAAGGCCGAAGTGACGGGAGCAGTGAGGATCTTCAGCGGCAATACCTCAAATTGTCGACGATTTCCGGTTCAGCCGAAGGGGAAGAAACACCGGAAAGGTGGATGAGGGTTTTCCTTCGCAGTCAGACCCAACCGATGATGTTTAATGACATCGCCAAGGAGACACTCCGTCGCGTCTCCGGCCATTGGAGTTCGCGGGAGTTGAACCGGCCAGCTGTCCACGACGGCTTCAGGTCAATTTTGAGGAACAAAGGGCGCGTCGAGCCGGCCCTCAAAGTTTTGCGGGACCTGGGATTTCTGGGAAAGTACCTGCCGGAATTTGGTGCGTTGGACTGTTTCCCTCAAGTGGATCCATTGCTTCCCTATTCGCTTGACGAGCTAACGTTCAGGACAATTGCAGCCATCGATGAAGCTGCGATTTCGAAGGATCCAGCCCTTCAAGATTACCGGCGAGTTCTGGAGGAGGTCGTGGATCCATCTCTCCTCTACCTGGCATCGCTTTTCCTCTATACTGGCCAAATCGGTACTGCAGGTGTATCTATCCGGGGTACAATGCATGCCGCCAGGGCTTTTCAGCGTCAAGGTGTCGAGTTGGAAAGCCAGGAAAAGCTCCTCCTTTTGATCCGGGAGCATCAGTTGCTGGGTCAGGTTTCCCAGCGCCGCGATATAGACGACCCGTTGATAGTCCAGGAAGTTAGCGAGAACGTGGAGACTTCGGACAATCTCAACATGCTTCTTTTGCTTACCTATGCTAACTGGCGAGCTATGGGTCCCCAACAATGGTCGGAGCATCGCAGTTTCCTGCTCTGGTCCCTATATTTCAAGGTCTTCGATCGGTTGATGTTCGGAGACGAAATTAGCGAACCGGAGCACGCTCAGGTCGCTGCTATTCAGCAACAAGTCCTCGAGGTTTTGGAAAGTGAACTGACTACCGAGGTAGTCCTCCGGCATTTCCTGCTGTTGCCGGAGAAGTATGCGTTGTACACTCCGCACAACCAGATCCTGGCCCACATCCGTTTGTGTGAGCGTTTGGGCGAGGCTCCGGTAGTTTCAGAGTGGGTTCCTCACCCGCAGGCCGAGTACACGGAGCTTTATCTCTCCACCCATGACATGCCGGGCCGGTTTGCACAGATTGCTGGATGCCTGGCCTCCCATGGGATTAGCATCCTCAGTGCGCAACTGAACACCCGCACCGACGGGGTCGTCATCGACACATTTCAGATCTGCGACTCGGAGGGCAAAGCCATTATCGATAAGGAAATCTGGCGAGATTTGGAACGGGTTTTGACCCAGGTGATCATCGGGCAAGTCGTTGTGGAGACACTTTTCGAGTCACGCTCACGCCAAATCGCCCTGGAGCCAGCTGCCCAGGCGGTTGTGCCGAGGATTCGAATCGACAACGAGATTTCGGCTCAAAGTACGGTCATCGAAGTGCAGACCCAGGACCGCTTGGGGCTGGGGTATCATGTTGCCAGGACCTTGGCGGATCTTGGCCTCAATATTCTCTCGGCAAAACTAGCGACGGAAAGGAACAACTGTTTTGACGTTTTCTATGTTCAGGACCGTGGGGGAGAGAAGATCACCAGTAGCTTCCAGATGACTGAAATTATGGAGGTACTTCGGAGCAACCTGGATTTCGACCGGATCTGACAGAGCATCTTTATGGCTTCATTGAACGATTGGATACCTATGTTCTGGCCCTGTGGAGTTCTGGAGATACTCCGCAGAGAAAAGGCCAAGGAATTCAACCTGTCGATTCGTGACACGCTTGAGAAATGGAAAGACCCCAGCCTGGTTTCCCTCCTCGCCGGAAGTCCAGTCAATTGTCTGGTCCTCCCATGGGCAGCCGGGTTGCCTGAAGATTCCCGGCATCAGCATGAGCTGCTCCCGCTAATCAAAGCTTGTCGGGAATCAGATATGAATCTGGTCGGGGTTGTGGAATCGAAAGTTAGTTTTTCAGCCGCTGCAGACTCAGCCAGGGCAGCCGGTCTGTCTGCCCTAGCGATGGAGAGCGTTGTGGAGGAGGGATCAGCATTGCCAATCATCCCCTGGACTGAACGCTCGCGGGTCCCATGGAATGGCGGTCAACGAGTTGTAGCTTTGACGAAGGGAGTCTGGCCGGGCATCAGAGGAAGCTATCACTCCCCGGAAGAGGCGGCTGAAGCAGGACCAACGCCTAATCCCTGGATCGATTCCAACGGATGGGTCATCCAGTTAGCTCGTGCTGAGGGCCCTGGGACGAAGGTCTGGATGGTTCTGGATCCTCCCGGCAAGAGTCAGCCGTTGCGTGCGGAATCCTATGTTTTGGCGGTAGCTGATTCGGCCGCCTTTGGCGCACGCTGGGTGGTCTCCCTGGATGATGACTTGCGCGCGGCCCTGATTCAAAAAGGACCGGTAGCAATGCATAGCTGGAAGAAGATCCTGCACGCTACTTCTTTTTTCGCAAAACACCAGGATTGGCAGTCTTTCGTTTCCGACGCCGTTTTGGGAGTCATCTCGGATTTCACGGGCGACAATGAATACATGTCTGAAGAAGTTCTGAATCTCGCCAACCGGCGACAATTACCCTTTCGCGTCATTTTGAAGACTCGATGGACCAGTCGATCCATGGAGCGGCTGAAAGCGGCTTTGTACGTGGACCGGCAGCCACCGAACAAGGAACTGCGACAGCAGTTGTTGATGTTTGTCGAATCAGGCGGCCTCTTGGTTGTTCTTCCAGCCTGGGGAAAGGTGGATGGGGTTTACGAGTATGATGCCCTTGATGGGCGGTTCCTGATATATCGTCTTGGTCAGGGGCGCCTGGCGGTGGCCAAGGAGGTTCCTGAAGACCCATATGTGTTGGCGGCTGATGTCCAATTGTTAGTGAGCCGCCGTAACGACCTAATTCGGATTTATAACGGATCTGCCATGACCAGTTCTTACTCTTTGGCACCTCGAACGGGGAGGAGCTTAGTCCAGCTCGTTGACTATTCCGGATGGAATTCAAGTGAGGAGGTCTCTGTCTGGGTGAAGAGGCCGATTACTTCCGCCAACTTCTGGGGTCTGAACTCGGACACTGCTGCACGTCTTTCGGGAACCGGAATCAGTGATGGGGTCGAATTTCATCTGCCTCGGTTCTGCGTGTACGGAGCAATCGAAGAGAGCGGTTCTTGATTTGCGAAGGTTATCCTTTGAAGGCGAAAGAAGGTCACAAAACACTTCCGTCAACGCCCGTGCCCGTAGTCGGGAGACACGAGACTTTTAGGAGGTTCCATGGCTGATGGACTGAGTCGACGACAGTGGATTACGATGGTAGGGGCTACTGCTATTGGCCTGCCTCGAACGCTTTTGGGGGACTGGAGCAGTTCGCCGGCGGCCAGAGTGGCCGTGGCGAAATGGCCGGACTATGGCAGCGGCTTAATCTCTACACTGTCCCAGATGATGGATAAGTTAGGGGGTCTTTCCGGTATCGTCAAGGGGAAGTCCGTCGCCGTTAAACTGAATCTGACAGGCGATCCCTCCTCTCGCGTGGGACACGCTCCTCTGGGTTCTGCACAATGGGTTCATCCCAACCTGGTAGGGGCTTTGGTTTACCTAATGGGGAAGGCTGGAGCTCGCAGGATCCGATTACTCGAGTCAACCTTTGGATCCGACGAACCCCTTGAGGAGTTTATGCTGAGGGCTAACTGGGAACCTCAACATTTCGCATCGGCAGCCTCCAACGTGGAATTCGAGAATACCAATTACCTGGGGGCAGGGAAGAAGTACTTACGCTTGAAGGTGCCCGATGTCGGACTGATGTTCCAGGGCTTTGACGTCAATCATTCGTACCTGGATTGTGATGTCTTTGTTTCAGTCGCAAAACTAGATTTAAGGGTGGGATCAATTTGGAAATCGAAAGGTGGAGAGGATTTGGTCTAATATAAATTCAGCATTTTTGTTATCTTTATAACTACT
>JBGOTQ010000176.1:0-14524 GCA_041476565.1 Terriglobia bacterium | reverse complement strand
CATGCTTTCTTTATAGAAATCGACGTGTCCGCTGGTCCGCCATAGGTCCAATTTGGCAATATGTGGCGTATAGAGAAAATCGTACCCGCTCTTAAGGTGCTCGGCGCGCCAGAAGTCCTCCATTTCCTTGCGGATCAGCGCTCCTTTAGGATGCCAGAATACCAGCCCCGGTCCAGCTTCTTCCTGGAGGCTGAACAGATCGAGTTCTTTACCAAGCCGACGATGGTCCCGTTTCTTGGCCTCTTCCAATTGCTTTAAATAATCATCAAGCTCTTTTCGGGTGAAAAATGAAGTTCCGTAAATACGCTGCATCTGCAGGTTCTTCTCGTCACCCTTCCAGTAGGCCCCGGCCACTGAAAATACTTTGATGGCCTTGATTCTCCCGGTGGATGGGACATGGGGGCCCAAGCAGAAATCAGTGAGTTTTCCTAGCCTGTAGCACGAGAACTGCTCGCCTGCCTTCTCCTCAATGAGTTGACACTTCAGTTCTTCACCCATGCTCCGAAACAGTTCCAGACCTTCCGACTTCGACATCATGAAACGCTCGTAGGGCAAATCCCGTTCAATCAATTCGTGAATCTTTTTCTCAATCATCTCCAGGTCTTCGGAGGTAAAAGGTTCCTTCCGGTAAAAGTCATAGTAGAAGCCATTTTCAACCGACGGTCCAATGCCCAACTGGGTACCCGGGAACAGCTCGATCACGGCGAGGGCCATCAAATGTGCGGAACTGTGCCGGTAAACCTCCAAAGCTTCCGGATCTTTCTCGGTCAGAAACTTGAGCTTTGTGTCGTTTTCTATCTTTCTGGAGAGATCGACCAATTGTCCGTTAATCTTGGCCACCAGCGCCGCATCCGCCAACCGTCTGCCAATAGAATGTGCAACCTCCGTCGCAGTTACCCCAGCCTCGTAAGTCCTCTGACTGGTATCAGGAAAAGTGATCGTAATCTGACTCATAATGGGTTGCAGGCCTTCCTCGCCAAGGAAGCAGACCGGGAAAGGTCAAAATAAAACTGATAGTCTAGCTGATATCTATCAACCGGTCAACCGCTTTCGGGTTTGAGAAACCCTCGAATTTCGATATACTGGATGAAATCATGGAGAGGATCTATCTCGATAACAATGCGACGACTCGAGTCGCGGGAGAAGTCCTGCAGGCCTTGATACCCTTTTATACCGATCTCTATGGGAATGCATCCAGTGTACATTGGTTCGGGCAGGAGGCCAAGGACGCTATTGATGGCGCCCGCCGGCAAGTCGCAAACATGGTGAGGGCAGAACCCAATGAGATTATCTTCACCAGCGGTGGCACAGAAAGCGACAATCTGGCCATTCGGGGGATTGTGGATGCTTGTTCCGCACAAGAAAAACATGTCATCACCTCTCAAATTGAGCATCATGCTGTTTTACACACCTGCGAAGCACTGCAGAAACAGGGAGTATGCGTCACATATGTGCCGGTCGATTCCGAGGGGAAGGTGGATCCGGCTGACGTGAAGAAGGCCATCTCGCCCAACACCATTTTGATTTCCATCATGCACGCCAACAATGAAGTGGGGACTATTCAGCCTATTCGAGAAATCGGAGAAATCGCTCAAGAACACGATATTTATTTTCACACAGACGCCGTCCAAACGGCAGGCAAGCTTCCCATCGATGTGAATGAACTCGGTGTCGATATGCTCTCCGTTGCTGGCCACAAGTTCCACGGCCCGAAGGGGATCGGTGTCCTGTTCCTACGCAAGGGAACCCGAATTCGACCTCTGTTTTATGGGGGGGCTCATGAACGGAACCGCCGTGCCGGAACTGAAAATGTGGCTCAAATAGTCGGGCTAGGGAAAGCCGCTGAGCTTGCCGTCTCTGACCTGGAATGTCGTTCTCGTGAAATCGCGGAACTGCGAGACTATTTTGAAAGCCAAGTATTTCGCAGTGTTCCGGAGACTCATCTGAACGGCGCGCCCGGAGGTAGAATCTGTAATACTAGCAACCTTCGCTTCGAACAGGTGGAATCTGAAGGGATGGTCATCAATCTCGATCTGGCAGGCGTGGCTTGCTCGACTGGATCGGCTTGCGCCTCCGGCTCCATTGAGCCCTCTCATGTCTTGATGGCGATGGGATTGCCTATGGTGGAAGCCTTTGGATCTGTTCGATTCAGCCTGTCAAGATACACCACCCGGGACGAAATCGACTTGGTCCTGGGAGTACTGCCCGCGATCGTGGAACGTCTTAGAAGAGTCGCCGTTAGGGGATAGAGGTGAGGTGAAAGCCTGAAGGATGAAAGACGAAGGCTTTGGGGATACCCTTTTGATTGAAATGTTTTTTCAGAGTCTCCTTTGGAAGTGAGTCTGCACCCCCTTCCTACTCAATCATCCTTTCATCCTATGCACTTCATCCTTTTTTTGCTCTCCCTCGTCATTCATCACTGACTGCCGGGATAGGTTATGTCTGAGAAGATCGTCGTTGCCATGAGCGGTGGCGTAGATAGTTCCACCACGGCCGCCCTTCTGAAAGAGAAGGGCTACGAGGTGATCGGACTATCCATGCAATTGTGGGACTATACCCGGCGGGAATCCAGTGCAGATGAACTGGAAGACTTTCGAAAATCTGGTACTTGCTGCTCGATTGACGACATCTATGACGCCCGCCGAGTGGCGCGATACTTAGATCTCCCTTTCTACGTTGTGAACTTCGAGGAAGCGTTTGAGAAAGAGGTTGTGTTTCCATTTGTCAGGGCCTATCTCGAAGGGGAGACTCCCATCCCTTGCGTGCGCTGCAACACGTTTATGAAATTCGATCACCTTCTGAAACGGGCATTTCAGATCGGCGCAAACAAACTCGCCACCGGTCACTACGCGCGGGTCAGCTTCAATCAGGAGACAGGCTGCTTTGAACTCTTGAAGGGGCGGGACCCGGCCAAGGATCAGTCCTTCTTTTTGTTTGAAATGACTCAAGACCAATTGAGCAGGGTGATCTTCCCGTTGGGAGAATTTACCAAGACTGAGGTCCGCCTCATGGCCAGAGACTATGGCCTGGCAGTTTTCGAAAAACCCGATAGCCAAGAAATCTGTTTCATTCCCAGCCGGAATTACAGTCGCTTTGTAGAAAACTATCTCAAGGAACACCCGGAAATTCAGAGGAGTAAGGAATCCAATTCCGTAGAAGGGTCTCTGCGGCCGACACAACCGGGGGATATCGTCAATAAGAGGGGTGAAATTCTTGGCAGTCACGATGGTATTCATCACTACACAGTCGGGCAACGGAAGGGCATAGGAGTTGCTACCGGGGAGCCTCTTTATGTTCTTGAAACCGACGTAGCCAACAGCCATGTCGTAGTTGGGCGAGACGAGGACTTATTGAGAAAAGGCCTTCTAGCTCACAAAGTCAACTGGATTGCAGGGGAAGGACCATCAGGCCCCATACGAGTGAAAGCCAGGATCCGGAATCGCCACGAGCCTGCAGCTGCCACGGTTTGCCTGGATGCAGCCGACTCGGTATATGTCGAATTCGATATCCCTCAGCGCGCAGTCACGCCCGGACAAGCCGTTGTGTTCTATGACGGGAACCGGGTCGTCGGGGGCGGCTGGATCAAGGAGAGCCGGTAAAAGTTCGAGGATCGAAAATCGAGGTGGCAAGCAAGTGAAAACTGGCATTATTCTCGATGACATCTTTCTGGAACACGACCCTGGGCCTTTCCATCCTGAGCGGTGTGAACGGCTGGTTTCAATCCAAAGTGGCCTTGCGACTTATGCGAACCATGAGAAGCTTCGGAGGCTGACATCTCGGGCAGCTACGAAAGATGAACTGCTCCTGGTGCATTCCTCTTCGCACATTCAGAAGGTCAGCCTGACCTCTGGCCGAAGTTCGACCCAACTCGATCCCGACACGTCCACCAGTGCTCGAAGCTACGAAGCTGCCCTCAGCGCGGCCGGCAGCCTGCCGGTCCTAATCGACGCCTTATTTCAGGGACAGATCCAAAATGGGTTTGCTTTCGTAAGGCCTCCCGGGCATCACGCCGAGCCTGACTGCGCGATGGGTTTTTGTCTTTTCAACAATATTGCAGTCGGTGCCGCTTATGCCCTGGAAAAACACGGCCTCAAGCGGGTGTTGGTGCTGGACTTCGATGTCCACCATGGAAACGGGACCCAGCGGGCCTTTTACGACAGGAGTGACGTGCTATTTATCTCGACCCACCAATATCCATTGTACCCAGGCACTGGGGATCTCTCCGAATTAGGCGAAAGCGCCGGTCTAGGCTACACTCTCAATTTCCCGTTACCTGCCGGAACGGGTGATCCGACTTACAATTCGATTTTCCGTCAGATCATTCATCCGGTCAGCAAAGCCTTCGCACCACAGCTGGTGCTGGTCTCGGCCGGCTACGATGCCTATGCCAGTGACCCGTTGGCTGGCATGGCTATGACGCCAGAGGGTTTCGCCGGGCTGACACAAACAATTGTGCGCTTGGCCCATGAGACTTGTGGCGGTAAGTTAGCCTTCATCCTGGAAGGCGGGTACCACCTGGATGGTTTGCGAACCAGCATCTTGAGGACGCTTGATCTTCTGAGTGGCCAGGACCAGAGGGTCATGGAATGGCCTCCTACCCCTCAATTTGAAGTTGTTCTCAGTCAAACCCGTAAGGCGTTTGGTCATTTCTGGAAATTCTGAATTGCAAGGGAAGACGTAAACCTCTAAAATGCCTGCGGCACCATGGAAGAGCTGGTGGTCTTCCTCCGCAGAAATGCCACCTCCCCCCAACGGAGTGCCACCTTCAGGAGTTAACTCACGCTTCTCAAGGAAACTCCAGGAATCATCAGGATTCAATGATTTATGGATCGACGGTCTTTTAACAAAGCCCTTTCGCTGGGTGGGCTAGGCACGCTTTTGAGTGCTGTCTCAGCGTCGAGCGAAACGCTCGGGCGTAGGTCTTTCCTGTTCCCCCAATCCAACACAAACAGAAGGCCACTTGGCCTCATCAAACATGATTGGCAGTGCTACCGGATTGGCGGGAAGCCCGCTTACTTGTATTCAGGAGAGTTCCATTATTTCCGGGTCCCCAAATCGGAGTGGCGAAAACGGATGGAGCTCTTCAAACAGGTCGGTGGAAATTGCATTGCAACTTACATCCCATGGCTCATCCACGAACCCAGCGAAGGCAATATCCAGTTTGGCGGAAAAGAAGGGGTTCGCGATCTAGAAGGTTTTCTCGAGGTTGCACAAGAGGCCGGCCTCTATGTTATCGCCCGCCCTGGCCCTTACCAATACTCGGAACTGCAATATGACGGATTGCCTGGGTGGCTGTGCGAAAATTACCCGGAACTTCGTGCCCACACTATAGATGGGCAACCTTTCCGAGTTTCTTCCATTTCATACGTCCATCCTCTATTCCTGGAGAAGGTGCGAAAGTGGTTCAGTGCTGTTTGCCCCATCATCTCCAAGTACACAGTTACTCGTGGTGGACCCATCGCATATGTGCAGCTCGATAATGAAATGACCGGAATTCATATCTGGTACAACAGCCTTGACTATAATGCCGTCTCGATGGGTTTTGGCAAGAGTGAAGGGAGATTTCCGCGTTTCCTGCGTGAGCGCTACAGCGTAATCGGCCAACTGAACCGGTATTATGAGACCAATTTCAGTTCTTTTGAAGCCGTGAGACCGATTTCACCGGTTGCCACTGCAAAAACGAATGAAATTCGACGAATGAAAGACTATTTCGATTTCTATCTAAGTAGCATCGCCGAATATGCTCAGACCTTGTCAGCCTTGATTCGAGACCACGGCATTGACACCCCTCTCGTGCACAACTCCGCCGGTCCCGGCATGAACGCCAATTTCGTAGAGACAGCTAGAGTGCTCGGAGACTCTTTCATCTTGGGTTCTGACCACTATTACAACCTGGACCAGAGCTGGCCTCAGAACAACCCGACTCCACAGTATGCGCTTAATGTCTTCTATTCACTGGAGATGTTGAGGTTGATGGGGTTTCCTCCTACAGTTTTTGAACTGCCTTCTGGAAGCCTGTCGGACTGGCCGCCCATCACGCCAGAAGACAGTAAAGCATGTTACTGGACTAACCTGGCTTATGGGATGAAAGGAAGCAACTATTATATTTTCACCGGGGGGCCTAACCCCAAGGGGGCCGGGAGCACCACCGATATATACGACTATGGGGCTCCCGTCGGCGCCAATGGCGAAGTCCGCCCGCTGTATCAGGTCCAAAAGGATTTCGGTCTTTTTCTGAAAGACCAGGCGTGGCTAATGGAAGCCGAGCGAGAATTTGACTGCCGCCTTGGTCTTGACTTCACGATGGCCCGCGCTGATAACTATTGGAAAAACCGGGGAGCCTTCCTCTTTTCGAGTACTGAGGCCTGGGATTTCTATCGTAAAGGGGTCCTGACGACGGCGCTCTGCAGCAGCCTCTCTCCCCTGCTTTGTGACTTGCGTTCCGACGATTGGGTGTCGGACACCGGGACGCCGGTTATTGTCGTTTCTTCTGCTTGCATGAGTGCCGGGAAACAGGCTCGCATCGTTCGTTTTTTGAAGCTAGGGGGTAGTGTGCTGTTGCTGCCGGTCCTGCCTTCGGTTGATGATGACTTCAAGCCGTGCACCGTCCTCTCCGATTTCCTTGGCTCGCCAGTGCTGGTCTCCACGAAGAACGAATTTGTCCGGGTCACCATCGATAATGTCGTCAACATATACAATAACGGCGAAGTCTTTCCCACCATGCATCTTCCCCCAGGATCTGAAGTGCTGGGTGTCGATGAGATCAGCAGGTCCCCTTTAGCTTGGAAGCTGAAGACCGATGGAGGGGGAACCGTGCTTTTCCTGGGGTTTCGATGGATCCATGCCAAGCGCGAACACGAACAAATGCTACGGGCTCTCATGAAACGACTTGGAACAAAACAAAGAGTCAGTTGTTCAAATTCAAACGTCTGGACCACCTTGAGGACCAAGGACTCCAAATCGGTTCTGTTCCTCATGAACCTGCTTTCGTCTCCAATGGAGGCAGATGTCAGCTGCCAGCCGGGCTTTAAGAACACCATGGTCAGTGTCGGGCGGCACCGTCTGGATGCCATGACTGTAAAAATCATTGAGATTACCTGAGGACGCGCCGAGAGCCGGACAACTCAGCGCCCACATTCTTCAAACAGAAATGGGAACAGAAGGGAAAAATATGAGAAAACTGATTGTTTTGATAGTTGCATTCGTCGGGTTGGCGCTGTCGCTGAAGGCCCAGGAGACTGCCAAATCTGCTGAGACCAAACCTGCTGAATCGCTGCCGACGATCGACCAGATTCTTGGAAAGTATGTCCGGGCACTGGGGAACAAAACCGCGGCAGAGAAGCTCAAGACGGTATATATGAAGGGTTCCCTGGAGGTCCCCAGTGCCGGCCTGAGCGGAACGACTGAGGTCTTCTCCAAGGCCCCCAATAAGCAGGCTGTATTTTCAGACCTGCCTGGCTATGGAACAGTCAAGAGCGCCTTCAATGGAACCGAAGGATGGATGGAGTTTCCTAACGAAGGAATTAGAATTGCTACTGGCATTCAGCTGGCTGAAATGAGACGCAATGCAGACCTATTGCGAGAGTACAAGCTCAAGGAGATTTACCCCAAGATGAAACTCTTGGGAAAAGAAAAGTCGGGGGATCGGGAAGCATACGTGCTGGAGGCGACACCCACTGAAGGCAGCGTCGAGAAGCTGTATTTCGAGACCCAAACTGGTCTTCTGATCCGCGTCGACGGTGAAACGGATACGCCGGACGGACGTCTCCCTTCGGAGCATTACTTGGAGGACTACAAAGAGGTCGACGGGATCCAGTATCCCATGACCCTGCGGCAGAATACGCCTAGCTATGACGTAATCATCAAAATTTCGGAGGTAAAGCACGACGTCCCGATTGACGACTCCAAGTTCGAAAAACCTGTTTCAAAGTAATACAATCCACCCTCTCGATACTCCCCAAGGTAGAGTGTAAGGACAATCTCTGTCCTCTTGAAACTCACCCAGCTCCCGAACTGGCTGATTTTCTCGATATTAGTCAGCAGGCCCGGGTCTGTTTGCATGGCTGTTCAGAGCCTCTCCAAGAAAGGATGTCTTACTCTGGCTGCCGTGTCTCAAGGGCTCGGGGACTCGCTGTCTATCCAATTCCTGGACCTTTACGGCCCAACGCATCGGAATGGACTGAGGAAGGTAGCACATCTTAGCATCACAGGCCTGGTACTGCAGATTGCCTTCAATGAATAACTCGCCACCAGGATTTAGGGCTGTGGCCAGGGCCGGCAGGTTGGCTGTGATGGTCACATCCTGGACCAGCCGGACATTGCCTTCGTAGACGGGCACCGTCTCTTTGATGGCGGGGAGAAAAAGGGTCCTGGATGGTGGATAGGACAGTGAATGAAGGGTTACTCCGACCGATGGCTTTAGAGTCAACTTGAGCGGCAGGTAGCCCTGCACCCCAGGTGCATAAAGGTGCGCCTTGTCCTTGAGTTGAATCTCGACAACCAGGCTAATTCGACTGCCCGGAGAGGAATCATCTGTGCTTGCGAAGTACTTAATGGAAAGATACTCCTGCTTCAGAGTCGTCTGCCTGGTATTCAAGAATGAGCCAAACTGGTGGACCAGGATCGTTCCAGTTGAATAACGGTCTCGAAAATCCTCCTCGAAATACTTAGCCCTGACTGTCCCTTTTTCATCCACCAGGTAGCTGCCTGGGTAAGGAATCCCAAATGCCATTTGATCGGGAGGGATGGTAGTGTTGAGGATCCCAAAGGCCCGAATGATTTTGGAACCGGAATCTGAAAGCAGTGGAATACTGACCTGGCTTCGCTCGGCAAAGACCTTTAGAATTTCATGACTGTCGTAACTGATAGCGCAGACACCAAGTCCTTCCTTCCGAAGGACCTCTTTGTTTTTCTCCAACTCGACCAGTTGGGCTTTGCAGTAAGGTCACCAGTCAGCGGACCGATAAAATACGATCATTGCTCCGCGAGGGCCCCGAATCGTCTCAAACGTTTGTCTCCGACCGTCTTGGTCAACAGCACCAAATGGCGGAATCGTTTGTCCTATATCGGGTCCCGTTTGGATTTGTACAGGAAGCAATAGTGCCGCTTCTGGCTCCCAAAATCTACTGAGGACTATCAAAACCGCAAATAGAAGGCTGACCCTGAAGTAGAGCCGTGAGTCTATCATCTTGAGGCCCCAGATTTGCCTGTGGTGCATACCAACCTCTCTCGAGATGGACAACATCAATTGTCGGCCATCATCTGAGACTGGAAATTGACCTCTTTCTTGATGCCGACTACTGCAACAAGTCGCGCCCCTCGGCAGCCGGCAATCTGAGTTTTAGCCGGGCAGCCAGGGTGGGCGCCACGCCTCGTATATCGACTACCCCCAGGTTTTTTCCAGCGGGAATGCCTGGACCAGCTATGAAGAAGACTGCATTCATCTCCGGCTGAGTCGACAGATAGCCATGAGTTCCTCCCGGTTTGGAGGGAGTGACCAGGGGTCTCTTGAAGTTCGGGCCAAAAGCATACCCGGGTTTGGCCCCCACGACATAGGCCGCCTTGGGGAAGCCTCCAAGCTCACGAATGGCAGGACCTTCCAGCACTCGATCAATCCCGTTTGCCGGATCTCTGGCGAGTTCCCCTAAGACCTGGCCGACTTTCAGCATAACATGGGTGTCATTGGGATCCTGAACCATCACGGCACTGCACCCCCCCGCGTGCCAGGCATAGGCCCGCCAGTCTTTCAGCTTCCCTTGATCGTCCACCTGGAGCAATTCCGCCTCAGCCAAGGCCGCATTCAGATGAATTAGCCTATCAAAACGGATATGTCCATGATCGGATACAAGGCAAACAGTCGTCTGGCCCCCACTGATTTTGTCTGCCGCCGCTCGAACCTGTCCCACCATGGCATCGATGCCTTCCAGGGTCTCGAAGACTTCGGGAGTAAAGGGTCCATGTTCGTGTTGAGCCTCATCCAGCCCGGAAAAATAGCAGAAATGAAGCTGAGGCTTTTTGGTCTCCAGGATATAAATGTTGAAGGCCGCTCGTTGGCGCTCGGCTGCGGGAGAATAGTCTCCTCCATTGGGATAAGGTCCCAGCAGGTGCTCAGCCTCGCTCACAAGGCCAGGCGTAGAAACAGCCCGAATGATTTTGACATCTTCTGCGTTCACAGCTCGCCAATACTGGGCAATGTTATAGGTGATGCGGGCACCGACAGTGACCGGCCATTCCACGCTGCCTGTAACGAGACCTGCCTGGGTGGCTGCGTCCCAGAGTGTGGGGACCTTAATGTCTTCGGAATACCAGCACCACCCATCAAGGTTCTTTTTGAATGGATCAAATGGCTTATTTGCGATGATTGCATGACGAGCAGGGTAGACCCCGGTGACCAGTGTGGTATGAGTTGGATAGGTCACGGTGGGCAAGACACCTCGCACTCCAGATGCATAGCTCCCTTCTGCCATCAAGCGCCGCAATTGAGGGATCTTCAAATGGTACTTGTCAGCCTGCAAAACGTAATCCGGCATCAAACCGTCGACGGATATGACCAGCAGCATACCCGTCGCGTTCGTTTGAGACATGCAGGGCCATGTCAGCAAGAATATCGGCAGGAAGAAATGTAGAGACGGAAAACTGACTCTTTGCATGATGAATCCTCCTGGAAGTAAGAATCAGAGCATATCTTCCGTTTTGACTAGCCCACAAAGAGATAAACCATGAAACCTCTAGGACACAAAGAGTAACTTCTCATGGTAAGAATAGTCAACCCGACCTGAACGCACGAGAAGAGGGAGATAAGTTCCCCAACAGTGAAAGAGGGAACGAATTTGTAGGATGACTCGATTAACCTTGCAACATTCCTACTTTAAATAATGCGTACGGTAATCTGTCAGAAGGTGTGAAAAAATCCCATCGCGCGGATGGGGCTGATCTGATAGGGACGCGGTGCTCCGCGTCCGGCTTGGGTTTACGATTGCGGACGTAACACGGAGATAGCGGCTCCGTTAAGAGCCCAATGTTTGTAGTAGATCTAATAACCATCCAATTCTCTTTCAGCGGGGCGGAATGGGAGCGCGGGTTTTCGCATACCTCTAAGCTTTCCATATTCCACGCCGCTGAGGCTGAAGGATTCTTCTGGGGTTTCCTCTTCTCTAATCTAAACATCTTGGTCCTAACGGTGCCTCCACCCCTAACTGACCCATTTCAAGGTGCGCCATTTTTCATTTGCCCGGGTCGAAAGTATTGAGTATATAATTTGTCAAATCCCAGGAATTGCACGAGTAACTAAATCCATTCACGAAAGGAAAGTCTGCCATGGTTGCCCAGGTCTTGAGATTCATCCGCTTACCCATGTTCTTGCTGGTTGTTTATGCCATTGCCCGATTCAGTTTGGGGCTTGCTGGAATGCCTTATGCTCCACGAGGAAACGCAATGTTCTCGCTGGTCGGTTTGACTGCCATTAGCAGCGTGTATTTTGGCGCCATGTCAGGCCGAGTGGCACGGTTGAACTGGGGAGGAACTGTCCTAGTTGGTCTTTTCATCGGGCTATTCGCCCAAATCCTCGTATTTGCCGCCACGTTCATTAGCTACGCGGGTCATTTGAACACGTACTTTGTCCACTGGGATGTCCTGAATGTCCCGGAAGGAACTGTAGTGCCAATGAACCGAGCCATGATGGGACGATTCGTGGGACTGATTATCAACTCCATAATTGCCGTAATTGTTGCGTTAATTGGGCGTCTTTTGGCCTTCCTGGCCCCCAAGCCGGCAGCTTCATGAGCGTGTGAAATTAACAAGAGGAGCATGAAGGCCATGTTTCTCCTTTGTGACCTTCATGCTCGCCGTCCTTGGGTCCCCATTAAAAGGACAGTGCTCTCTTTTAGTAGAGTGTTACTTCCTTGCGCCAAGAAGCACAACTTCCGGCCAGGCGCTGGCTATTTTCAGGTCTCCCGCCTGGATCAGTTCCTTCTCTTGTGCTGTCTTGGCCGCCTGCCTTCCCACCTCATCAAACTCAGTCCACACCTGGCTTAAGAAGTATTGGCTGCCATAGCGGTTAAATACCAGGTAGGAGCCTGCCTGTTGGCGTTTGATATTGCGGCCAAAGGTAACCACGTTGGCAACTGCTCGGCTGTCCGTCTTCTTGATCCAGAGAATGTCCTTGTTGGTCTTGTTTCCGGGACAAATCTCGTACTCACCGGCGGGCAGAGTCTTCTGACCCACGACAAAGTCAAAAGGAATCTCGGCTTTAGCCCGTATAGTGACTGATTGCGCCAGCGAGGGCCAGGCAGTGACCAAAGCCAACAAGACGAGCGCAACCACTATCTTCAAGATTGAGTTTCTCATAACGACCTCCTTTTTTTGTTTGTTCTGTCCTTAAAGCGCAAAAGGAGAGGAAAAGGTGTAATCAACCGTGCTTTTTTTTAAGTCGCGATCTCCAATCTCCGTCTTGCCAATCAGTGGGATCTTGATGTGCCGGGAGAATCTGAGTGGCGTCTTCCTGGCAAAACGTTGACCCATGCCTCATTCCTCCGCCTTTTCAGTCCCGATTAATGCAGGTCGTGCTATACTTGTTTTCCGGTTCCTGGGCCAACTCCGATCAGAAAGTGCCCTATCGTGGTGTCTTCTTTCCATGAAGTCACCCGCTTGCTGGAGGCTTGGAAGCGTGGTGATCGCCAGGCTCTGGACCAGCTGATTCCGTTGGTCTATGAAGAACTGCGGCGTCAGGCCCACCGCTACATTCTGCGTGAGAATCCTGCTCACCTTCTCCAAACCACAGCTCTGGTTCACGAGACCTACATCCGGCTGGCCGGCGCCAGGGCAGCGGGCTGGGAAAACCGTGCTCATTTCTTCGCCATTTGCGCCGGCTTGATGCGGCAGATCCTGGTGGATTTTGCCCGCTCAGCCCGAAGTGAGAAACGGGGTGGCCAGACTATTACGGTCCCGCTCATGGAAGACGTAGTGGGCACGGGGGGACCCGGCCTGGACGTACTGGCGGTGGATGAGGCACTCCATGAGTTCGCAGTCCTTGATTCCCGCAAAGCGAAAATGAAGGAACCGGGCATTCATTCCCCCTTTGAAGGAGGTTAGGGGGTTGTCCCTGGCTTGTCAGGAAACGTTCTTTAAGAGACATACCAATTGAAGCTCTGCTACAACCCCAAACTGAAAGGGCTCTCCCGGGATTTGCGAAAAAAGAGAGTCCTGTCGGAGGTTCTGCTCTGGAACAGTCTCAAGGGCAGGAAGATGCTCGGCTGCCAATTCGCCCGGCAGAAACCGATCGGCCGCTACATCGTTGATTTCTACTGCCCAGAACTCCGTCTGGTGATTGAGATCGATGGAGAGAGCCACCTGGAGAGGTTCGAGGAGGGTATGAAGAGGCAGAAGGAATTGGAAGCGATGGGACTGGAGATGTTGAGATTCGCAGACCGGAAGGTGAAGCGAGGCAGTTTGAATGTGCTCAGAAGCATTGAGGGGTGGATTGAGGAGAGGCGGAAGACAAGTAGTGATTCACGTTGCAGGAGCGCCGAAGGGACAACCCCCTGCCGCTTTTGGCGGCTTCCCCCTTTCCTAATGGGGAATCGTGCGACTTTGAATCATAACCCATGATCATGGACCGCCAACGTTGGAAGGACATCGAAGCGATTTACCAGTCCGCCGTGGACAAGTCGGAAGACCAGCGAAGGGCCTACCTCGACCAGGTTTGTGCTGACGATGCCGACCTGCGCTCTGAGGTGGAAGCTCTCCTTGCCTTTCATGAGAGCCAGGGGGGTGGCCTTGAAGTCCCGGCCCTCGAGCAAGTAGCACAAGCCTACAGGAAGCCCTCCTCTGGCCGTCTGGCAGGCCGTCGACTGGGGCCTTGTGAGGTTCTTTCCCTGCTGGGAAAGGGTGGAATGGGTGAAGTCTACCTGGCCCGTGATACCCGGCTGGACCGCCAGGTCGCGCTCAAGGTTCTGCCTCCGGAAGTCACCCGGGACGCGGAACGGCTGCGTCGATTCGTGCGGGAAGCCAGGGCCGCTTCAACCCTGAATCACTCTAACATTGCTACCATCTATGAAATTGGAGAATCCGACGGTATCAACTGGATCGCCATGGAGCTGGTCGAGGGCGAGACGCTGGATGCCAGGGTCCGAAAGGGACGGCTCGGCCTCGGGGAGATTCTCGACATCAGCATCCAGGTAGCCGACGCTCTAGACGAAGCGCACCGAAAGGGGATTACCCACCGGGACATCAAGCCGGCCAATATCATGCTGACGCCGCGGGGGCAGGTGAAGGTGCTGGACTTCGGGCTGGCCAAAAGGACCTCCCAGGAAAAGCCGGCCAAAGGAACAGCAACAATCACCGAGTCCCAGACCGCGCCGGGCCTAATCATGGGGACGGTGGACTACATGAGTCCCGAGCAGGTGCTGGGGCAGGAGGTAGATCATCGGTCCGATCTGTTCTCATTGGGGGTAGTGCTCTATCAAATGGCCACCGGAACGCTCCCGTTCAAAGGGGACACCTCGGGAGCGATCTTCAACGCGATCCT
>JBGOTQ010000175.1:0-14558 GCA_041476565.1 Terriglobia bacterium | reverse complement strand
GTAATCGAGCAGCATGGTCCAGCCGACCACAAATCCAGCCAACGGGTGCAGCGTGTGCCGCACGTAACTGTAAGCAGACCCGGCCGCCGGAAAGGCCGCAGCCATGCGGCCATAGCTGACTGCTGTCAACAGCATGGCCACAAAGGCGATCAGGTAGGCCAGCGCCATGTGGCCTCTAGAAACGCTGGAGAGGATGCCGAACATCGGAAACGGGGCGGTAGGTGTGACGAAGCTAATGCCGAAGATGACCAAACCACCCAGTCCCAGAACCGGCTTCAATCTCCCGGAATGCACAGGGTCGCTCATGCGGCTGATCCCCCGATTCCACCCCGCGCCTCCACGAAACCCAGTAGTTCACAGGTGGCTTTGGACAGCGGCTCCAACTCGAAGAATGCATCAGCTTGGCACGTACTAGCCTGACCGCTGGCGGGGTGCCACATCCGGGATGGAATCTGCGGGCAGTTACTCGATTCACACCGTTTCATGGCGAGACACTCTCTCACGAATACCGGACTGAAAGCAATGGGATTAAGACGGTTTAACCTCCGGAAGAGGCCTTGAAGACTTATCGTTATGTTTTGGGAGGGTTGGACCTGGGGAGGGACGCTGTGTTGAATCGGCCATGATCCTGACGGATTTCAGGAAAGCAGTCGAGAGCTTAATTGAATTTGCAGAATCGATAAAATAAAATACCTTGAATTATTTTATAGTAATATTAATTAAATATTATGTCGAACATACATATGGGTGTTAGCATAGAACGGATTCGTTGATGAGCACCAACGACTCGAGCATACGAAAGTGAGCTTCTTCTCTTCAACCTGAGATGCCTTGGGGGGATCTCGGGTGAAACCACGAAGGATTCATGAAATGGCAATCCCGAGCTACCTGAAATTGAAGGTTCACCCTGGTGATAACCCTGTGCTCGTTTTGATTGTCGATCCCCATCCCCCCACCCAAGAATCACTCAATGAACAAGAACTACTCGCGTTGATAGGGGAAAACGAAACTGAGGGGTGGTTTATTGATAAAGAGCAAGTCGGACTTCTCATTCGTGAACAGCAAAGCTTGAAGGTTTCTAAGGGTTACAGGGTTGCCGAAAGAAGGGACGCCATGGTCCAGGTGGAGATATCAGCGGATCGAGTGAACGCTTTTCTCACCATAACGCCTCCGTTCGGCGGCAGGCAGGTTTCAAAGGAATCCCTTATTTCGGCCCTGGAAGAAGTGGGAGTAAAGTTCGGTATTTTAGAATCGCAGATTCCTGATCTCCTATCCCGGGGAGAATGCCAGAAAGTAATGATTGCCGAAGGATTGGCGCCTCAAGACGGACAGGATGCCATTCTGGAGCAACTTGTCCAGGAACTCGGGCACAAGGGACGGCCACAGGAAAGACAAGACGGCACAGTCGACTATCGCGATCTGGGGCTCTTCATATCCGTGTCCAAGGGAACCCCCTTGCTGCGTCGACACGTTCCCACGGTGGGGACACCAGGAACCGGAGTGGATGGCCAGCCCATCGCACCCAAGCCTGGCAAGAACTGCCCTTTGCATCCCGGTCCTGGAACAGAGATCGCCGAGGGCGACCCAGAGCTGTTAGTCGCATCGGTTCCGGGACAGCCCCTCTTCACAGGTCGCTCCGTAAAGGTTATCCCCAAGCTCGAGTTGGGAGAAGTAGACTTTGAAACAGGGGACATCGATTTCGACGGTTCGGTTTACGTCCGCGGGTCAGTTCAGCCCGGGTTTAAAATCAAGGCCGCCGGAGACATCGTGATTGCTGACACGGTGGATGGAGCCAAAGTCGAAGCTGGAGGCTCCATCGAGGTTCGGGGCGGGGTATTCGGACAGCATCAAGCTCTCATCTCGTCCGCAGGCAATATCAAAGCCAGGTTCCTTCATGACTGCACCGTCGTGTGCCAGGGAAACATAGAGGTGGAGGACCTGATTGCCAATTGCAGCGTGACTTGTGAAGGTGTCATTGAAGTGGGCAAGAGAGGTGGAAAAGGGCAAATCTACGGAGGAAGACTGCTTGCCTGCAAGGGAATCCATGCCAGGATCCTGGGCTCTCCGTCCGAAATGGTGACACAGTTGATCGTCTCGCCTTCGCCGCAGTTGATTGCGCGTCATCAAGAGGTCAAGAAGGAAATCCTCCAGTCCCAACGGGTCTTGGAGGATGGCCGAAAGTCGCTCGACTTTCTGAAAGGGCAACGGAATCATCTCTCCGACCCAAGGATAGATGCCCTCACCGAGACCTGTATATCCTTAGCTGACAGGCTGGAAAAGCTGAAAGCCGAGTTGGAGGAACTGTCTGAGAGGATTCTCGCCAAGACTCAGGGGAAAATAGCAGCCCTGCAGGTCTATGCCGGTGTGAGTATGCAGATCTGCAACCGCAGGAAGGTTACTTCCACTTTTGTTAGAGATCTTAGTTTTGACACAACTGAAGACTCGCAGGGAAGCAGGGCTCCAGAGCGTTCTTTGCCGCAGGAGGAGGTGGCTGACCAACAATGTTGCCAGCATCCCTCCCTCTTATAAGGATATGGGCTGGGCTCAAATCCGCTGAATGTTTGAAGTCCACGACCAGCGATACGTATCACTCGAAGACCCTCCACAATTTTCGAACTAACCCGAGAAATCCGAGGATTATTACACTCTGATGAACAGACAGTTTTCAAAACAGATCCTGGTTGTCGACGACGATCCCATGGTCAATAGTTTAATTCGAAGACTCCTGGAGAAACGTGGGTACCGGGTAGCCTCAGCCTTTAATGGAAAAGAAGCCCTGAACATCTACTCAACTGGAGTCTTCGACTTAGTGATCACAGATATCATTGTGCCTGAGATGGAGGGGTTGGAAACCATAAAGGAGCTTCGGCATACCGACCCTTCCGTCAAGATCATTGCCGTCTCAGGAGGAGGAATCGGCTCTGCCGACGACTACCTCCATGCGGCGAATCTCTTGGGTGCATCGCGTACCTTCTCCAAGCCTTTTCACGTTGAAGAGATGCAGCGAGCCGTCGACGAACTGATAGGCACCGCATAGGCCGGTCAGTGGAGTCTATAAAGTATCCCATGCCCGCCTTCTCCTTCTCCGCCACAATCATCGAGTCAGATCTTCCATGGCGCCAGCGACCTGAAACAAACGGCGCAGCCGGAACACGGGCATTATCTCGCCCCACAACGTGATCATCTCGCCGCACCTGGCAATGGTGGACAAGGCGGAAACCTCGGGACGGAAACTCAAGTGGATGTTGACGGTGGAGATAATTTAGCGTTCCTGGCCCACACGAACCAGCATGCCATCGGTGATGGCTAAGGTCATGGGGAGGCGGATAGTGAAGGTACTGCCCTGTCCTGTTAGAGAGGCTATGTCAATGCGACCGCGCAAGGCCTCGACGTTACGGCGGACCACATCCATTCCCACGCCTCGGCCGGAAACATCGGTGATCTGGTCGGCGGTGGAAAAGCCGGGAGCAAAAATCAAGGCCAAGATCTCGCTGTCAGGCAAAGCCTTCTCAGAGCTGAGCAAGCCCTTCTCCAGGGCTTTCTTCAGAATCTTGTTCCGGTCCAGTCCCTGGCCGTCGTCAGCCAGTTCGAAAACAATGTTGCCGTCGGCATGGTAGGCCGACAGCCGCACCGTCCCAGTCCTGGACTTGCCATGGCCCTCGCGTACTTCGGGCGCTTCTATTCCGTGATCGATGGCATTGCGGATCATGTGCACCAGAGGATCGCCGATGAAGTCAACCATGTTGCGGTCGATTTCCGTGTCTTCGCCTTGAGTATGGAATTCCACCACCTTGCCACTCTTGTGGGCCAGGTCACGCACGAGCCGTGCCATCTTCTGGAAGGTGGCCTTCAACGGCACCATGCGCATGGACATACTGAGGTCTTGCAGCTCGCGGACTATCTTGCCGGCGTGAGCGATTTTGCGCAACAAGCCGTGGTGGTTACCTTTCAGGAGGGTCTCATCTTGAGCTACCATGGATTGGGCGATGACCAGCTCGCCGACCATGTCGATTAAGCGATCCAGCCGGTCAGTGCGGACCCGTACCGTTGAATCGGCGGTGAGGTCGGCGCCATCCAAGCGGCGTTGGGTTCTGAGGGCCTCGGCCAGATCGGTCACAGAGCTCACTTGCGACTTGAGCAGAGCTTCTCCGATCTTGTGCCGGCCTTGAGAAGCCGCCACACTCTCGACTTCCTCGCGACTGACTTTCCCAGCCGCCACCAGGATGTCTCCCACCCGCAAATGAGGCACAGAGGCCTCACTGGGATCATCACTGATTCCAGCAGCTTCAGGATCAGCCAATACCCTCATCAACTCGTCGTAGCCGGCGGGCTTCGAGATGGATTCTCCACCCAGAGCATTTTGCACCGACTGAATCAATTCATTGAGCTCGTCGGCCGAGCGCAGGGCCAGGTCGGCGTATCCTCCGGTACAGCGGATCTTGCGGTCCCGTATCCGGCTCAGCAGGGATTCGGCCCGATGAGCCAGCTCTTGAATGAGTGTCAGCCCGAGAAATCCAGAAGTGCCTTTGATGGTATGAAATGCGCGGAAAACGGTGTTAACAGCTTCAGGGTTACTAGGGTCCGTCTCCAAGGAGAGCAAGGAAGCTTCGGCGCTCTGCAGGTATTCTCGTGATTCGGTCACGAAGCTGACGATCAAATCACGGTCGGAATCGGCAGGCAACATCCCGGGGGCAGTCTCCTTTCTCTTTCTCATCAATAATGTTCCTTGCTGTACTTCGATACATATCAATTCTGTTGTCGTTTCATTCTTCAAAAAACTTTATTGTATTAAGGAGAGTTACCTGCAAGTGTCTGAAATACTTAAGTGTTTCTGTGAGCCTCTTTCTCCCTCTAAGCCATTTCTTTGATCCTTTGGACCGTGCAGGTGATTTTGCCTAAACCCACTGCAGAGGATAGCCGATGAAAATGAACTGACAGTTATGTTGAATGAAGAGGAAAATCCCGGATGAAAATAATGGTTGTGGACGATTCTATGACCACACGGAGGATCATCATCAACTGTCTGCACCGGCTGGGGTTCAAGGAGATTGTCGAGGCCGAGAACGGGAAAAAAGCTTTCGAAACGCTCACCCAGGTGGGTGCGGACCTGATTCTTACAGATTGGAATATGCCGGAGGTTTCAGGGTTGGAGTTTGTTCAAAAGGTTCGAAGTCACGACAACCTGAAAAAGACGCCGATCATCATGATCACAACCAACTCATCCAAAGAAGAAGTTCTCGAGGCATTAAGGGCTGGCGTGAACAACTATATCGTCAAGCCCTTTACCCCCGAGACGCTCAAAGAGAAGATCCTTTCTATCCTTCCATCATCCATCCAATTAACCGGGTTGCCCCGGCAGTGATCTGCGAGGAGCTGAAACAATCATATGGAAAACGGAAAAGTGATTGGGCAATTGGACAGCATAACACGGCTGGCGGAGGAGGGAGCGACAGAGACCCTGGCAGGCTTGGAACGTTGCATTGCCGGCGTCGACGATGTTCTTTGTATCTTAAACAAGACTAAGACCTCTAGAGATTTGGGTGAACTGGGAACTGCGGAAACGAAACTGCAACAGGTGCTGGATTGCTTGTACACCACGATGAGTGCCCTTCAGTTTCAGGATATTAACACGCAGAAACTTTATAAAGTTATGGCTATGCTGGCTGAGTTGAATGATTACCTGAATGAATTGGTAGGGTCCCCCAAGTCTCGACCTGACTTCGTGGTGGCCAAGGACATTGAAGGTGATGATTTGGCAAAAGATAAGAACAAGTTGCAGGTCGACGAACTGGTGAAGCAGTTTCAGTGTGACCAGAGTCACGGTTTGAAATAGTCGATACGATTCCAGATAGCCCAGCACAAGGGCTTCAAGAGCGAAGCCTTCTCATGTGACCCCCCCAGCCAACGCCAAGGGGGGCGGTGGTTTTTGGGTTTGGGCTTCGCTCACCTCTTGACTTTCCCATACACCCATGTTGGAATACCTGCGTCGCCGGTTGTGAAGGCGGCGAAGAGGTGTGTCTTGCCTTCTTGGCTTCGGTTGGGCCGCCGACCGCCCGGCTGGTTTGCATGAAGTGCGGAGGTACAGATGAGCAAGAAGTGGTATAACTATATTATCTCATCCGACTCGACGGATGTTTCCAGCTCCGATACCCCAGGCGGGTCTCCGGGTTCCGGATTAGGCCAGCCCGGTTCCTCCGCTGCCCAGACTGTTGCCGAGATTGCGTCCTCAGTAGCAGTAGAGACCAAGTTTACCTCCCCAGTCAATGATCCCAACTCTTTCGCCGAAATCTACAAGGCTGCTGAAGTCCCGCAACCTTCCCACGGATACACGGTCCTCAAGATTATCGACATGCTTCAAAGTGAACTCATTCGCAATCTGCCCGCGGAAGTCAAGCGGAGCTCAATTCTTCTGGCCCTGGAGGCAGCCGGGGTGAAGATCGAGGAGGTTATCGGAGATGCTGTGCGCCGGGACCGAGCCCTGGACACTTACGAACGAGTGCTCCAGAAGTCGCTCGAAGACCTGGAGAAGCACAAGACCGAAGAAAACCGTCAGCTGGAACAGGAGATGGAACGGCTCGTTTCAGAATACCGCACGCGCATCCAGAAGAATAGCGACGAACTGGCCAAAGAGAAAGAACGCTTCTTCGGTTGGAGACTCCAAAAGCAGCAGGAAGAAAAGAAGATCGCGGACGCTGTCTCCTATTTTACGGCTGAAAATCCGATTACCACTGGCGGTGCACCAGCCGTGCCGCTCTCAACCCGGTCCCCCAAGGAACCTTAACTACCAAACCATCCGTTTGCCAAGGAGGCAATATGTGGAGACGACTGTCACGCATGGTGCGCTCGTTTTTCGGCTTTTTTATTTCTATGGCAGAAAACCCTGAAATCATCCTGGAGCAAAATATCCGCGACATGAATGATCAGGTGCCCCGGATGAACGAGAGCATTGCGATGGTCAAGGCCAACGTCAGCTTACTGGAGAAAGAAGAGACCAAGTACAAGTATGACCTTGGTGATCTGACGGCTAAAGTTAAAGCGGCCATCCAGGCAGGGCGGGACGACCTGGCCGGCAGTTTTGCTGTGCGATTGGAGCAGCTCCGCGGTGCCCTGGCGCGTACCCAAGGCCAGTTGGCCACTGCCCGGGCTGCCTTTGAGAAGGCCCTGGCTGTCAAGCAGGCCTTCCTGCGGGAGAAAGAACGAAAGACCCAGGAAGCCATGAATGCGATCCGCGACTATCGGCGTGCCCAGTGGCAAAAGAAGGTTGCTGACGCCATGGAACAGTTCGAGGTGGCCGGCATCAGCCAGACCCACGATGAAATGGTCCGCAAGATTGAAGAAATGACCGCAGTCAACGAGGCCCGCATGGATATGGCTCTGGGCAACGTGGACCAGCAGCGGATTAAGATCGAAGAGGAGGCTGAGAAATTGCGGGCCAATGAACTGGTGAAGCAATTCAAGGTTGAAATGGGGATCCTGGCTCCAGAGCCCTCAAGTGCACCAGTTGAGAAGACCATTGGTGGGAAAGAGGCTCAGAAGCTTTCTTAATCTGTTGAGTGGAGATAAGCCATGGCTATCAAAATTGAAAAGGGTGGTTGGATCTTAATCTTTCTAATCGGGCTGGCCCTGGTGGGTTACAGTTTATACAGATATGGGATCGTGGATCTGGGTAAGTGGACCGGCTCGCCTTCTGGCACTTCGAGCCCCTCCACTGCACCGGTGGATACCTCCAAGCCACTGCCAGCAACCGGTGAAGCTGAAACCAATGAAGTCCGGGTCCGTGTCAACATCTGGGTGGGTTGCGTCGGAGGGCTGGTTGCCAATGGGGGCCTGGACACCGCTGCCGGGTCTATTTATGCCAACAAAGGCTTGAAAGTGTCCTTCAAGATCATCGACGACTGGACGGATGGCGCGGCCGCGTTGGCTACCGGAAACGTCGATGTCATGCTAACCACAGTCGATGTTTGGGCCAAGGATTACGCTCAGTTTCAAGACAAGAACTTCGGCGCTCGGGCTTTCTTGATGGTGGACTGGTCACGCGGTGCCGATGGGGTCATTGGACGCCAGGGGATCAACAGCATTGAGGACCTCTCCGGCAAGACGATCGCTTTTGCCCCCTATACTCCCTCTCACTTCCTGCTTTGGAACGGTTTGAAGAGCTCAGGCCTGACCACCGAGCAACGAAATGAGATTTTTTCTAAAGCCGTCCATACCAAAGACGGCATCGAACCCGCCACCCTGTTTGCACAGCAAAAGGTGGATGCCGCCGTGGCCTGGGACCCGGACATGAGTGATGCCGTTTCGAAGCGGGCCGGGGCCAAGAAAATCTACGACACGCGAGTGGCTAACAGGCTCATAGCTGATATCCTGGTGGTGAGTGATCGGTTTGCCCTCCGTTCCCCACAGGCCTTGACCAAATTTTCTGAAGGCTGGCTGCAAGGAGTGGAATTCATCAAGTCTCAACCGGCCCGCGCCTACACCTTGATCGGAACCATCAAAGACTTCAATATCCCTACGGATTTGGCCAAGGCCATGCTGGAAGGAGTGAAACTGGCTGACTATGCCGACAACCTGGCATTCTTCGGGGCTTCCGGTGCGGCTTCCGATTACGAGAACATCTTCCAAATGGCCCAGGAGATGTACCGGGAGGAGCGGTTGATCAAGCACCGGGCCGAGCCGGGGGCGACAGTCGACAGACGATACCTTACTGCGCTCAAGGGTCAGTTTTCATCGACCTCATCAGAAGCGCCCATTGAATACAAGGCACCGGCCAAAGGGACAACCCCGATTGCGACACAGCGCCGGTCTATCTACTTCGAGCCTAACTCAGCCAAAATGGGACTGGATTCCCGAGCGGTCGTTGATGAAATCGCCAGCTTTATGCGAGCTTATGAGAACACGGTCGTGGACATTGAAGGGAACACCGATTCAACCGGTTCACGTGCCTTGAACATACAGCTCTCCAAGGATCGTGCCGAAACGGTAAAACAGTATCTGATGGAGAAATATAAGTATCCTGCCAGTCGTATGCGGACTTTTGGCAATGGATCGGACAAACCCGTCGACAACAATGCGACCCCGGACGGACGGGAGAAAAATCGACGTACCGACATCAAGGTTTACGCCAATCCGGCACAGTAGGGGAGAGAGAATAAACCGAAAGCTTCCCCTTGCTGTACCGTCGAAGGGCAGCATGGAAGGCTTTCATGAAAATCGAGTTTTGGTAGCCACGCCGAGCGATTTTTCCGGGAGGCGTGGGCTTTTGGTTGTCAGGAAGAAAGCCCACGGTTCGCGGCGACTGCTGTCGCCAATACGCTCACCGTGGCTGCCCCTGCCAGTTTCATCCGTGGTGGCGCACCAATTGGTGCATGGCCCATTTTCATTCGCCTACTCCGCGGGTTGGATGGCCTTTTCGTCCGCGGATGATGTGTTAGTCCGGAGCCTGAGGAATATTTATTATAAGGATGCACCAACTGTTCGCCATTCGTCGACCGATCTCCCACCGCACCATGCTTTTGTTAAGCCTGTTGAGCTGGGGGGTCGTGTTGGCGGTCTGGGTCGGCCTCACGTTCTGGGACATTCTGCCTCCGTTCTCGCTCCCCCGACCTTCGGGAGTTCTCAAGGCACTGGTGCGGTTATGGGTTGATTACGACCTGCTGGGCAATGTGCTGCAAAGTTGGTGGCGCATTGCTCAGGCCTTCATCTGGTCGGCTGCGGTGGCCATTCCCCTGGGGCTGTTGATGGCCAGTTTCCCTTGGGTTCACAATCTGGTGAATCCGGTCGCTGCCCCGATGCGGTCCATGCCCATCACGGCTTTCCTGCCGGCCTTCATTGCACTTTTTGGCATGGAAGAATTGATGAAGGTCGCCTTCCTCTGGTTCGGCATGTTCTTTTACCTCCTGGCAGTCGTGGTTGAGGAAGTCAGCCGGGTGGACAATATCCTGCTGGAGACGGCGTATACCCTGGGGGCCAAGCGTCGCCATGTCCTGTGGCTGATGTTCCGCGCTTCGTTTCCTTCGATCTTCGGATCCTTTCGCATTTTGTACGACATTGGCTGGACCTATGTGATTCTGGCCGAAATGGTGAACGCCCGCAAAGGTGTGGGTTACATGGTAGAGTCAGCACGGAAAGTTCTGGATTTTGAGAGAGTCTACGCGGGGATTATCGCCATTGGTGTGGCAGCCTTCCTCTTCCGCTGGCTCCTCACCTATCTGGATCACCGTCTCTTTCCCTGGAGGAATCCGTCCCGCCCTTCCAGCGAAGCGGCGGCGGCCGTTGGAGCAAGTGTGACTGGCAAGGCAGGCGCACATGGCAAGTAAGATCAAGATATCGCTTCGCCATGTCGGTCGAGTGTTCCTCAGCCCGCAGGGCGACAGAATTGAAGCCCTTCGGGACGTCAACCTGGAGGTGGAAGATCTGTATTCCGCCGAAGGGCGTGACGTGGGGGAGTTTCGCGTTCTACTGGGACCCTCCGGGTGCGGCAAGTCCACTATCCTGCGCTGCGTGGCTGGCCTGGACTCCCCCACCAGCGGCGAAGTGCTGGTCAATGGAAAGCCGGTCTCCGCGCCAGGGCGCGACCGCGGTATGGTCTTTCAGAAGTACACTTCCTTCCCCTGGCTCACGGTGGCTGACAACATCGCCTATGGTCTTAAACTGAATGGAACTCCCGCTGCGGAGCGTGAACAAACTGTGGCGAAGCTCGTCCAGGCGGTGGGGTTGTCCGGGTTCGAAAAGGTTTACCCGGACACACTCTCAGGCGGAATGCAGCAGCGCGTGGCGATTGCGCGAACTCTGGCCGTCCGCCCGGAAGTCATTCTGATGGACGAACCGTTTGGCGCCCTGGATGCCCAGACCAGGAGCGACATGCAACAGTTGTTGCTGCGCATTTGGGAAGAAAGCGCCAGCACCATCTTGTTTGTGACCCACGACGTCGAAGAGGCCATCTACCTGGCTGACCGTCTCTTTGTTGTCAGCCCCCGGCCGGGCACTATCGTGGAGGATGTTCCTGTCCCTTTCTCCCGCCCGCGCGACCTGGCGGTGAAACAGGCCAAAGAGTTCCAGGATCTGGTTCACTATATCCTGGGCTGTTTGCGACGCGCGCCGGGTCCAGGTCAAGTTAGGGTAAGCATCTGATGTCAGAGGAAAAGAATTCCCAGCAGTTAGTTGAAGGGAAGCTCGGTTCGACACTGCGTGGCGCGGTGGAACACTCCGTAGAGAGCCTGGGGTTCGACAAAATCGACTACGTCAGGGAAGCCTTGCACTGGCAGTACAACTGGATTGGGTTGGGCGGGGCAGCCCTCTTCGCGTTGATCTCCGGCACTGGCCTCCCCCTGGTCATGGCTGCGGGAGTGGAGCTCATCTATCTAAGCTTGGCGCCGCAAAGCAGTCGGTTTCGGCGCTTAGTGCGTTCCTGGAAGTACGCCGAGGAAAAGCGCCAGCGCGAACGGCGACTTTCTGGTTTGTTTAACGAATTGGTCCCCGAAAGGCGCAAACGGTATATTGAGCTGGAGGCCCGCTGCCGTGAGATCCGAAGCAACTACGAGCGCCTTTCCTCAGCCTCTCAGATTTTCCTGGGTCAAATCGAGGAACGGCTCCAGGGATTGCTGCTGGCCTACCTGCGCCTGAATAGTTCCTCTCAACAGCATGCAGAGTACCTGGCTGATACGGATCCCTCCCAGATTCAACGTGACGTGGACCTGTTGCAGAAAAACCTCCAGGCGGAAGTCGAGGGACCCAAGGTGCAGGAAATCAATCGAAAGCGGATCGAAATTTTGAACAAGCGCCTGGGGAAGTTTGAAAAGATCCGCGAGAACCGCCAGGTGATTGACGCCCAGTGCAAAGCGATAGAAGATGTGCTGGCTCTAATCCGTGACCAGTCTGTTACCGTTCAAGATCCGCAGGAAGTGAGCGGGCAGCTCGACAGCCTGATGCAGGATGTGCAGCAGACTGAGGAGACCGTCCGTGAAGTAGAAGCAATTTTTGGGCTTGCGACGCCCGAATTGGCTGGCTTGGGGTTACTTCCTTCGGACTCGCTAACTGCCGGGGGAGAGACTCGTTCACCGTCAGGTTTGAGGAGTTCACAAAGATAACCATGAGCCCACAGTCACCCGATCTTCTCAATTCACTGCCCGCCTGGGCTAGACAACTCTCCGAAAGTTACTACTCAGGCGCCTTTGCCTTGTTTGTCGTCCATGGGAACGTGCGTGATCTGGTGCCCTGGAGGGGTGGGGACACCCTGGAGTTCCTCTCCATTCATTCCTTTCTTCAGCAAGCCCTGTTCGGCGGGCGCGATTTGATCCTGACCTATGACCGGGGCGGCGGCTTGTCCTTTGCCCACCCCGACATGCAGGCCGACTTTCAGAGGGCACTGAAAGGCTACGACAGCTTCCACGGGACCGATTACGCTCAGGGCTTGCCGCGCAACCCTGATGGTGTTCTCAACCTGTTAGACAACTATCTACGCCTTCGCATTATGGAGGGCAAAAAGATCGCTCTGATCATCGATTATGCTGAAACGATCGTTCCGGCGGGAGATGTTTCGGGAATGCCGGCCGAGGACCGCAACGCTCTGGTGATCTTGAAGCGCTGGGCTCAAAACACGGTTTTTTTGAAAGCTGATGTCACGATCTGCCTGGTTACTGAAAACCGCACCGAATTGAACCAGGGAATTGTTCAAAATCCCGGGGTAGCCTCCATTGCCGTGCCCTTGCCGGATGAAAGTGACCGGCTCGAATTCATCCGCCTCCACTTGAAGACCACTCCGCTTCCGCCCGGATCTGATGTGGGTGAGACAGTGCTGGCGAAATTGACAGCCGGACTGAAACGCATTCAACTGCAAAGCCTCATCTCTCACTCGGTCCAAAACCGCCTGCCGCTGACGATCAAGTTCCTGACCCAGCGCAAGAAAGAGCTGATCGAAGCAGAATCGGGAGGTCTACTGGAATTTATTCAGAGCCGCTTCGATCTCTCCATGGTGGCGGGTCTTGAAAAGGCCAAGAAGAAGCTCCAGGATGCGGCGGCGGCACTGCGTGCCGGAAAAACCGATGTATTGCCCATGGGTTACGTGATCTGCGGGCCGGTTGGGACCGGGAAAACCTTCTTGACGACCTGTTTTGCCGGAGAGGTGGGCATCCCTGCGGTGAGTCTGAAGAATTTTCGCAGCATGTGGCAGGGAGTCACCGAAGGCAATCTGGAGCGGGTCCTGAACTTGCTGAAGGCCATGAGTCCCATTGCCGTCATTGTCGATGAAGCGGATGCGCAACTGGGAGACCGATCCACGTCCGGGGATAGCGGCGTCGGCAATCGCGTCTTTGCCCAGATCGCCCAGTTCATGGGCAATACAGAGTATCGGGGAAAGGTGATTTGGTTTCTGCTGACCTGCCGTCCGGACCTCCTCCCCGTTGACCTGAAACGCCAGGGGCGTGCCGAGGAGCATATTGCTCTGTTCTATCCTGATACGGATGAGGAGCGCCTGGCGATGCTGCGCGCCATGCAAAAGAAGACCGGCACCCAGATTCAGTCTGTCGAAGCCGAGAAGTTTTTCCTGGAGCGTTGTAACCAGCTATCCGGCGCCGATATTGAGGCCGTGCTGACACGTGCCCGCATGAAGAGCGCCCTGGAGAACGAGGCCGCCGTGGACATCGATGATTTAAAGTGGGCCATCGAGGATTTTGTACCTCCTTCTTATCCCACCGAAATCGAATTACAGAACTTGGTGGCCGTTTTGGAGTGCACCAGCAAAAGCCTGCTACCTAAAAAGTATCGTGAGATGGATCGAGGCGAGCTGATCGAGCGTACCAACCAACTTTCATTCCTGACCCGGCGATGATGTGGATGGCTGGGGTTCTCAACAAGTTTAGATCTACGGTGCTTTCCCCCCAGGCCCCACTTTTCTTTCGGCTTGACTCAATCAAATCTTAGCTCCAGTGTCCCCTTCGGCAGTCCAGATGCGGTATTACTCTGCCTCCCGCGACACCACGACCCGGCGAGACGTGGACCCTTACCGGCTCTGGTATGCAGGCGCGGCGTTGTACTTAATTGGCTACTGTCACCGCCGCCGCGATGTCCGCATGTTTGCCGTCGACCGGATTCGTTCCTTGTCAATTACTTCACGGCCCTGTGAAATGCCGCTCGGCTTTGACCTGGAGGCGTACGTGCGAGATGCCCTCATTGCCATGCGAGGCAAGCCTGTCCAAGTAGAACTGCTGTTCGACCGTCCTTCAGCTGCTTGGGCGAAAAACCAGGTCTGGCATACCAGCCAGAAGCTCACTCCGCTCCAAGGTGGCCGTTTGAAGCTGACCCTTGAGGTGGGCGACACGCGGGAACTGTTGGGCTGGATTTTACATTTCGGCGCCGGGGTTCAAGTTCTCAAACCGGAATCTCTAAAACAAAGGGTGAAGGAGGAGGCCCAAAAGATTTTTTCTCGGAAATGACCCCGGATGTCACGATTCTGTGCCAGAGTGATGGCGACGATTTGGAGTGCGGCCTTGGAGTGCGGCGGCTTGACGCCGCTTTGACTCTTTTGGCAAGAATGTTACCCATTTCGTTTACATCGTTACCAT
>JBGOTQ010000174.1:0-14608 GCA_041476565.1 Terriglobia bacterium | reverse complement strand
GAGTCCGCGACGTTTATGCACAATCCTTTACCGCGGGTGTTCCCAGCCCGGCCATGAAGAGGGGGGATTTCGGCGAATTGTGCGGAGCGGGATTCGGTTCGGCTGGCCAGTGCGCGGACCCGGCAGGACAGCTCTGGGACCCCTACACCGGAGTGTATGATCCCAAGTTGGGCGGAGCGGTTCGCAGCGGGTTTATCCCCTTTAACAACCTGGCAACCTACGTGAGCCCCGGCAACCCTAAGCTGATTGGCACAGCCGGTGAGCTTCCCATCCGAGCCGGGAACCTGATTGACCCGGTGGCTTCCAAGATGATGCAGTACTTCCCCGATCCCACAGTTCCCGCCAGTTCGCCGAATTACAACCGTTACAGCAACTGGTTGAGCGGCGGGTCCGGGCACAGCTATAACGATCAGTATGACATCAAGATCGATTACAACATGAATGACAAAGACCGGCTCAGCGGCAAGTTCTCGCAGGGCTACAATTGGGGAGCAGGGGCAAACGCCTTCGGGAATGTTCTGGATGCGGCCAGCAACGGGGGATCAATTGGCCACGCCAACTTGTTTGCTTTGAGCTACACCCGGACTTTCAATCCGAGCGCTTTGTTGACGGTGTCCTTCGGGTTCTCGCGACTCTTAAGCGACAGCATGGACCTCATGGCGGCGATCAATCAGACGGCCTCAGAGCTGTTGGGCATGCCTTCCAACATCGAGACGTCTGGAATCGCAGCCTATCCGGCCGTTTTTGTTAGCGATTACATGGCCGCAGGAGGGGGACAAACCATCGGGTCAGCACCCTGGGGTATCATTCGGGAGGCGCCTCAGACCTGGCATACCATCGGTAATTTTAGCCAGATAAAGGGGCGTCACGACCTTAAGTTCGGTGGAGAATTTCGCGTTCACCAGAACAACTTCGTGCAGCCTTGTTGCCCGGCTGGACTCTTTCACTATTACTTTAACGGGACCTCCGAAAAACCCGCGGAAGGGGGCGGTGACTCCATGGCCAGCTTTTTGGTCGGCCAGGGCGGGGGATGGGGAGCATATGAAATCCCTGCCTGGCCGAGCACCACCAGTTTCCGGGTTGCCGGTTACGCCCAGGACAACTGGCGGGTCAACGACAAGTTGACGTTGAACCTGGGATTGCGTTACGACCTCGACACTCCGCGCACCGAGAGGTACAACCGGATGAACTACCTGGACCCGACTGTCAAGTCCCCCCTCGAGGTCCCGGAGCTTCCCAACTTGATGGGAGGCCTGAGTTTTGTCGACAACAACAACCGCCACAACTACGGTTGGGATAATAACAACTGGGGACCACGCTTCGGCTTTGCCTACAAGCTGAAGGAGAAGACAGTGATAAGGGGCGGGTATGGACTCTTCTATTCGGTTCCCCTCAGCAGTGCCGCGGGAACCGGAGCGGGTGGTTTCACGGGTTTTGATGCTGTCACGTGGTTGATGACTACCTACCAGAATGATGGAGCCACCCCCTGGGGACGTCTGAGTAACCCCTGGCCAAGTGGAGTCGATCTCCCAACAGGATACTCAAAGGGGGCACTGACGCAGGTGGGGAGCTTTGTTGGCTCCTCAGTCAGGTACCGGACCTCCATCCCTTACGAGCAGACCTGGAGCTTCGGGTTCCAGCATGAACTGCCTGGCCAGATCCTGTTGGATGCCAACTATGTGGGGAAGAAAGGAACCCACCTGAACTTCGGGGGAGCTGGAGACTTCAACTACCTGGGACCCGAGATCGAAAGTTACAGTCTGGACCAGATTACTGCTTTGCAGGAGATGGTCCCCAATCCATTTTACGGTAAGGTCCCCGATACTGCCTCGCTGGGGGGCCCGGAGGTGAGCCGGTACCAGCTCATGCTTCCCTACCCGCAGTTCACCGGCTTCTATGCGCTTAATTCTCCATGGGCCAACTCCATTTACCATGCCTTCCAATTGCACGTTGAAAAACGGATGTCGCACGGGCTCCAGTTTCTGGCCAATTACACCTTCAGCAAGTCGATTGACGACGCTTCGGTCTCTCAGGAGTCAACTGCTTCTTGGCTGGGAGGTTGGACCAGTCTCCAGGATCCCAATAAGCACTACCTGGAGCGGTCGCTCTCCCAGTTCGATATTCCGCAGGTTCTGACCATCGGTTATGTGTATCAGCTTCCCTTCGGGCGCGGCAAGGCAGTCGGCGCCAACTGGAATGCCGTGCTCAATAGCGTCCTGGGCGGCTGGCAGACCAACGGGATCTGGAGGTTCTCCCAGGGATTCCCGTTGGGGTTATTTCTTAACAGGGGCACCCCTCTGCCGACTTATGGTCAACGGCCCAGCCTGACGGGCACCTTGTTGAAGAACAACGGCGCCAATTGGATGGACCAGTATTTTGCCAATCCTGAGGTCGTAGTCACACCGGCGCCCTATGCTTTGGGGACCGCCCCACGCGTGGTCAGTTCGCTCCGGACTCCGGGGATCAAGAGTGCCAACCTTTCACTGTTTAAGAACTTCCCGCTCGGTGCAGTCCGGGAGGGGATGTCGATTCAGTTCCGGGCCGAGTTCTTTAACGCCTTCAACACCCCCATTTTCTGTGGCCCGGACACGACGTTGAACAGCGGCAGTTTCGGCCAGGTTCAAAGCACCTGCGGAGGGGGCAGCAATGGCGGAGCCCGGGAGATCCAGTTGGCCTTGAAGTTTTACTTTTAAAACGGGGGCGGCGCATTGGGGCTCCATCAGGACCGAGCTGGATGTCGAACAGCAACATCAAATCAGTTTCACTCTCGCGAGGTCCGGCCTGCTCTTGGGAAAAACAAGGCAATGTTTAAATTCAGCTCCGCTAGGAGCGTCCTGTCGGTAGTCGAAGCGTGAACTGAATTTCATTTAACTCCGTAGGAGCATCCTGTTTGTAGAACGTCAGAACCTAAGATTGTTTGCAGCTCCGCCAGGAGCGTCCTGTTGGTAGAAGAAATCGCGATTTGTTCAATCTTAGCTCCGTAGGAGCGAACTGTTTATAACATCCAGGACGGATTCCATGGCCAACACCTATGCCCAGATATACATCCAGATCGTTTTTGCCGTAGAAGGGCGGCAGAACCTTATCCAGGCGGGGCATAAAGAGGAGATTCAGAAATACATGACAGGGATCTTGGCGTGCCGGAATCAGAAGGTCCTGGCTATCCACTGCATGCCCGATCATACCCACATTCTGATTGGGATAACTCCGGATGTCTCGCTCTCTGATTTGGTTCGTGACGTAAAGACAGCCACCTCCAATCTCATCAATGACAAGAAATGGATTCGAGGGCGATTCCACTGGCAGGAGGGATTCGGGGCGTTTTCGTATTCAAAGTCGCAAGTGAATCAGGTGATCAAGTACATTCAAAACCAGGAAAGGCATCATGCCAGGACCAGCTTCAAGGATGAATACCTGGGGTTTCTGAAGAGATTCGGGGTGGAATACGACGAGCGATTCATTTTCGGATTTGAATGAGAAGCCTGGGAGGTTTCTTCAGGGCGCTCCTAACGGAGCTAGGAGATTGTGAGGGATGGTGCATTCTACAAACAGGATGCTCCTACGGAGCTAATGAAGAGCGGGGTAGCTCGGAGAATGGCATTTGACCTTCGCGAAAAGCGTCCTCTCTGCGGAAGGAAGAAGAGCGAATTGGATTCTAGCTCCGTTAGGAGCGACCTGTTGGTAGAACTTTGCGGCAAGGGATTACTCGTAGCTCCGTTAGGAGCGTCCTGTCTGTGGCAAAGCACAGAAAATCCAATCTAGTTCCGTCAGGAACGACCTACAACGCCAAATGTGAAAGGGTTCTTGCCCTGAACAGGCCGCTCCTAACGGAGCTGGGAAATGGTGGGGGATGGTGCTTTCTACAAACAGGATGCTCCTGACGGAGCTGATAAAAGGGAGGAGGTATCGGCAAGATGTCCCGGGACTACACATTCTTGGATTGATCGCGGAACACCAAAAGCATGGACCCCGAACGTTGGAGACAGATTGACAAATTGTTGGAAGAGGCGCTGGACCAGGAACCTGGCCACCGCAAAACGTTCCTCGAACAAGCTTGCGCGGGAGATGTGGAACTGCGTGAAGAAGTCGAAGCTTTGCTGGTCGCGCATGACAAGGCAGGCAGCTTCGTGGAAACTCCCGCCCTAGATCTGGCTGCACAAGGGCTGGCTCGGACGGGAACCGACTCCTTCGTGGGTATGAAGCTAGGCCCCTACGAGATTCTTTCTCTGCTGGGCAAGGGTGGAATGGGTGAAGTTTATCGAGCCCGGGATACCCGGCTCGACCGGATGGATGCTCTGAAGATCCTTCCCGTCGAGGTGGCCACGGATGCCGACCGTTTGCGCCGTTTTATCCGGGAAGCCAAAGCCGCGTCAGCTCTGAATCACCCCAACATTGCCACCATTTATGAAATCGGGGAATCGGACGGAGTTCACTGGATCGCCATGGAGCTGGTAGAAGGCCAGACGCTGGCCGACCGACTTACCGGAAGCCCGCTGGCGACGGAAGAGATGCTCGACATCGCCGTCCAGGTGACCGAGGCCCTGGAGGCGGCCCGCCAGAAGGGGGTCATTCACCGGGATATCAAGCCGGCCAACCTGATGCTCACCCCCACGAGGCAGGTCAAAGTGCTCGACTTTGGGTTAGCCAAGGTCACACGGGGGGAAGTTCAATCTGCAGCAGTGGCTGCCAGCACCGACAGCCAGACATTTCCGGGCATGGTGATGGGGACAGCCCGCTACATGAGCCCGGAGCAGGTGCTGGGTCAACCTGTCGACCACCGCACTGACATCTTCAGCCTGGGAGTGGTTCTTTACGAGATGGTCACCGGCAAACCTCAGTTTCCAGGAGAGACACCCTCGGCCATCTTTGATGCGATTTTGCATCAGACGCCGACTTGGCCTCCGACAGCCCAGGCCGGGATCCCGGAGGAGTTGCGTCGGATCATCCAAAAGGCTTTGGAGAAGTTCCGCGAGATGCGCTACCAGTCGGCAGCCCACCTGGATGCCGATCTGAAGCGTCTCCAGCATGAGCTGGAGAGAAAAACACAACCAGCCCCACCAGCGGATGTGGCACATCCAAGCCAGCCGGAGCAAGCCATCGTTCCTGGAAAGCGGAAATGGATTCTAGTGCTGGCGGGATTGCTGGGACTCTTTGTATTCAGCACGGTCATTCTCTTGATCTGGAAATCCCGATTTCCACCGCCACTGGAGACTCCGCTGACGCCGGTACCTCTCACCAGCTACCCGGGCTGGGAGGAGGGGGCTTCTTTTTCTCCGGACGGCACTCAGGTGGCCTTTGCCTGGAACGGAGAGAAAGAGGACAACTGGGATATCTACGTCAAACTGATTGGTTCAGAGCACCGCTTACGTCTCACCACCAATCTGGCGGCCGACACCTGGCCTGCCTGGTCTCCGGATGGACGTCAGATTGCCTTCTGTCGTGATCTTGGAGCGGGCAAGAATGCCGTGATCTTGATCTCTCCTCTGGGCGGCCCGGAACAGATCTTGACGGAGTGTATTCTTGCAGGTGCCAACGAGACAGGTCCGTTCCTCTCCTGGTCTCCGGATGGCCGAGCACTGGCAATGGTCGAAAAGGGAAATCCCGGAAGCAATCCCCATTTGGTCCTATTCATGATGGAAACCGGGGAAAAACAGGTTCTAACAAAGACGTCCCCGAATTCTTTCCCCGCAGACAGTTGTCCTGCTTTCTCGCCGGATGGACGCATTCTGGCGTTTTGCCGGTGGATCGCATGGGCTAGCAGCGACCTCTACCTGTTGGACCTCTCACCTGACCTCAAACCGGTTGGGGAACCTCGCCGTCTGACATTCCAGAACCTATCTGCCTCGGGAGTGGCCTGGGTTTCGGATGGGAGTGCACTGGTATATTCAGCAGAACGAAATCTCTGGAGAGTAGCGGTACACGGTTCCAGCCAGCCACAGAAGCTGGCGTCTCTAGGACAGGATGCTCACTCGCCTGCGATTTCCCCTCGTGCTTCCCGACTGGCTTATACTCGCTCGAGCTTCGATCACAATATCTGGCGCATAGAAATCTCTTCTCCTGGGAGAAAAGTGAAACCGCCGAGCAGATTTATCTCTTCGACCTTTTTTGATGCCCATGCACGGTACTCTCCTGATGGAAAGAAGATTGCTTTCGTTTCGGACCGATCAGGCAGTTTTGAGATTTGGGTCTGTGATGCGGATGGATTGAATGCCATCCAATTGACCCAATTTGGCAGAGGGTGGGCGGGTGATGAGCAATGGTCTCCGGACAACAGTCGTTTGACTTTTGATTCAAATGTTGACGGGCACCCTGAAGTCTATGTCGTGAATGCCAGCGGAGGAAAACCCCGGCGCCTGACGTTCTCCTCCGGATCAGAGAATCCAAGCTGGTCGAATGATGGGCATTGGGTTTACTTCAATTCGATGGAATCAGCCATTCAAAAAGTACCGCCTGAGGGAGGGCCGGGAGTGCTTGTTAAGAAGAATGCGCCTGGTTATGCCCCAATTGAGTCCGCAGACGGTAAATCTATCTTCGTCACTGGAAGTGGAACTGATGCCTCGAACCTGGGCTTGTGGCGGGTCGCGGTCGAACGTGGAGAATCCGACCAGGTGCTTGATTCTCTTGCATATATTATTGCATACGTGGTAAGGGACGACGGGATTTACTTTATCCCCAGGCCCGATCCGGCCACAGGCTATAGCATCCGATTTCTCGATTTTGCCACGGGGAAGATTAAGACCATCGCAGAGCTCGGGAAACAGGACTGTTGGAGCCTCTCAGTCTCTCCGGACCGCCGCTGGGCACTGTACAGTCAGAGGGACCAGTCCGACTCCGACCTGATGCTCGTGGAAAACTTCCGCTGAGTGTCAAGTGAGGAGATGAACGGTCAGCTTTCAGCGGCTGAGGGTTGGGCGGAGGGACTCGGACTAAACGATAACGAAAATGGATGCCGACCAACGACGCATGTTGCGCCACGCAACCACCCAGCTAATTGCTCACTTGACAGGTACAAAGATCATAAAGAAGGCATCAGAGATGAGGGCAAATTCACGACTTTTCTGGAAGCCCGCTTTTTGAGTCCAGGTTAAAAGGTCCTCAATACTGAATACCATTGGTTCGTGGCCGGGCGGCCAGTTGGTTTTATAGTCGATAATTGCTAAGCGTCCCTTGTCTTTCAGGCAGGAGTGAAGCCGGCTTAGATAAACCTGGCGATGCTCAATGTGATGGAGCGCATCACAAATAAAAGCCAGATCCACGGCTTGTGGAGGAAGCTTGGGGTCGTCGTATTCACCCAAGATGAATTCGACGTTATTCAACTTGGCTTCTTCGATTTGCTCGCGATTGTACTTGAGGAGTTCTCTGTCGATATCCACGGCGTAGACTTTTCCTTCAGGCCCAACGGCCTGTGCAAATCTGCGGGTGAACACCCCGGAACCAGCACCGACATCGGCTACCACATCTCCGCGCTTCAGGTTCAGAAGTGCAATAACCTGATCGGGCTTCAATCTCCCGACACGTCCGGGATTCTCCAGGTTTGGAATATAGTCTTTGGCCGGTCTCTTTCCTAGTTGCGCCGCTTCCAGAGAAAGAGAAAAAAAGAGGAGGCCTGATAAAACAAAACCTGAGATTCTAGTGACTTTATTGTTCAGTCCAATCATCCAGTTTCCCTCCTGGTCATTCGATCCATGTGGATCAAGCTAACTGGCGCCATTGGGACAATAAGGTTAACAACCGCTTATAGCCTTGCTTGGGCGTCATGTCCTTTCGCAGCAATCCGCCATGTGGCACAAAGGCCGGGTCGGAAAAATCCCACCTGGTCAGGGCTACAATGTAAGGTTTGCTGAAAGCAATAGTGTACAGCTGTTCGATCCAATCGGCCTGGATTTTTTCCGTAAATTGATCCCCATGCCAGGCCATACGGGTCCCGCCCACTCCTCCACCCCACCATTCCGCGCCCGGAATGTCTTCAGAAGAAGAAGGAATTCCCAATTCAGTCAAATGTATGGGTTTCCCGAAGTCCTTAAAGCGGGCGATGTCCCGCTCAACTTCCAACAAGTCTCGACCCACAGAGATTCCCGCAAGGACTCCATGGCCCACTGGGCCACAGCACGCAGGTCGGATGGGGAAGTTTGAGCCTTCTTCAAGAGTCGTTCTGCTTCATCTATGCGGCCATTGGTTTCTGGGGAGAGCGAAAGTGCGGCTTGCTGGCATTCTTCAAGCAACTTGTGAACTGTCGCCAATCGGTCCACCGCAAATTCGTAATTCAATAGCAAGGGGGCGGATTGAGACAACGATTATCTGGTATGCCCCTCTCCGTGATGATCTGCGTACAGGAAGACCTGTCCGAACCCCGGCACAGCGAGAGGCAGGCTGATTCGAAAAGGCTGCGGGGCCGGCTGAAAAACGATTTGTCCACTGCCAAGCTCCGGCTTGATGGGTATCGGACGAGAAAGCAGATCGCAAATATGAAAACGCTGCAGTTGTTCTGCCGGCACTGGATCGCCCTTCGGATCCAGCACGACACACCGGGCGGGCTGATCAACCATTGAAACCTTGCCAGGGGTCACGATCGCTTTGACAGCCAGCGGTATCGCTGCGGCTCTGCCGAGAAATCTCCGTCGGTTACAAAACTGGATCATTGGTTTCTGCCAGAATTTAATAGAAAGTGCCCCATGACCTTTTCAAGTTCGCCACCGCGGATGAAAATGGCAGGCGTAGCCACGATGAATTCGTACTTTGAATTCATCGTGGGCTTCTCATATGCGGTCAAAAGCCCACGACAAACCAAAAGCAGTTTGTCGTGGCTACCAAAACTCGCATTTTCGTAAAAGACCTTCTTCAGCGCCATCCTGGTATCTCGCGAATATTCCACTCCCGCGGCTTCAGCGGATGGTCCCCCCATTCTTCTCAACCAACGGCAGGGAAAAGGGTGGATTCTCACGACCCCAGGGGGAAGGAGTGGGACCCATCGTCAAAACTAAATGCCCTCCTCGAGCGATCTCAGAGTGTCTTAGCCAGGGGCGGGTCAATGATCTGCCATTCAAGGTCACGCTCTGGACGTAGCGGTTGCCAGACGAGGTCTCCTGCGCATCGATGGTGAAGGTCTTGTCCTGGCCCAGGGACAGTGTAACTTTTGGAAATAGTGGACTGCCGATGTAGTAGTAGTCCTGGCCGGCGTTCGGATAAAGGCCTATTGCCCCCCAGATATACCAGGCGGACATGGCCCCGGCATCGTCATTTCCGGGCAGACCTGCTCTTCCGGTGGTGTACCGAGTGGACAGGATCTCTCTGACTCGATCAGCCGTCCGGTCAGGGCGTCCCGCGTGGATGTACAGATAGGGGGCCAGGAAGTCGGGTTCATTCCCGGGGTTGTAGACTCCCTTTTCGAAGAGCTCGTCCAGCCAGTTCACAAACTTCTCACGCCCCCCAAACCGTTTGATCAATCCCTGGACGTCGTGGGGTACATAGGTCGTGTACTGCCATCCGTTCCCCTCGTAAAAGGGCGCATCCCAAAAGTTATACTCTTCATCCGGGTAGTTGTGGGATGGTGAGAAAGGAGTCAGCCAACGACCATCGGCGAATCGAGGGCGAATGGAGCGGGTTTCCGGATCCCAGAGATTTGTCCAATTCCTGGATCGTAGCAAGTACTTCTGGTGGTCTGCTTTCCGTCCCAGCACCCAGGCCATTTGTGCCACACAGAAGTCGTTGTAGGCATATTCCATCGTCCTGGAGGCAGAGCGACTATTCCTCAGAACTTGGTATCCCAGCTGTTCATAGTCATCGGGAGAAACGATGGCGCTTGCAACAGGCATGTCCTTCACTTTGACTGCAGGCATGCTCATATAACCCAGGCGGAGGTAATCTCCTAGTTCCCGGCCTTCGTGCAGCGGGCGAGGGGATTCCACCTCGGCATTTTTCACCATCGCCCCATAGGCTTTGACATAGTCAAATCCGGGTAGGCCTTTAATTGCAGCATCTGCAAGCACAACATCGGAATTTGATCCTCCTTGAGTCATCCCGTTAGTTCCTGCAATCCGTGCGTCAGGCATCCATCCGGTGTGGAGATAGGTGTCGACCAAGGAGCGAATCATATCCCTTTCCCGCTCCGGCTCCACAAGCGTCAACAGGGGGTTCAATGTTCGAAAGGTATCCCAGAGACAATAGAAATCCTCGTAATGGGGCTCATCAGAGGTCCACCACGTATTCTCACCCGTCAGGTCATGCGGCATGTAATGGGCCCTGAACAGGCACGTGTAGAACAGCTGTCGCTGGGTATGAGTTCCCCCATAGACTTGAATCCGGGAGAGGGACTCAGTCCACAGACGCTCAGCCTTCAGCCGAATCCTCTCAAAATTCCAATCAGGGATCTCTTGGTCCAGATTAGCGCCTGCCTTCTTAGTGCTGATGAAGGAAATGCCTATCTTTAAGTGGACACGGGTTCGCTTTCCGGATTCAAAGGTGAGATAAAATCCAACCCGTTCTCCATGGGCCGATTTCGATTGGGGAGCGATCGCCCCTTCTGTCCAGGTTCCCGATCCGATCGGTTTCGGATCCACCTCAGCCGAGAAGTGAAGAGTGTAAGGTGCCGGGTTCCAACCTCCCACAAAGTGTCCCGTCCCCTCAATCCGGTTGGGCGCAATGATTCTTACAAGGCAGTCTACGGGTTTTTGACGGTGCTGGATCAATTGCTCGACGCTGGTCTTAATCACGGAACTCACATCGATAAGAAGATGGGCTTGGGCAGCGGCCGGGAAAGTGTAACGATGTATTCCAGCCATCCGCGTCGCAGTCAGTTCCGCCTTGATTCCCGATTTTGACAGCTTCACCATGTAGTATCCGGGAGAGGCCTTTTCCTCGGACTTCTGAGAACTGAGCTCAGACAAACGCAGTTTGCCAATAATGGGAGTCACCAGGAAATTTCCGTATTTGCTGGACCCGCCGGTTCCACTGACATGAGTGTGGCTGAATCCTACAATTTCGGCACTGGAGTTGTAGCCCGAGGTGGGCGGGTCCAGGGTGTCGGCACAGATGCGAACGAAACCGAATGGGACCCCTGCCGCGGGTGTGGTGTTACCACCATTGTCTACGCCCATGAAAGGATCAACCAGATCTATGGACGGTCTACTGGGGGGCTGCGCTTGGCCAAAGAAGGTGGTCAAACCGGGTCCTTGAGACAACCAGCCAATCAATAGGAGGCTGGCAATATATCTCTGCTTGTGGCACATCATCAGGTTGCTCCGGCATTTCTTACCCGGTCCCAGAAGCTCTTGGCTATGAATCCACGGACTTCCACCGACGGGCGCAGTTCGAGGTAGCGACTGAATAAATGCAAGTAGAGTTCCCTCTGTCCGGGCGGCGGCAGTTCATAAAGCTTTCGGACCAAGGCCGCTTCCATTTCAGGAGTGGCCAGAACGACTGGGGCAATTGGGGATTTGTCAGGAACTTCGGTCCACCATTCCACTCGTTGGAAGTTGCGAAGATACCAGGGCAGCGGCCAGAGATTCGTTCGGCTATAGATTTGTATCGCTAACTTGTGGCCTTCAGGACTTGTCTTTGCCAGCTCTTCCAGCTTGTCCCTGATCGTAAAAACATCTGAACTCGTATGTGCATAAACATAGGGGTTAGAGGGGTTGGCGTAATATATGAAGTTCGCAAGTAGTGATTGGCAAAAAAGATGAAGGCCCCCAACAATGAGAATCATACCGGCCAACCACGCGGCCTTGTTCCGCGAAAGGGATGTGAGCAAGCCAACAACCCCGGCCCCCGCAAGTAGAATCATTGCGTGCAGGAATCCGATGAGGCACCAAGGTGTCTTGTAAGGAATTGCAGCGTAAGCCAGTGTCATGAGGACTGTATAGAACAAGAGTACCCGGAGCAAAAAGGCCCTGCGGGGATCGGCTTTTCTGTCCCGAAGGATACTCCATCCACCCAGGGCTGCCAGTATGATTATGAATGCCTCGCTCCAAAAAAAGCCTGGAGCCTCCTTAAAGAACCAAAGGAGGTCGAGGTAGTAGTGCCAAGGGTGAATGTGAAACGAATCGTGGCCGGACTTTTGAAAATAAACTGAGTAGGCTGCCAGGAAGTCTGTCAATCCAGCAGGGTGCTTCAGAAACGAGCTAAAGAGGACGATCACGACCCCCAGGGTTGTCAGTAAGAAACCAAATCCATGGCGGAATAGAACGAAAGCACGTGACAAGTCAGGATACAGGGGGTTTGAAGGTGCCTCGGTTCCCCCCACAGGCAAAACAACGTGCGGTTGCCTGCCCTGGAATAGGATCGCCAGAATCAAGGCGGCTGACAACGATCCAATAGAAATGAACGCCGTCTCCTTGGTGGCGAGCATCAAGCCGGCTGATATTCCCCCCGCAACCGCCCAGACAAGCCGGGGCCGATTGAAATAGAGGAAACCAGAGGCAATGAGTCCAGCAGCAAAGAAAGTCAGGAGCATCTCATGGATGTAATAGCGGCTGTAATACGACATAGCCGGCGAGACAGCTGTCAGCGCGGCGCACGTAGCCGCTTCCGGAAAGGAGAAGGCACCTTTCAACAGAAATGGGACCAGGACCAGGAGTAATCCCAGCACCGCGGGTACGCGCCGGAGGACTCTCTCGTCGAGATCGCGGTAATTGTTGATCCCTGCAAGCCATGCCGAGGGCAAGGTCAGGTAATTCAAGGTTGGCCCGTGGTAGTTTTGAGGATCGTATCGGTATTGGCCGGTTTCTAACAGGGTACCAAATTTGTCGGCTTGAATGGCCTCGTCCGCATGCATGGGGCGGAGGTCCAGCCGCGGGAATCGAAGTCCGCCGGCTACCAGAATAATGGCGAACACTAACGTATACCGGCGAAGCTTCATTTTGCAGGTCGGCCCCAGACTTCGACCTCCACGTAATGATTCAGGTCATTGACGTTGTTGCCGTTACTGTAGAGCCTGACATAGCGTCCTATGACCCCTTTGGCGTCGATGAGCTTGCCTTCATAAGTATCAAAGTAGTTCAAGTCTTTTCCGGCACCCAGGCCGGCTGTATTGTCATTGTCGTTGTTAAACACAGTTTGGACATTGGAAATGAAATCCGGATCATCGGCCACCTGGACAATTACATCAAGATAAACCCTGGCTTGCTTGTGAAAGTGCCAGACCAGGAGGGCGAATATTTCGTGCCGGGCCTGGAGGTCAATTGTGACGCTCTGCAACGCAGGTCCCAGTTCAACATAACTGCCATCACTTCCGGACTTGTCGCCATTGGTGATCATTTCCAGTTCCCCGATCACGGGCTCTTTGTCAGTGCTTGTCACGGGCTTGTGCAAAGCGACGTTAGTAACCCCGGCGGGCGCCAGGAACGGCTCGCGTGGCTTGTTACCTCTAGGTTTTTCCAGGTTCGGTACCTTTATATTTTCGGGCGTGCCTTCAAACATGGGCTTAGGAAGGACAATTGGCAATGGACTCATACTGGGTTCTTGCGCCCAACTGGCATAGCTGAAGAAGATCGTGATTAGGCCTGCGACCCATAAGAGTGCGCGACAGGCGAATCGGTTTATTCGAACCGGTTTCGTCCCCAACTCGGTTTTGGAACCCCATGAATTATGTTTGACAGTCATCTGACATTTTCCCCCTTGAATGTTGACTCGAACAGCTCTTCGAGTTGAATTGACGAGATCTATTGTTTTCGAGCTAGTGCCTCTTTGACTCGAGTAACGGCAAGCTTGGCCTCATTGGAGAGGGCGTTGTCGCGGCCTGCACTTTCAGCCAACTGGATTGCCTCAGGGCACGGAAACTGCGGCAAGGCCGCCAGGATCATGCGCTTTTCTTCAGGCCGTTTGGCGAGGTTCATTGCTTCGTTCAGTCGTTTGATCGTCTCAGGCTCGGGACGTTTTACAGGCAGCGTCACCAATTTGATATACCCTCGTAAAGCCAGGATTTGATAGGTCGGGCCGGAATCCTCACGGGCGATCGTCAGCAATTCGTCAGCCGGCACACTGCTGGGCCATTCCGAGAGGGCCAGGATGGCCGACCGTTTCAAATCCGGGTTGTCTTCCTTCAATGTCTTCTTCAAGAGGGGCAATCCATCGTTGTTTCCCAGACTCCCGAGGACCTGGAGAAGCAAACCTCTAAACGGGACATCGTTGCTTCCCGAATAGCCTGCCAGCAGTGGAGAGACATCCGAGTTTTCAGCTTTTCGAATTGCTGCAGTCAAAGCTCTCTCGGCCTCGCTGCGCTCCTGGTCTGATTTGACAGATGACAGGATCTCCAGCAGAGCAGGTACATCCTGAGGCCCGGCCAACTCTCTCAGGGCTCGCATCGATTCCCTCCGGATTTCAGGGCTGGGGTCCTTGGCAGTCTTAAATAGCGTCTGGGTAACTGATTCCACAGAGCGCTCGCCCAGTGCACGGATCAATTCGGCCTTAGTCGGAGGAGGGGCTGTTTCCAGACTTCTAAGAATGGAAGCATCAACGTCAACTCCTCGCAGATGGTAGAGGCTTAATCGGGCCGTTTCACGAACGCTTTCCTCCTGGGACGCCGCTGACTCAGCGAGCAGGGGTACGACCGACGCATCACCTAATTTAGCGAGGCCAGCCAGCGCTGCTTGCCGGAGCTCAGGTTCCGGGCTCT
>JBGOTQ010000173.1:0-14619 GCA_041476565.1 Terriglobia bacterium | reverse complement strand
GTCAATCAAGCGGTCCAAAGCGGACACTCAGAACTGCTCAACGTCACATGATGTAGAGGGGGATAGAATCCTTTGGCCACAAAAGACGGAAGTTCACAAAGCAGTAAGAGTCTGTGATCTCGCCGTAGTATATCTGGGGGCGAGTTACCTTGATATTCTCGCTCGCCGTGGGGGGAATGTCTTTGATCATCAGTTCGGGCAAGCCCTCCCGGCTAATCTGGTTGACGGGTCCCAGACAGAGCCCGTATCCGTGGGTATACGTCAGATGTTCATTGATCCAAATCCGGCTGGGCAGTTTGCTGGAGGAGATTTCCCGAGGAGAAAGGCTCACCTGGCGGTATTTCCCGCCAATCATGTAGCGATCATTGTCGACATCCACGAAATCGTAATAAGGACGAATGACTTGGAGCTGTTCGTAAGTGCGGAGCAGAGGCCGGTGGTCCCAAAGCCGGATATTCTGCAGGGTGAGCTCATTTCTTTTCAGAACTTCCTGATTCAGGTTCTCCCGTGCAGGAAACTCCTCTTCTTGAACCTGGTCAATCCCATAGGCCATCCGGGTAAACTGGATCCCCAGCTTGATATAGGGTTTTTCCCTGCTAATTTCATTTGGACCCACTTCGAACCGTTGCACGAATTCGGGGTATATCCCTCTGCCTCCCATCGAAATGAGGATGATTAGTGCAATGCCCCCGATGGCCAGCTTGTATGTCCGGCGGAAGGCACTCAGGAAAACCAGGACGGCAGAAACGAGACTTGCTCCCACCAGCGCCCATAGGGCCGGCAATTCTGCTTTGATGTCCGTGTAGCTCGCTCCATAGACAATCCCCCGGTTGGAAAAGAGCAAATCAAAGATATCCAGCCGGTATTTTAGACTGAGTACAACTAGGAACATTGCGGCTATGACAGAGAGGTGAATCCGAGCCGACCGTGCCAGGCGAGGTCCCCGCCGAGTCAACCAGAAACCCCCTTCGACCAAATAGACGAGGAGGGTGGTCAGGAACATTAAGAACAGGGTGAGAAAACCGAATTGACAGAGCAAGCGATAAAAGGGGAGTTGGAACATGTAAAAGCCCACGTCCCGTTGAAACAGAGGGTCCTGGATGTTGAAGGGCAGGGAATGGGTGAATTTTAAATACTCCTGCCAGCCATCGCTCACCCAGCCTGCGACGAGATAGGCGAGGAACAGCGTGACTCCCAGCAGGATCAATCTAATAAAGCGCCTCACCCCTTCTAGCTGAGGAAGATCAATGATGTTCTCGTAGTAAATCTGGCTGCGTTGCCGCGCCAGGCGCCTGGCAGCTTGTGCACTTGAATAGACCAGTAGAAAGACAATCAAACCGGAAAGGACGAACAGCCCGATTTGGGCTACCAGGCTCCTCGTAAACAGGATGGGGTATCCCAATTCCTGGAACCAAAGCCAGTCCACCCATAGCGCAACAGCCGTATTGAGGAATCCCAGGACCACCACGAGCAGGATCAGGCCGATTAACCACACTCGACTTTTCATTTAGTTAACTCCGCGTGTTTACCTTATTGTGAATTTGTTGGAAGGTCAGCCTTCATTTACGCTAGGGGATTAGTTATCATGCCTCATAGAAACTCCTCTAAGAATGCAATGATTTCCTTCCGCATTTCCGGAGTTTCTTCATGACCGACATCATAACGGAGCAACTTCCAATGATCCGGCTTGCCCATCTTCTGGTACACACTCTTCAATTCCCGGTCGATGTGGTCCAACCCGGAAGGAGGAGTCAGAGGATCTTTTTTGCCGGCCAGGCCGAGGTGCGCGCGGGGGGCGATCAATGCATTGATTTGTGAAGTCGTGAAATATTTCAGAAGGGAGGGCACGAAATAGTAGATTCCATGACCCTTCAACCCTCCCGTATCCAGCAAGGCTTGAAAGTCGGTGAGACAACAGATATCGACGCAGACTTTGATCCTATTATCGAGGGCTGCCAGCCACCACGCCATGGTGCTTCCCATTGACATCCCCAGCGTAGCTATGCGCTTGGGATCGGCTTCCGGACGGCTTCCCAGGTAATCTAGGGCCCGCAAGGAATCATAGACCATCATGCCCCAGAGAACCTGTCCTCTCCAGAGCATTTCCTTGAACAGGTCCAGTTCCGTGCGCGTTGAACGCTCACCAAAGGCCCAGTGATCAATGCAGAGAGCGCAGTATCCTTGCTTGGCAAAGACCTGTGCATAGGACGGCAAGCCAGACTCGGGGTTCTCCCAAAGCAGTTGGTCCTTTCCGAGTTGATACATGCCCCCGTGCCAGTGGTTGTAAAGGATTGCTGGAACTCTTCCTGAAGAAGATTGGGGACGGATAAAGTAAGCGGGCACGGGCTGAAGCCCATTTAGATCAAGGACTAGTTTCTCGAGGACGAAACCCTCCTTTTCCGTTGTAGACAACGTTTCTGCGCTGCTCTTCCTGTTCCGGGGGGGTAAGTCCCCCAGCAATTGGTATAGTTGCCGCCGACGCTTACCCGAGTCGCCCCTATCCATTTCATGTTCTCCTTTGCTAGCAGTCTCACTCCCCAAGACGGCCCGTGAAGCCAGGAGTAATCCTCCGCTAGTTATTCCTTCTAAGAAGTTGCGTCGCTGCATTGCGGAATCCCTCTGTTGAGATTGTCACTTTTCCTGAGAGGTGAATTATAGTCCGCGGGGGTTTGGGCAGGGTGGCCTCTAGCCTGTCCAGGATGTAGCGTAGGTGACCTGATGCCAAATGTCAAACGGACAGCCCCACGTCCAACCGAACGATGGCACTGACCCGGCTGCGGTCCCAGTGCACAAATGGCAGGGATACCGTGCCGGGCCCTCAACCTCCAAACACATCCCTACCTCAGGTCTGTCTTCGCCTAGAAATAGCTGTTCACCCCACGAACTAGCTGATAGCGAAAACAGTCCTGGGTTCACGTCCTAAATGAATCATGATATACGAGTCAGCGACTTATTGATTCGGCCACAATCGACAGGAATTGGCTTGGCAAATTCTCCGAAGATGTGAATCCAGCCGGGGGAAAAAGCAAAAGGCCGACGAAGGATTGCCTTAACCTTGGGCAGGTGCATAGTAACCACGCTTGGTGCGTGCAAATATCCTCTTGGCCTTCTTTCCGTTCTCTACTTTGACAGTGACCGTTCTCCAGGTCCCATCCTTGCGAGTGTTTGTTGGGCGGTAACCCAGCGTGTATTGATTGCGGATCTCGTGGGCTACCTGGGTACAGATAGCCCCCACCTCGTCGACCGACTCCGGAAAATGCCACTTTCCACCGGTGTCTTCAGCCAGTTCCTTCAAATGAGCTGCTGCTTTCTTCTGGGCGCGGGACCGTTCGGACTCCTTGTCGAGCAATCCCACCACGAAAATGCTGGCTTGAGATTCCCGGGCGAACTCAAGAACCGTGTCATACTTGTATCGACTATCCCGGTCTTCTCCGTCGGTGATCACCAGCAGGGCCTTCTTGTCCTCTTTGCCCTCCCGGATATGCTCCAGGGAGAGATAGATTGCATCATAGAGAGCCGTTCCTCCTCGCGTGTCGATGACGTCGAGGGCATCAAAGAGATCCTCTTGTTTTCTAGTGAAATCTTGATCAATGAACACCTGGTCATTGAAGTTGATCAGGAAGACTTCATCCTGAGGATTGGAAGTCTTCACGAAGGTGGCAGCGGCCTTGTTTACCCTCTCGCGCTTGGTGCGCATGCTTCCGCTGTTGTCGATCACGAGTCCTATCGAAACTGGTGCATCCTCCTCCTTGAACAACGAGAGGTCTTGCGGGACCTTGTCCTCGAATACCGAGAATTCGGTTTTCTTCAGGCTCTTGATCAGATTGTCCTTTTCGTCAACGACGGTCACGTGGAGCAGAACCAGGTTGACGTCGACATTAAGTGTGTAGTCGGGTTCCTTCGGCTTCTTCCCCTTATCTTGATCTTGAGCCTTCGAGAGGGGCGAAAGGAGGAGAAGAGCAATAATGCAAATGGACAAGAGCATAGCTTTCATTTCAAGTGCATTGGGCGTCAGGCCTCTTAATCTGGGGCGGTGCATTGAGGGTGTAGGTGTGGGACATGACAGTGAGTTCATTTTCCGGCCCCCAGGATCAACCATTAGGACCAAAGTAACCTGTTTTGGCTCGTACCGCAAGAGAAGGTAACCCCTTAGGGGCGTTCAACCGGACCTTGATTTTGCGCCAGCGGCCGTCTCTTATGATATTAGTAGAAGAATATCCCAGGATGTACTGGTTCTTCAATTCAATGGCAATTTTGGTACAGATGTCCTCCAGTTCGTACACCGAATTCGGGAAGTAGGCCTTCCCCCCTGTAATTTCGGCCATTTCCTCCAGGACGGCTCTGCCGCTCCGTCCCTGACTTAGGTCGGAGTAGTAGGAATTGACGATCCCAATAGCATAAATCTGGACATCCGACTCCTTGACGGCATTTCGAACATTTAACAGCGAGTAACGACTGCAAGTGTCCTCTCCATCAGTAATCACTAAGATGGCCTTCTTGGGGTTGTGTGCAAGTTTCATCTTTTCCAACCCCAGGTAGACTCCGTCGTAGAGAGTCGTGCAACCTTTGGCATTTTTATAGATCAGGCGATTCTGAATCTCGTTGACATCGGTCGTGAACTCCTCGTCAATCTTAGGACGATCGGCGAACGTCAATAGAAAGAACTCATCTTCAGGGTTACTGGTTTTCAAGAAGGCCACTGCAGCATCGCGGGATCTGGAAATCTTGTCAGTCATGCTACTGCTGACATCGAAAAGCAGACCGATCGAAGTCGGTACATCCTCATTGCTGAAATGAGAAATCTGCTGCTCAACTTTGTCTTCGAAAACCTGGAAGTGTTCCTTTTCGAGGCCAGTCACAAAGCGGTTGTTAATGTCTGTCACCGTAGCGTTAACTAACACCAAGTCAACGTTTATTTTGATGGAAGGGGTGCCGCCTTTGGACTCTGGCTGGTCCGCCTTGGGCGAGTTCTCTTGTGCGATACTATTCCTGAGCACAGGTAGGGGCAACAACCCTAGGATCAACGAGAGGAGAACAGCTCCTCCGAGGTGCCGACACTTTGTCTCACCAACCTGGCTTCTCATACGCGCTCCGAGAAACAAGCACCCCCGCCCCTCATAGGTCACTTTTGGATGACTACTGGGTTTTTGGATACCTCAATTCCATTATAAACCAAAAAAAAACACCTGCAAGGATCTTAGCGAGAGGCCAATTGTCACCGAATTCGTCTCGCCAATACAAAACAGTAACGCACACAAAACACGAAAGATAATCTCCCATCGTTTGAGAAGGTTGGCCACACTACCGTCTTAGCTTTAGGAATGCCGAAAGGCCCGAATTCCAACCTCCCCAGTCGTCGCTCTCAATGTTCGTGAAAGCCCTTTCAGACTAATGAGTTTAGTTACCCAGGCAGTTCGTTCTAGACTCCCAAATCCCAGAACGTGTGCCGGTCTCCTCAGGTTCCCCAACCGACTGTGAAGAATCCTGGCCTCAGGCTTTGGTGCAATTCTGTGCCACCACCTTGATGGATGTTTTGGAGGGACAATTGCCGATATTTTGCTCTAGAGACTATAGGTGGGGTGGGCTCAGCCATGTCGGACTCTAGTTTATGGAAGACAGCCAGGCGATCGATCAGAATCTACTCTCCCGTAACTGTTCTTCAACATTCGACCAGTACGGTTATGGCCAGATGCTTCACGGTGGCACTAATTATTCTAATTTCGGGGATTCCAGTGTTGGGGGGTAGCAACCACGCCACTTATCCAAATCCCATCGAGCGGTTCGTCTCAAATTACGAAGTCCACAGCCTTGAGGTTCAAAAGATCCTTCAGCAGGTGAAGAACCGGCAGGAAATATCACTGTTGGCTGGCGGCCGTGAGTTTCGTTTGGCTCTCAAGCTGCGAGACCTCCGGTCACCTCGATACCGGGCCGAGGCTGTGACGAGCACTGGAAAGTCCAGGACCGTGCCTTCCCTCCCCGTGCAGTCTTATCTTGGAGAGGTCAAAGGTATCGAAGGGGCGCAGGCCCGGTTTACTTTGAGGGAAGACAGTTTGGACGGGGTCATCCTCACGCCCGAAGAATGGTATTTCATTGAGCCCCTTGGTCATTACTCTGCGGCGGCGCTTCCCTCGGAATTTGTTGTCTACCGGAAATCAGATCTGAAACCGGATGCGTTTGGGACTTGTGGTGTCAGCATGTTCGAGAAGATTAATCAGGGACTGGAGATGCTGGCTCCCGTCGTGTCTGAGCACACACTGAACAGCTACGTCGCCCAAATTGCTACCGAGGCTGATTGGGAATATGTGACTGCGCTGGGAGGGTCGGCCGAATCCAACAACGAGATTCTAAACATCCTGAATCAAGTGGAGGGGGTGTACCAGACTGAGCTATCCGTCTCTCTTCAAGTTGTGTTCCAACATACTTGGGAGAACAGTTCTGATCCCTATTCATCGACTGCGCCTTCGACGTTGTTGCAAGAATTCACGGACTATTGGAATTCCAAATTCTCGAACACGAATTACGATCTGGCTCATCTCTGGACTGGAAGAGACATGGATGGCAGTACCGTAGGCATTGCCTGGAAGGGCGCTGTTTGTATTAGGGATTACGGCTATGGGATTTCTCAAAAAATGACGGGGAATCCAGCTAAGTTCATTCTGACTGCGCACGAAATGGGGCATAACTTCGGCGCTTCACACCCTGACCAGGAGAATCCGCCTCACACCGAATGCTCAAGTACCATCATGAACAGCAGCATCAGTTCGGACTTCAGTTTCTGCCAATTTTCCCGAGATCAGATTAATGATTATCTTTCTCAACATTCAAGCTGTTTGACAGCCGGAACAGAAGTAGTTGCCCCCTCTAACCTAAGTGCTGCTGCCATTTCAACATCACAGATTCTTCTTTCCTGGCAAGACAACAGTTCCAATGAAACGGCATTCAAGCTTCAACGGAAAACCGGGTCCAGTGGAACATGGGGGGAGATCGCAGTTACCGGCGCTAATGTAACGTCTTATACGGACACAGGGCTCAGCGTCAATACTACCTATTTCTTTCGGGTTCAGGCCAGCAGCAACGGTGGAGACTCACCATTCTCGAACGACACTTCGGCGACGACCTTAAGTGCCTTACCGACCGTTTCCAGCTTCTCTCCGACCAGTGCTTCAGTAGGTGCCAAGGTTACCATTACCGGCTCAAATTTCACGGGAGCAACCTCCGTGAAATTCAACAGGACCGCTGCCGCCTCCTTTAATGTGGACACAGCCAAGCAGATTTCGGCCATGGTTCCCGACGGTGCGACCAGTGGTCCAATTTCGGTGACAACTCCGGCAGGAACGGCGAGTAGCTCGACAGATTTCATTATATCGGCCTGCAGTTGCTCCGTTTCTCCATCCAGTCAGTCTTTCCCGGCCAATGGCGGAGGCGGCCGCTTGGATGTATCAACTGGAGGGGGATGCAGTTGGACGGCAACCAGCAACGCTGGATGGGTCACCATTGACTTCGGCAAGAGCGGGAGCGGGAGCGGATTGGTTACCTATCAGGTGGCATCTAATCCAGGCAGCATACTGCGCACCGGGAGTCTTACCGTAGGTGGTCGGTCGGTCATTGTGACGGAGGCTGCGGGCCAGGACGGTGGCAATGTCGGGAAGAGAGTCTTCCTGCCGATTGTCCTTTCTTCGGCTGGGATGAATGGCTCGTTTTTCACGTCTGAACTGACTCTGACCAACAGCGGCCCGCTGAATAGCCTGCTCGAGTTCGCTTACACATCATCCCTCGGCTCCGGCAGCGGGCAGGCTCAGGCAACACTGGAAGCGGGCAGACAGCTGATCGTTCCGGATGCAATTAGTTACCTCAGGTCCCTTGGTATACCTATCCCGCCCTCAGGCAATCAAGGAGGTACGTTGCAGGTCACCTTCACGGGGCTTTCTTCTCCTTTAGATGCTTCCGCCTCGGCAAGGATTACTACGCTCGTCGAACAAGGGAGGGCAGGATTAGCTTACAACGGAATTATTATGGAGAGTGTCTTGTCGGGTCCTTCTTTCCTTTGCGGGCTGCGTCAAAATAGCACCGATCGGTCTAATGTTGCCATTCAGAATGCCGGCGCTTCTTCCGATGGAAATGTCACGTTAAGACTGACGGTGTTTTCAGGCGACGCGAGCTCTCCCTTCTCAAAGGTGCTACCTTTAGAAACACTTTCCCCTGGAGGGTTCAAACAGATTTCGGGGATTCTTACCTCGAACGGATTATCTCTCTCGAATGGCTATGTCCGAGTGGAAAGGGTTTCAGGGTCGGCCCCGTACTATGCTTATGCCGTTATTAACGATCAGGTCACTTCCGACGGGTCCTTCATTCCCGCTATGTCCGATGGGTCCCTGGTCGGAAAGCGGAGACTGACCCTTCCTGTGATCGTGGAGAGTGGAGTCTTTTCGAGTGAGTTGATTGTGACCAATAGGTCCATCAGTCCGAGGACCTTGGTCTGTGACTATGTCGCCGATGCCATCCAGGCTCCAGATTCAACGGCAACCTTTGCCATTAACGTTGGGCCGGGAGAACAGCTGCTGTTTCCCGACTTCGTTCAAGCCCTGCGTGACCAACACATCCCTGGAATTGGTGTGAAGGGCCCGGGGTTTGTCGGCCCGCTGTTTGTCGACGTCTCGACCGGAGACCTGTCAGGGTTATCGGTTATGGCTCGGACTTCGTCTCCCGGAGGAGGCGGACACTTTGGCCTTTTCTATGGCAGTCTGCCTGAAGGGAGCGCCTGCCAGGCAAGTGCCTGGATCTACGGACTCCAACAAAGTGACCGGAGTCGGACTAACCTGGCATTGGTTAATACTGGAGAATTGGATTCGGGCAACCTGACGTTCAAAATTGAATTATTCGACGGAGAAAGCGGTATGAAGGTGAATACTCTGGAGTCAATTACACTGAACTGTAAGAGGTGGATGCAGATCGGGACTATCCTCGCCCAATACGCCCCGGGAACCGCACAGGGTTTCGCGCGGATCACCAAGACCGCAGGAACAAACCCCTTTATTGTTTATGCCGTCATCAATGACGGAGCCCGACCCGGCCTAGGCACTGGCGACGGGGCTTTTCTTCTCGCCTCTCCATAGGATGTGCTTAATGCTTTGAGTCCCTAGCCCGAACAGGCCGCCTGAAAGGCGATATCTGCCACCCCGGTTACGACTTCCTCGATCCACGTCTGGACAGGTTCTACCATGCGCTGACACAGGTAGTTGACCTGAGGGGTTGGGTCCACGGTTACGGTTCGCTGTCCCCGCAAATCAACATAGCCTGGAGTGAAGTCGTCGTCCTGGAGCGGCTTTTTCCGCCTCTTCCGGACATGGCTGAATACAAGCAAGCGCTTCGGGTGCTTACGAAATCCAGCAACGACGTCTTATTCCAAATTGTCGAGGACACGGCCCGCGCTTTTTCGGATGACATACCCAATCGCTGGAGCAAAGAGTTGCTCGACGTGGAATGCAAACGGTTCCTCAATAACCTTTTGGACATGAGGAACGGATTCATGCTGCGCCACCAAGATCAACTGCTGCAGGCCCTCCACCGCGAGGCTATCGTCGAGGGTGCCTGCGCGTAGGGGACCGACGGCCTGGCGTTTCCAGGTGAAAATGCCAATGCCGTGCCTTTCGATCCAAATCTCAAGGTTTATAGAAATTAAGAGCCGTTTGAGTTTTTTGGCCTTACGGGGTCAAGTGCCCAATTGGTCCAGCCATATAATACCCGGTTGGCTCTGGCCATGACCAAGTCCTCTCTTATAGGGCCCTCATTCCGGCCAAAAAAGTGGATTTAAGGCGCGGATTCGCCCCTTAATTCCGACGATCTGCAAGTGAATCAGCTGCTTTGCCTGGTCCGACCCCGTTCTGACTTCTGCAGCCGTTAGGTAAATCACTATGCTTGCCTCTTGTCAACGACGTACCACGTGTTTTCCCTACATCCACGAAGCGGCATGATCCCTCGCATATTGCTCGAATGCTATTGTGGGCCGCCCCAGAACTGATTCAGCATCATGAGTAACTGATGCGCAGAGTCCCTGCCGGACTATCCGATAGAATTTCCTCCAGCGTTCGATGAGATCCCCTGCGACCCCGGCTTTGTTCAACGCAGCACAAGCAACCTCTTCGCTCAGCGGTACATAAGTAATCGTCTTACCTGCTGTGCGAGACAATATGCTGACGACCTCATAGTGGTCTAAAGCGTCTCCGCCGGTTAGCGTATAGGCATTGCCCACGTGGCGTGGTTCAGTCAATGCGGCTGAACTAACTGCGGCGATATCCCGTACGTCAATGAATGAAAGCTTCGCATCAGAAGCAGGAAGATGCAATCCTCCGGTGGCGCGAATGTCTGCCAACATCGGTCCGGAATTGAAATTTTGCATAAACCAATTCGGTCGCAAGTGTACGTAAGGGATCCCTGACGCCTCGACGTACTTCTCTAATAACCTTAGCGTAAAAGAATCGTCCCGTTCAACCCCCATAGCAGTGAGGTTCACGATCAGTCGGACACCTTCTTTTTTCGCCATGTCGATAAATGGCATCGCGACTTTATCGGCATGATTATCGCCCGGACGAGCAATAAGAAACACTTTAGCGACCCCTTTAAGCGCAGGAGCAAAAGTCTCTGGCCGATCGAAATCAAATTCGACGGATTCTGCAAAACAAGGCAGTCTTGCCGAAGCTGTGGACGGACTCCGTGTTGCAGCGCGTACAGTCTCCCCTTCCTCGGTCAACAGCCTCGCCAGTTCTACGCCTACCCTGCCTGTGGCGCCGATGATCAGAATATTCTGAGACATAGACTCTCCTTGGATCGTTTCTTGTTACCGCCCAACGACCAGCCTCACCGGATGCGACCGCAGGGAGCAGTCCGGCGGAGGCAGTTGTTGTCAGTCGATACTGGAGGCATGGGGTCGGACCAAGCTAAGATATGGTGTGATCGAGAGTTCGATCCACAAGAGAGTGTTTTCAAGGCTTAAATGGCCCTTTTTGCCACCCAATAGGGCCCGATAAGTAGCGTCACTTTCTCTCAGATGGCATCTCCCCTCAGCGGGCAAAATCTCTCGCCCTTTGCCCCTGCCCCCCAGTTGCTTCTGGAAAGTCTCAACAACCCCCGGGCTGCCCACTGCCAGGCTCTCTGTCCACAGGCTTTGTCGCACCGCAGGCTTCCGTTTCAGTGCTGCTTCCACTCCCGTCCGACAAGACTCCTGCAAATCGCCCAGGCTGTTCAGTCCTACCAGTCCCCTCAGCTGCTCATCGTCAATGATTCGGTAGCGAGTTTTGGGATGCTGAATTTCCACATGTAGAGAATCGGGGATAACATCCCGTCCTTCCCGATCATAGACTAGTTTCTGTCGCGAAACTCGGCAAGAAGGCTCCCCTCCTTGGATAAGGAGGGGCAGCCGCAGCCATAGGCCGCGGCGGGGTGGTTTGAACCATCCTGGAAAAGCCAAGCCCGTATCGGTATGGCGGCAACTCCCACCACCCCCGCGGCGCTGCGCGCCACGTCCCCTCCTCAGCCGAGGAGGGGAATTTTCATGCAATGCTGCAGTTTCGCGACAGAAACTAGACTAGCAGATGAATGTCATTCGAGGTGACCATGTAATCCAGCACACAGAGGCCAAAGCGTTTTCTGGCATCAAAAAGCCAATCGATCCACGTCTGACGATCACGAGCAAACTTCAACAGAAACTGCCGCTGGTGACAGCGATGCGTCAAGTGCCAAATTTGCCCAACCAAATAAAGCCGGTTGGCTCTGGCCATACCGGAGTCCTCTTCTTAAAGGCCCCTTATTCCGGCCAAAAAAATGGATTTAAGGCCCGGATTCGCCCCTTAATTCCGACGATCTGCAAGCGAATCAGCTGCTTTGCTTGGTCCGACCCCATTCTGGAGCAATAAGATAGTGCTCTTTATTCTGCGCCAATGCCCAGGCATATTCTTGTGCCTTTAACGGTTTTCTCCAAATCGCTCGTCTTCTGATAGCAAGTCCTTCTCGTATTTCCTCTTCTGACGCCCGATTGTCCCCGCAGGATCATTAAGGAATTCCACCAGCTCCTGGAGCACGATAAGGTCCATTTCCCGTTGGCCAGTGTTCACGTTCGTCATAACGTGAGTGACTCCGTGGTACTGCCGCTCCGAGAGGTTGTCGGGGTCGAGCAAGGACGTGATATGGTAGTCGCCTTCGTAATCCGAACCGGTTTCCCACACCACTACTAGATCAATATCATTTGAGTTCTTGACTCCAGACAACAGGTCCTCGATAAGTGCGTCCAGCGAGTATTTGTACTCCATGATCTTGGGTTTGCTGCGGAATACGCCCACTTCACGCGCGTAATCCTCCAACACTCCGAGAGGGTTCTTTTCGACATCAAATATGTGATTCTCTATTGGATCATCAAAAACCACTCTATACATGCCGTCGTAAGTAAACCTCTCATTCGTCGCCATGATTTGAATCCCGCGCATGACGCCACCAGCCAACAGCTGGTTGAACAGGGCGATGACGTCTTGTTCCCTCGTGGGAAACGAGGTAAGCGAAACGCGCCGGGTTGGAATGAAGAAGTTCTCATTGGTGATGATCAGGGGATGATCCCCTTCGTGCTTTGCGAACTCGTCCTTCCAATCATCGACTTCACTCTGCCTGGCGAGATCGCTTCTAGCCCCCGTTACCGGTCGGAGGTTGGAGCGTAGTCTTTGGATTGGACGGTCGATCAATTTGCGGGCCACCGATTGGCTGAACTCCACGATCTCTTTCTGGAATCCCTTCCGGCCTAAGTCTGCTCGGCAATTGCGAAGATGTACCACGACGTGCACCTGGTTCTGACGACCGATATTTCTGCGCAAGGGAACCTGAATAATCTCTCCCTGAGGCATATTGTTGGCCGCAATCTGGATGCCTGGCGCGAGAACGGACTGACCCTGCCTAATCTCTAGGGCTTCGTTAAACTGTGGCCAAACCTTCGCTGAATAGGTGTAACAGAAGTAGACGGTCGGATCGTACCTTTCGCATATCGCCTTTTCCCCGTCATCCACGGGGATTTGTTTGTTGAGATCGTCCACGGTCAAGGTATCAAAGATTGCATCGAGATTGCTCATGGCCGCTGGCATCCGGAAACCTGCGCCATAGCGATCAAACAGGCGTTTCTGCGCCTCTTCGAGATCACGGAGGGATCGACTATGACGAACGATCTCGTGAGGCCAGAGATATTGCACGCCCTGCTGTGCTGCTGTGGTGAGAATTCCCTTACCATCCACAACTTCCAAAGTCACGGTAATCCTCTCATCCGGGAAGATTGCCCCGATACCTGTTTTGAGACGCAAAATGGTCATCCATTGATTGGCGGTGGTTGCCATGAGCCACGAAAGGTTGCCGGGTCGAGTCGAAGGGTCTAAGCGCAGCGTGACGGAAACGCCCCGGTCGAACTCGCGGAACTTCGCGTCGCAGGTTCCGGATGAGTCGGGGAATACTTTCGGATTTCCCGCTGGGTTTTCATCCGTAAGCCACTTCCGCGCATCGGTCATCTTCCCAACAGCCTCGAAATCAGGAGTCTTCGTTGCGATCTGGATGTAGTTGAAGCCATAAGCTAGGTAAGTTGCACCGACTCCCTTGTGACCACGGGTGTTACCGGATTTGAAAGAAAACGAAGGTGCCAGAAATTGCTGATACTTATCTTTGGTAAGTCCTGTTCCATTGTCTGAGACGGTCAACACGTTCTCCCGGATGTCGACGAGAACCCGAAGCTCCGGTCTAAAGGACTGAGAGGTATCGGCAATACGCTCTTCCAGCGAATCAAGGGCGTTCTGAGTCAATTCGCAGAATGGATCAAACCAACCCACGTATGAGTCGAGGATGTTCTGGAGCTCGCGCTTCATGGCGTTAATGGCAACTTCAGTATTCAGAGCCTGTTTGGCGGCCAGAGGATCAAACTCGTTAAACATCGAAGTTCCTCCCTATCTCGTTTCCTTTGTGCCGAACGCAAAGGTCAGCGACGGGAGCCAGCCGAGGATGGATGATGGTCGATTTGTCGCTGAGCGAAATGTCTGGCTCCCGTTCGCTGGACCGCCTTGTTCGGCTGTCCTTTTTTCATTAGTCAATTTAATTTTTCCTTTTGGAGTTGGGGGAAGGCAGTCCCGTGTCGGCATTAAGAATTGTTCCCTCAAGAAGGTCAGGATTTTTGTCCGGCAGGGCTGAATGGACCAACTGGAATGGGCCGCGTTGTAAGCGGCGTGCTCATGGTGAAAACGGAATCCGTTGTCACGCAGGCGTTGCATGATCTGCTGGGACATAAAAGTCGAAGGCCAGATTTCATCACGCCTGAATGAGGCCAAAAGGATGGAGCCCTGGATTTTCTCAACGGGAACTGCCGCCTCTCTCACCTGACGGGAGTTCTGGAGCGCTTTCTCAAACATCTGTGTGCGCTTGCCCGTGATCATGCCTTGAAGAGTGGTCCAAGAATAGGGCATCGCCACAAATGCGAGTTCATGCCCGTTAAGGCTCCAGGCCGAATGTTGACCCTGCAAGGCGTCCAGTATGCCCGTCGGCGGGCCAGGGAAGACGACAGAGCTTGGCGCAATTGCAACGACGGCCTTAACTTCGGGGCACCGGCTG
>JBGOTQ010000172.1:0-14740 GCA_041476565.1 Terriglobia bacterium | reverse complement strand
CCCGGTCTGCCACTAGGGCCAGTTTCTTGAAGGTTTCTTCTTCGATCCCGGAGGAATTTGTCCACCAAAGATAGACTGGCAGATCCGCCAATAGGAGAGGAATGGCGGCACCCGACAAATGCCTGACCTGGTCGCCGCTGGCGTTCATCACGATCTGCTCACAGCAAACTTGTTTGCCTCCGGCCCGTGAAAGGTGGCATTGGGCGGTGACCCAGCTTGTGAACTCAGCCGGTTGGCGATCCGGTTCCGAGATCAGGACGACCGCCCGATTGGGGTGCTGAACAGTCAATTCTCCAATCACCTCGGAAATCTCCCCGAGGTTTTCACTTCCTTTCAAGTAAACCAGGAGATTCAAGGCACAAGCCCGCAGCACGGGATGTGGGGTTCCATTCTCGGTAGCAGACTTCCACAGCAGGCTCAACTCCCGTTCGATGGCAGCAGGGTTTACCGCCCTAGGTTCACCGAGCAGGGTGATTTCAAGGTCGGTCATCGCTCACAACCTTCGCCATTGGCGCTCGTCTCTTTCGATCAGTTCATCTGCAATCGCCGGCCCCCAGGAACCGGCTTCGTAAGTCTGGACCGGCGTAGTTCCCTCTTTCCACACTTCCAAGATAGGGGATATCAGACCCCAGGCACATTCGACTTCGTCACTTCGGGTAAAAAGTGTGGCGTCCCCTTGCATGCAGTCCAGCAACAGGTTTTCATACGCCGTCGGAACTTCCTCACCAAAGGAACTTCCGTAACGAAAATCCATCATGACAGGACGGAGATGCATCCCCTGTCCCGGCAGTTTCGCTTCAAATTTCAGGGCAATCCCTTCGTCCGGCTGGATCCTAAGCACCAAGACATTGGATTCCAGCAGAGTGCTTGCAGAGGGTCCAAACAACAGGTGGGGGGGCTGCTTAAAACGAACTGCGACTTCGGTGACCTGTTTGGGTAATCGTTTACCCGACCGCAGAAAGAAGGGAACATTAGCCCAGCGCCAATTATCAATGAACAACCGCAGTGCTGCATAGGTCTCAGTCCGGGATTCGGGAGATACGCCAGGCTCGCCTCGATATCCTGCAACCGGGCTGCCCAGCAGGGAGCCGGGACCATACTGGCCTCTCACGGCAAACCGGGCTGCATCGGCCGGTGGAAAGGGGCGGATGGCCCGCAGTACCTTGACTTTCTCATCACGCACAGCATCAGCGTCAAAAGCCACCGGAGGTTCCATGGCCATAAGGCAGAGCAGTTGCAGCAGGTGGTTCTGCACCATATCCCGCAGCAAGCCGGCTTCTTCGTAATAGGCGCCCCGGTTTTCCACCCCGAGCGTCTCAGCAGCTGTGATTTGGACGGAATCGATGTAACGCCTGTTCCAAATCGGTTCGAAGATTCCGTTGGCCAACCGCAGCACCAGGATGTTTTGAACCGTTTCTTTGCCGAGGTAATGGTCGATGCGATATATCTGGTCTTCCCGGAAGGCCTCGTGTAATGAGCGGTTGAGCTGTCGAGCCGATTCCAGGTCACGCCCAAATGGCTTCTCGATGATGATTCGCACCCATTCGCCTTTTCCCCTATTGCCTTGGGCAAGTCCCGACTTACCCAGGCTTTGAACCACGGCGTCATAGGAACTTGGGGGCAATGCCAGATAGAAGACCCTCCGCCCCTGCGTGCCTCGATCCCGGTCAATCTGCTCCACAGCATTTTTGATCTTCTCGTAGTCTTCCTCAAGGTGAGGATCGGCCTGAAGATAAAAAAGCCCCTGCGCAAAACTCTGCCAGAGATCAGAGGAGCTTCCAGCTATTTCTGAATCCTGAGCGACGCCCTCCTTCATTCGTTCCCGAAACTGGTCATGGCTCAGCGGAGAACGGGCTACACCCAGCACCGAGAATCCGTTGGGTAACATGCCTTGTCGGGTCAGATTAAATAGGGCTGGAACCAGTTTGCGGCGGGTGAGATCGCCTGAGGCTCCAAAGATCACCAGCACGCAAGGCTCAACCGACTGTTCCAGCCCCAGGCCTTCCCGCAACGGATTAGACTTCAAGGATGAGATATCCACACTGTTCTTAACTCCTGACTTCTGAATAAGCAGTCCGATGAGGCCTCAACCCTCGATGGGGAATTCGTTTGGGCCTCCTCCCAAGTCAGAAGCTTCTCCCTCCATAATGTTCTCTGAAAGAGCATGGAATCGCGGTCATCGTTTGTCTTACGACGTTCGCCACGAGTCGTTACCTTGTGCTCCGCTCCATCTCCTTGATCTTGAAGATTCGGCGTTGATGCCGTTCAGCGTTTGAAAATCGGGCTGCCAGCCAAATCCGGAGGATATCCAAAGCCAGTTCAGTGCCGACGACTCTAGCTCCAAGGCAGAGCACATTTACATCATCATGCTCAACCCCCTGCCGGGCCGAATAACAATCGTGGCAGAGGCCAGCCCGAATACCGGGGATCTTATTAGCAGCCACACTCGCACCGACCCCACTCCCACAAACCAGGACTCCACGCTCGGCCTTGCCTTGGATTACGGCTTCCCCGACCGCTTTCGCCGAATCTGGATAGTCCACAGGATCAGCATTATGGGTTCCCAAGTCCAGCACTTCATGCCCGGCTGCTCTGAGGGCGTCGATAACCCGCCCCTTTAACTGGAAGCCAGCATGGTCCGCCCCAACCGCGACACGCATGTTTCCTCCACACGTCGGTAGACTTCCTGCTGCCGGTCACAATGGATCATTCCCGTTTCCCACCTGGCCTTGAATCCACTGCGACTCACCCCGTTACTCACTGCGTCCATGAGTCTGATGCCTCAATTTAACTTGGAACGGCCTGGATGGACAATACAAAAAAACCCGCCTCGGCACCTTTGGCAGGAAGCATCCCCTGCAACAGACTGAGTCTGAAGTGGAGGGTCGGGGCACCGAATCGTCCATCTCTCAAGTGTTAGTTCGATGGTGCAATTCGAGGTGAAGAATCATCTCGGTGGAATCACCCGGCGGTAGAGTTCGTCCTGCCGTTTCGCCGCCTCCTGATAGCACTGGTGATGTCGAGGATCCGGCAAGAAGTGCCGGCCGAGTGGTGCGGGAATATGCTCGATATCCTGAACCAATCCCAGGGTTTCCAAGGCCATCAAGGCTGCCCCGCGGCTGGAAGCTTCGAGAACTCGAGAAGCAACGACAGGCTGCCCTAGCACGTCGGCCACGATTTGAGTCCAGGTTGGAGACTTAAGCAGGGCACCACCGGAAGCGATGATTGGGCTGGCGGCAGGGTGCACAAGCCATAACAACCTCGCCACTTGACTGAACCGATAGGCAACTGCCTCCAGACCAGCCCGCAGGATGTCGACCGGACGATGATGGAAACTGAGTCCGATGACAGCTGCCCGGGCATTTCCGTTCCAGCCGGGACTTCGCTCACCGGACAGAAAGGGTAAGACCGTCAGCCCGTGGCTGTCGGGTTCCATTTGCGAAATCTCCTCTTCTAGAGCCTCGATATCCTCCCCCAGACGAAAGGTCTGCTTGATCCATTCAAATAGAAGTCCTCCATTGCTCAGGGCTCCGCCCATGAGGAATCGGTTACGGTCTGCACGGTAGCACCACAACCCCGGAGGAATGATCACTTTCTCGGCGGTCCACAGGACACGCATGGCGCCGGAAGTCCCCAACATCAAGGCCGCTTGTTGTGGGGTACAACATCCACTGCCGATGTTGCTGCACGCCCCGTCCCCCAGAGCCGGAAGCCAGGGAACTTGCTTCAACTGCCGCCACTGGCTGGCAAAAGGTTCTAGGAGGCCACGCAGGGGGCGGTCGAGGTCTCCCAATGGAGAAAGCTGCTCCGGCCTTAGATTCAGTATCCGCAATAGTTCTGAATCCCATTGGCAGCGGTTTTGATCAAATAAACCGGTTCCAGAAGCCATCGAGAGACTGCAGACGGTTCGTCCGAAAAGTCTGAGATAGAGGTACTCCCCAAAGGACATCCAATGTCTGACTCTCTGGAAAGTAATCGGATCGGTCTGTTGAATCCAGAACAGCTTGGCAGGAAGATAACTAGGATGAAGAACACAGCCGGTACGGGCATGGAGTTCGATCTCGTTCAGCTTTTCCCGAAGTACGCGGGCTGCTGCAGAACTCCGGGTATCAGCCCACGAATAAACCGGGGTAATGGCTCGGCCTTCGCCATCAACACCAAGCACATTGTGCCAGAAAGTGGAGACTGCCACCGCGGCAATGCGATCGCAATCCTTGCCGGCTTTCTCCAATACACTGCTGATGAGAGAGGTGACCAACCTCACCAAAGCATCAGGGTCGGCGTCGGCCCGGCCATCTCGACCAGTGTCGAAGAAGAAAGGGGCCCTGGCATCGTAAGAACTGAAAGGCTCTGCCCTAGAATTGAATAGAAATACACGTAGAGAAGAGCTACCGACATCCAGGGTCAAGATGAGAGGGCTGCGGGAGAGGTCAGTGCGAGGCATGGAGGGTTAAATGGTATACACCCGCCTCGCTTTCCGGCGATATCTGAGAACCAGGATGATTCCTGCGGCAAAACCTCCAACATGAGCCCAATAGGCCGTTCCCCCCAAATTGCCTCCTGAACCCACAGTTAACGAAAATGCTCCACTGAAGAATTGGATAATAAACCAGATCCCGATGAAGATAAGGGCGGGGAGTTCCATCAGCTGAAAGAAGAAAAAAATTGGCACGAGCGTCAAGACGCGGGCACGGGGAAATAGCACCACATAGGCTCCTAGCACTCCAGCAATCGCGCCACTGGCTCCAACCGTGGGAACCCGCGAATTCGGACTGGTGACGATATGCAACCCAGCGGCCGCCAGCCCACAAACCAGGTAAAACATCAAAAACCGAAAGTGGCCGAGGCGGTCTTCGACATTGTCGCCGAACACCCAAAGATAGAGCATATTCCCCAGGAAATGCAGCCAGCCCCCATGCAGAAACATCGAGGTAAATAAGGGAAGAACACCGACGATCAGCCCGGTTGTCTCCCAATAGTCTGGATCGAAATAGAAGGAGGGTACGACTCCAAACAGGAAAAAGAATCTCCTCAGCTGATTGCCCAGAGACAACTCATAAAGCCATGCCAACCCATTGAGCACAATCAGAAGAACGACGAAGACCGGGAACCGGGTGGACCGGTTAATGTCTCTGAGGGGGATCATACCTGTTGCGAGATCGTCATCAACGGCTCATCAGCAACGATATAGGAAGGAGAGGGGAATAACAAGTGCTTTTACGGAAGAGCCCAAGTTGCCATAAGCAGCAGATCCGACGGCCAAGCGGGAGCCTCATTTCTCAAAGGCAGAAATCGAAAAAGAAATTTACGACTGTCAGAATACCCACCAGGAGGGCTACATAAGACAACAGAATTCTATAGAAGAACCGACTTTCCAGGATCACGGCTGGCCAGGAGTATAGACATACTTGCGAGCACCGTTTGCCGGTCTAAACACATACCAACCGCTATGAAAGGGGTTCAATTTGACTCGACCCTGTTCCCGGTCATCCGAGTCGTACGAGACGAGAACTCCAGAGCTTGGAGTTGAAAAAGCAATTCGGTCATTACCGACCATGTCGATCAATTCCAGGATCCCGCCTGCTTTCCGTCTCACGACGACACTGCCAGCAGCTCCAAGATTCCCATACTCTATCCACTTTCCGCGAGCGTCGAGGAATTCGTAGCCCCTGGAACTAACATAGTCAATCCGGTGCCCCTCCCGGTTGGCGGAGATCTCGTAGAAATCAGTCAAGGGGTTAACCACCATCCAACCGGATACTGGCAATTCAATCGGCCTCTTGTCTTTGTCGGGAACAACCCATGGCATTGAGCTGGAACGGTTCACATATACTTCGGTTCCATTCTCATACGACACATGTAAGCGAGAATCAGCGATGACGCCGGTGGCATGGGCCTGGCTGGGAGAATAGAATCGGCCGGTCCTGTCGGCATACTCAATCAGTCTTGGAGGAACAAAGGCATACTGTTGCTGAAGCTGTTGCATCATGTAATAGGAACGGACCATGGCTTCGACACCAAAGGGAGTGGCCGGATCAAATTCGGTGATCAACCAGCCCATGTTACCGTAACCAATGGTCGTGGCCAGGAAGAGGTCAATGTACTCTCGTCGCTTCGGCGACTTCGCCCAGTTGGGATCCAACTGGCTCAGGTAGAAATCGGTGTAACCCATCCCGTAATCGCATTCCAGCGGGTGCAGCTTCATCAGCATGAAGGCGACATCCAGAGGATGGGTTAACAGGTTGACCTTCGTGTAGACCCACCCATAATGCCCGGATGCCAATCCTGCATACAGCCATTGATAGGTCGCTTCGGACTGCGTAGGTCCATAGACCCGCTGATCGTTGAGTAGCAGTTGGCCATAAGCATAAAACGTTGCGGCCAGGGTTCCGGCACCGGGGACTCGAGCATCGTAATCACAATAGTCCCAGGGGGCGACAGCGGAGTGCACATCGGTGTAAGACATCTTGACGCCGAATTTTTCCTTGATGCGTTTCGCATAATACTCATCAAACTCCACAGCCTTGACCGGCTTGAGGGCATAATTGCGCGGCCAAGCGCGGCGCCATTCCCCATCTGACTGCCGCTGCACAAAATCCGGATCCCAATTGGTGTTGACTGTACAGAAATCGGTGTAGTTGGAATAAACACCCTGCAGCCAGCCAAGGCTGTTTTGCGCCTGGATGTACCACTTCAGCATGGCGTCTCCCCCTTTTTGCGGAGAGGCCTGCAACTTCATCGTGTTGCTATCGCCCTCGTCGCGCCAGGTCACTTCATGGCTATGCTGCATGATCTTGTCGAGGCCAAAGGACCGGATCATCTGACAGCGCCGGTGATCTTTTTGAAAAGTCTCCGGCTCCGTCACGGTCCACAATACCTGTTTCCCTTCCTCTTTCCTGAGGGAGGACGGGTTGGCAGTTGTAGGCAGGGTCTCTTCATACCGCGGCGAGACGGTGATGAAAATCCTCTCGAAAAGATCATTGCGTCTGCCATCAGTCTTGGAATTGTAACGCATACCTCCGTTGATTTGGGCGCTGTCAGCTGTCAGCAAAGGTTCACGACTAAAGTAGGGCTCCGAAGCATTCGAGCGGTACCAGTCAAACCAGATTGAAGCAAAAAGCGGCTGAGAGGGTTCCCCCCACATAAGAACCCGGGGATTGGTCATCCCGTAAGTCAAGTATGGAACCGTAATCAACCTTGGAGAGTCCACCCCGGAGACGTGGCCGAAATCGAGTTCGACGGCTTCCCCGCCCTGGCATCTTACGTCGAGGATCAGCGACTTCGCCCACAGTCGCAGTTGGTAATGGACCGTCCGTGAGCCAAACCGGAAGTCTGCTTCAATGACTCCATTGGCAATTCGGACTGCCAAGAGCTGACCTCTTGCTATCTGTTCCTTCGGGGTGTCCATGAAACGGAGGCCGCCACCGTCCAGTGGATGAATGGGCGTCCGTTCGTTAACACGCGCAGTGATATTGCCGAGAGTACCTTCGACGGGCCTATATTCGTAGGTAACGGTTGCGTCCGTGCCCTGGTATGTGAGTCCAAATTGATTGTGGCCAGTTTCCTTGACCTCAGTCTTAAACTCCTTTTCAAAGTTGATGGGGAGAATTGTCTCCTCACGGGTGGGAAACGGCAGGGTAGCCGGTCCGGTGTTCACGCCAGCAACCTGGCTTACGAAAGGCTTGAGATTTCGCTGCGGTTGAGGCTGGAAATCGAGCGGCTTGAGTTCCTCCGTGAAAAAGGCTAGAGAGTCACAGAAGAAATAACGCGGCTGGTGATTGCGGATCTTCGAAATCTCAATCCCGGAGAAGCTAACTGGGGCTGTCATCTCATTCAAGACTGAAACTGGAACCTTCCGGTGGATGAGCCACCACTGTTTCCATTGGATGGAAGTAAGCTGGACGCTGAACTCCTTACCATTGGCATCAGTCAGCAACACTGACACTTCCGCCGGGGGGGTGGTTGCGTCTTCCACCCAGCTCCAGCGGTTTCCATACCCCCACATTTCAATGCAGTCGAACGCCCCCGGCACAGGGACGGGCTTGGGAGGACGAGCCACCACCCGACCCTGATCCTTAGGTCCGGAGTAGGTGATCTTTGCCACATACTGGCCCCACATTTGTTGCTCGCGGCTGCGTCGCAATTCGCCCTTTGCTCCCTGGTCGAGTTCCAGGGTCCATCCCTGGAGATCCTCGAAATCGAGCAGGGTGCGCGGATCTTCCTGGCGTTGGACCCAAGTCATTTCGTAGGGTTGCTGTCCCACTTGTTGCCAGAGTTCGATTTCGTTGATTGCCGGAATCCTCTTCGGCTTAGCCTCAAGAGGACATCCCAAGATTAAGAAGACCAGCAGGCCAATGAATTGACGCATGACTCCCCCCTTTTCAGTGGATCAGCGGCTTTAACATGTCGCGGGCTAAGAGAAATCCGCGTTTGACCAGGTCCTCCGTCTTTTCAAAAGCCCGATCCTCATGTTCAATACTGATGACGTAGTCATAACCGACCGCGTAAAGCGCGCTGATGAACTGGGCCCAGTTCACTTCGCCGAGGCCAGGCAGGCGCGGGACCTGCCAACCCATTCCCAGGGATAGAACTCCTCGTTGATAGAGCTGCTCCCGGTCAATCCGCATGTCTTTGGCATGAACGTGGAAGATGCGATCCCTGAATTCATAAACGACTCGAACGTAGTCGATGAACTGCCAGATCAGATGGGAAGGATCCAGATTCAAGCCGAAGTTCAGGTCCGGAATGACCTCCCACATTTTCCTCCAAACATATGGTGTAGTCGCCAAGTTGTTGCCGCCTGGCCATTCGTCGTTGGAAAAGATCATCGGGCAATTTTCGATGGCGATCTTAACACCATGATCGGCAGCGAGCTTTACGATAGGAGGCCAGACCTGGGTAAAGACCTCCAGATTGGCTTCAACGGTTTTGTCCTTATCGCGACCGACGAACGTCCCAACCACAGGAACACGCAACTTGCCGGCAGCGATGATGACCTTCTTGAGGTGGTCGATAACCTGGGCCCTATGTTCTGAGTCAGAATGAAGAGGATTGGGGTAGTAGCCCAACGATGAGACCTCGAGATTATGACGTCTCATGATTTCCAGTACAGTGTTGGCCCGAGCGTCGTCAAAGTCCGCCACGTCGATGTGAGTCACACCGGCATAGCGTCGTTGCGCGTTGCCCGCCGGCCAGCATGCAATCTCGAGCATGCCAAAACCACTGGCTGCGGCCCAAGCCGCCAGCTCTTCCAATGAAAGATCAGGCAATGCAGCGCTCATCAAGCCAAGCTTCATAAAATTACCTCCAGAAATGGTTTCACGCACCGAGAGTGCAAGAACATGGACTACGTAAAAATGGCAGGCAGCGTACCTCTACCCGCCGGCTCTCTCTGGTACACCGTCCAATGGCCTCGCCTAACCTCAGCCCTTCGCGCCCATCCGCGCAGGCAGGAAAGTCTGAGGGAAAGGGGAAAGATTTTGAAGTCGGCACAGACAGACTCTATTGACGGGATTGAAGGTAGCAAAGAATAGTATGGCTGGCAAAGCAAATCCTACCCCGGTTGACGCTATCAACCTCTGCTTATATCATGCCGTCGGTATGCGACGGCAGATTATGCAACACGAACGCGATCCACAATCTTATCAGCAGGCGCGGAAATCACGGAAGGGAAGAGATTGCTCAAACCTGAAGGAGAGTAAACATGTACCAGGATTTGGCCAGGCTTGAAGAATTTGCCTCACAAATTCATGAAGGTTCGCTTTCTCTCCTCGAGTCGCCCGGGGTTCGAATCGAGCACGACTTCCTCGTCGAAATGCTTCTGTGCAACGGGGCGAAAGCGGGTTCGGGGGCTTCGGTCGTCCGCTTCCCGCGCCAGATGGTTGAGGAATACATCAAGCTCTGTCCTCGCCAGTGTGTTTTGACAGACCAGCAAGGTCAGGCCGTCTGCCTGACTGCCAATGGACCACAGATCTTCTGGTCTGTGCCTGGGATTTCCTACTACCGCCACGGAGAACACCGGCCGTTCAGGGCTGCTGACATGGTAGAGATGGCCAGGTTGCTTGAGCAGTTGGAGAATGTCCGGGTCATTTTCGGCTTGTCCATGGAAGACATCCCTCCCCTTGCCCGAGATGTCATGGGGCTGAAGATCATGGCTGAAAACTGCTCGAAACACCTTCGCGTTCTCTGCTTTAGTCCACAAGGCGCAGAACTCTTGCCGAAGATGAAATCCGTGGTGGGAGATTACCCCTGGTTCAGTATCGGTTTTACTGCTCATGGCCCCTTACGCTGGACCCACCTGGCCCTGGAAATTTTCAAATGTACCGCCGGAGCGGGAATCCCGGTCAGTGTTAACGGTGAACCGATGGCTGGGGTCTCAGCCCCGGTCACTCTGGCAGGCGCCGCAGCAGTGGGCAATGCGGAGATCCTGGCAGGGCTGGTAACCAACCAACTGCTCGAGCCGGGACGGCCCTGCATTTATAACCTGGGCTTGGCCCACGTCTTTGATATGAAGACCGCCCTTGCCGTAACCGGAGGACCCGAAAACGCTTTACTGGCCCAAGCTTCTGCGGTGATGGGGCGCTTCTACGATCTGCCGTCGGCTTCCTGGGTCTCAACGGAATCGATGTGCCCCGACTCGCAGGCAGCCCTGGAAAAGATGTTTGGTTTTTACACGCACATGGCTGGAGGCGTGACCTGCATTTGGGGAGTCGGTCAGCTGGAATCCGAATTGACAGTTTCCCCGGCCCAGGCCGTGATCGACAACGAGATGATCTCTTATGCCATGCGTTTCCTTCGAGGCATCGAGGTGACTCCACTAACACTGGCCCTTGACGTCGTTCGGGAGGTTGGTATCGCAGGGTCTTTTCTCGAAGCCAAGCACACCTTGGAGCACTTTCGGTCCGAGCTATTCCAGCCGTCCATTCTCTACCGCAATCGACGCGGAATCTGGGAGAAAAGGGGGCAGAGGCGCCTCGATCAGAAGGCCGAAGAGGTCGCAGATCAACTGATGGCCAGGCCGCGGAGAACCAGCCTATCTGAAGATCAGGCCCGGGAGTTGGACCACATTACCTCAGATTTTCTACTCACCCTTCCATAAAATGTGAATTTTGGTAGCCACGACAAACTGCCTTTGGTTTGTCGTGGGCTTTTGACCACATATGAAAAGCCCACGATGAATTCAGAGTACGAATTCATCGTGGCTACCAATGCCTTTTTCATCGACCGTGGTGACCGAAAAAGGTCATGGGGCACTTTCATGAAAATCCCCTCCTCTGGAGGGGTGGTGGACTGCAGGTCCACCGGGGTGGGTTTAAGGTTACGGACTTCAGATTCAAACCCACCCCTGGCGCTACCGCGCCTTCCCCTCCGTCGGAGGGGATTTTCATCATACGTGGCGCCCCCATGCGGGCATGAAAGGCTTTCATGAAAGCAGGAGTCTTGCTAAGCAAGGTGCGAGGCGTTGGTCCAGAGAGGTCGCACTCCAGAGGAAGAACTCAACTCTCTAACAAAGGGTCCATACCGGATTGCCGATAATCATTTTTATGGACATTTCGCCCGCTAACCAATTCACGTTTCTGTCTGTCCAAGCAACTGAGCCTGCTTCTTCGACCGATATGCAAAGGGCCGTCAGGGTCCTCAAGGTGGCCCAGGATCAAGCCAAGGCCGAAGGACAGGCTTTGCTTGACCTTATTAATGAAGTCCCCTCTCCAAGGTCAAATGGCACCGGGATTAGTGTTTACGCATAGGCATTGAGTTAACTCGCAACTCTTTCCTTCTCGATTAGCCGAAGGGGGGGCATATTTGTGGGTACATCCTGCAACGGGCTTATTCCCCCGCAAAGTGGACGATCCGGAAACGGCTAACTCGGTGCAGATTAGGTGGATGCCCCGCGATCCGCCGCGGTCGAGCCGGTCCATCAGCTCTACCACCACCGAATTTGTCGCAGACTCGGCCCAATCTCCCACTGGCATTTTGGCCCTTCCGATGTTAATTTAGGTTTATCTTGCTGCTGGGGCTACGGTGACTTCTGGCTTTTACACCGTTGCAGCTAATGTGACCTTTTACCGCAAGGCTGCCTCTGCTTGATGCCTGGCTTGCCTTGTGAGAACTCAGGAAGTCTACAGAGTGGCTTTGCCCTGTTGCGACTTCCCAGGGCATATGCAGATTAATAGGAGGAAGAGATGGACCGAAGAGGTTTTCTTAAGCGCACTTCTGCCGCGGCGACTCTGAGTTGCTTTCCAGCAATGCTTTCTGCTATCGAGAGGGAGAAACCCTCTTCCGGTCTCGAGCGGCGGGCATTGGGCAGAACCGGTGAGAAGCTGTCGCTGCTCGGGTTCGGTGGCATTGTCGTGATGAATGCGACATCGGAGCAGGCCACACAACGAGTCAAAGTCGCGATCGATCGGGGGATTAATTACTTTGATGTCGCACCCACTTACGGCAATGCCGAAGACATGCTGGGGCCTGCCTTGGAGCCGCATCGCAAGACGGTGTTTTTAGCTTGCAAGACCACGGAACGAAGCAAATCTGGAGCTGCGGCTGAACTGGCCCGCTCTCTCGTGAAAATGCGAACTGACCATTTTGATCTATATCAGTTGCATGCTGTCACAACTCCGGAGGATGTGAAAAAAATCCTCGCTCCCGATGGGGCCCTGGCGGCCTTCAAGGACGCTAAGAAGTCCGGTAAAATCCGGTTTATCGGGTTCTCTGCGCACTCAGTGGAAGCGGCCATAACTCTGATGGATAGCTTCAATTTCGACACCATCCTCTTCCCCATCAACTTTGCCACTTGGAATGCCGGCAACTTCGGTCCCCAAGTTCTTACCAAGGCTCAAGAAAAAAAGATGGGCATTCTTGCTTTGAAAGCCATGGCCAAGCGTCCCTGGCCACAGGGGGCCACAAAAACTCACGCCAAATGCTGGTATGAGCCCCTTTCAACACCGGACGAAGCCGCCCTGGGATTGCGTTTTACGCTGTCGCACCCAGTCACTGCTGCTATCCCGCCCGGGGATGAAAACCTTTTCAAGATGGCTATGGATTTAGCCGCCCAATTCAAGCCGTTGAGCCTGGAGGAAAGTGAGGCGATCAAGCAGCAGGCTTTGAAAACCGAACCCATTTTCCGTTATCCTCACGTCGAAAAGGCCAGCTGAAGTACTTTTCCGCGGGCCAAGAGGGCCATTACGTGGGCTTTGGTGGGATACTCGACCCGAGGTGTCGCAGCACTCCGGGTTTGTTGCAGGCCCCAAATTGAGTCTGCCTCTTTTTCAGATCAATCCATCTTGCCCTGCATTGCGGTGGCTCTCGGTGCTTGACTTCAGAGATTAAGAATTTTGCAGCAGCCGAACGAGTAGAACCGTCAGTCGAGGAAAGAAAGACCTCGGTCACATCTCATTATTTGTTAATCGCTGCTTGGCTCGAGACATCAACTGGACGAGTTTCCGGTCGCGGAGACTTTGCTGTTCCAGATACTTGAGGGCTGTGGCCACACTGCCGTAATGGCCCAAGCCAACGGCTTCGGCCAGCTCCCTGAGCTTCATTCCACAAATTACCCGGCCCAGCCATAAAGCCAAATCGCGCCCCCAATCCCCCCGCCTGTCTCGGAAGGCTTCCCAGCTCTCTCCCTTCAACTCTTCGACCACCCGTACTGCTCCCTCCCACCTCGGCCTGGGCCTCAGCTGCTTCAACCCGGCTTGTTCCCGCTCATCCCCCTTCAAGACTTCCTGGATTTGGGTGAGGAACTGTTCCTCTCCCAGCACCACCTGGCCCCTCAACTGGTCCCAGGGAGAGGGTTCAACTCCTTCTCCGGCGCCCTCTTCGACATAGCGCTGATACGTCTTCCGGCGTTCCCTCTTCGGGCCCCCCAGCCTTCCCAGTACTCCCTCACAAGTCAACCATTCCGGAACCGGAGCCAACCCCAAATAGGCGGGGTATGAACTCCACCGGTAGGCCCGCAACTGCTCAATCCGACCCTGCACGACCGACCGACTTGCCGCCTGGCCCACTCCCCGTCGCCAGGCTTCCCGGCGCTTCTTGTCTAAACCTTGGCGGCCCGTCCGGATAGGATTCAGGTGCACATAGCGGCTCAGTTCCAATCCCCACTGCTCGGCATCCACCACAATCGATTTAAATCGTCCCTCGAGCAGATGCCCGGATCTTCGATGTCGCCGGTTAAACCACTGGCTGTAACTCATATTCAACCACTGCATCGCCCGGCTCAAATTCCCTTCGCTGGGTTCCAGAATCAAATGATAGTGGTTATTCATTAAGACATAATCATACAGACGGACCCGATAGCGTTCCACCATGGTTCCCAGTTGGGCCAGAAAGCGCTCTCGATCGCCATCGTCCCGGAAAATATCCCGACGCTCGTTGCCCCGAGCCGTAACGTGATACCAAGCTCCCGGCACATAGATCCTCAAAGGTCGAGCCATAGTACCCTCCTTCCCCCCATCCCCCTCCAATCAGATCGCGGCCATCAGCATCGGAAAGACGGTGACCCCTTGTCAGCAGAATAATGAATAATGAGATGTGACCCTAAATTGCCGCTCAGGTGCACATAGCGGCTCAGCTCCAATCCCCACTGCTCGGCCTCCACCACAATCGATTTGAATCGTCCCTGCAGCAGATGCCCCGATCTTCGATGTCGCCGGTTAAACCACTGGCTGTAACTCACATTCAATCACTGCATCGCCCGGCTCAAATTCCCTTCGCTGGGTTCCAGAAGTAAATGATAGTGGTT
>JBGOTQ010000171.1:0-14985 GCA_041476565.1 Terriglobia bacterium | reverse complement strand
GTCCCCTCATATTTGTAGTAAATGTGGGCAGGCGTATCCAAGGCCCTCTCCAGGCGACGTGCACGGTGGAGGGGTGTGGGTCGCCAAAGCCGGTAGATGTCCATCACCTCCCCAGGAATGTCGATCTCCGGCTGGGGAGAGAATTCCTGTTCGATCAGTGCCATCGGAAAGATCGGCTGAAGATCCTGTGGCGTCAATGGCTCCAGCGTTTTCGGGTTAAGAGGAGGATCCATCGGTACTTTTAAGTGAGGAAGCACATTGACCCATGCGGAGGGAATTTGGCTGTCCTTTAGAAGAAACTGAAAAGGCTCTGACACTGGTGTGAACTCCTTTTCGAATCCCCCCGGAGGCTTTCAGGATGCCGACGCGTCTCCAGTTGAGTACATGAGAATTCCGCTGACAAGGGGGAATCAACTAAGTTTGTTTGCGCCGCGGTGCCCAGGACGGAAGAATGGGCAATTTCTTTCATTACGGCAGGCAGGCGCAGATTACCACTGACAGATGAGGTTGTCAATTGGATCAGAAATCCATGTCAACCCAAAATAGAAATGTCCGCTTCTTACCAAATTAGAAATGTCCGGTCGATAATGATCAGGAATCCAAAATCCAACGCCGCCTTAGGCAATAGATTAATGAAAAGCTTGCCGGTTGCCCGGTGCCGTAAGATGCCGTATAGTTCGGCTGAAGACGGAGTCCTTCGATCCAGCCGTTACGAGGTGAATCATGAAAATGGCCCCCTCCCTGTTGACCCTGGTGCTGCTGGTGGTGGCAATCAATCCTCCGTGTTCGGCACAGAGTGACAATCCTAGCAGGTTAACCCTGCAACTCCGAGATGGTTGGCAGTTCCGGGAAGCGAAAAAGAAAGAATGGTACCCCGCCAAGGTACCCGGTTGCGTTCATGCGGATCTGCTCGAGAACAAATTGATCGAGGATCCCTTCTATCGGGATAACGAGCAAAAGCTCCAGTGGATTGGCAAAACTGATTGGGAGTACCGGACCCAGTTCAACCTGAGCACAGAATTCCTGCAACATAAGAATATCGAGCTCGTCTTTGAAGGCCTGGATACCTATGCCAGTGTCTTTCTGAACGATGCCAAGGTTCTCAGTGCCAACAACATGTTTCGCCGGTGGGAGATTAATTGTGAAAGGGACTTGAAGGTCGGACAGAACACCCTGCGAATTCTCTTTCGCTCCCCCATCAATGAAATCCTACCGGTCTTAAAACAGATGAAGTACCAGCTTCCAGCTCCAAACGACCAGGGGGAAAAGACCAGTCCCTATACGCGCAAGGCGCCATATCATTACGGATGGGATTGGGGTCCGAGGTTGGTGACCAGCGGCATCTGGAAGCCGGTCTACCTTCAAGCCTGGGACCAAGCTATCCTCCGGGATTTTACTATCCGGCAGAACCATGTAACTCCAGGCGAGGCCAAGCTGACCGCTGAATTCCTGGTCGAATCGGCGACAGATGCCGAGGCCAGAATCACAGTGGACGAGGTTCAAGACCTCCTTCCCAGGACTGAGCAAACCGTTCGATTGAGCGCGGGTGAAAACACCCTTCTTATGGAGTTCAGCGTCTCGGAACCGGAATTGTGGTGGCCAAATGGCTATGGGCCTCAGCCCCTCTATACCTTAAGGGCCAAGCTCCTCGTAGGATCAGATTTCTGTGACCAGAGGTCGGTTCGCATCGGCTTGAGATCCTTGGAATTGCGCCAGCAACCAGACGCTTGGGGGAAGAGCTTTGCCTTCATCATCAATGGGGTCCCGATTTTTGCCAAGGGCGGTAACTGGATTCCTGCGGACAGTTTTGCCAACCGGGTGACGCCGGAACGCTATCGGCAGCTTGTCCAATCCTGTCATGATGCCAATATGAACATGCTTCGTCTCTGGGGAGGCGGCTATTACGAAGACGACGAATTCTATGCTCTATGTGACGAACTCGGTATCCTGGTCTGGCAGGATTTCATGTTCGCCTGCAGCTTATATCCCGGAGATCCGGGGTTCCTGGAAAATGTGAAACAGGAAGCCATCGATAACGTAAGACGCCTGCGAAATCATCCTGCCATCGCCCTCTGGTGCGGCAACAATGAGGTCGAAACCGGCTGGGTTCACTGGGGCTGGAAGCGAGAGTTGCCTGCCGGGCTCTGGGATGATTACCTCAAACTGTTTCATGCGGTCCTGCCGGAAGTCTGTACCAGGCTTGATCCCGAGCGCCCCTATTGGCCCAGTTCCCCCAGTTCCAACCTGGAAGACGATCCCGATTCTCAAAAAACGGGCGATGTTCATTTCTGGGGAGTCTGGCACGCAGCCCTGCCCTTTAAGGAGTATGAACAGCAGTTCCCACGTTTTATGAGTGAATATGGATTTCAGTCTTTTCCTGACATTAGGACCGTCCAGAGCTACACCCTGCCTGAGGATCGTAACATCCAGTCCCCGGTCATGATGGCCCATCAAAAGCATCCCCGCGGCAATCAACTTATTCGCGAATACATGTTAAGGGCGTATCCGGAGCCCAAAGACTTTGAGTCTTTTCTTTACGTGAGTCAGGTCTTGCAGGCTGAGGGGATCAAAATCGGGGCCGAGCACCTGCGACGGAACATGCCTCGTGTCATGGGGTCGCTCTATTGGCAAATTGACGACTGCTGGCCGGTGGCCTCCTGGTCAAGTCTCGATTACTTCGGACATTGGAAGGGGCTCCAGTATTACGCCCGGCGGTTTTATAACGACCTCCTGGTCAGCCCGCACGAAGAAAGTAACCAGATTAATATCTATGTGGTCTCCGATCGGATGAAGGCAACTCATGTCACGCTTCACACGCAGCTCCTTGATTTCGCCGGGAAATCAGTGATGGAGGAGAATTCTGAAATCGAAGTGTTGCCCTTGAAGAGTGCAGTCTACAAGAAGTACGACAGGACGCAAATGCTGCAAGGGAAAGAGGCCTCGAAACTGGTTCTCCTTTCAGAGCTGATGCTTGATGGGAAAGCTCTCTCCACCAATTTATTGTTTTTTGCCCCGTTTAAGGAGATGGGGCTGCCTAAGCCCAGGATTGAAAACCAGATTAGGCAGACAGGAAAAAATTACCAGATCCAGCTCAGTTCGGACTCGTTGGCACGAGCGGTGTATCTCTCCTTGAATCAGGGAGACGGGTTCTTTTCCGATAATTACTTTGACGTGTTGCCAGGCCGGAGCGTAGCCCTCGAGTTCCAGCCGGCCGGAACGATGACCTTGGAAAGTCTCCGTCAAAACCTGAAGATTCGTTCACTAGTCGATGCGTTTTAGCTGCCGAATCGGTCCACAGACATCGCAAGAGTAGCGGTGTCCAGACACTCCTTTGCGAGTACATCGTAGTAACCCCGGAGCACCCTACTGGCGGCTGATAATACTGTAGCAACCTGGTACTCCAGCGCGGTACCCCGGCTGGTGAACACCCAGCGGTCATCTCTCTTCCCGGACCGCTCACATTTCACTTCGTCAGGGGAGAGGGATGGGTCTTAGCCTGATGGTTCTGATTCGCCAACAGCGTCCCCTATACTGCATTTCCTTGCGCAATAATAACCATAGCCACCAGGATGACCGCAACACCGACAGCCAGGAAGGAGACAGTGCGCGTCCCTGCCCCTTTCCATTCGCCGGTCAGCCATCCCGCGATGTTGCTAGCTACAATTGTGCCACCCATCAGGATTGGCCATCCGATCACGGGGCCAGCCGAACCCAAGTAGCTTGCACCAACGCCATAGAGTAGAATCCCCCCAAACCAAAGGATTCCCATTACAGCGGCGCCGATCCAGTAAGTACTGGTGCCTGGTTCCCGATAACAGCTCCAACCACTTTTGCGCATTCGCCACAGGCAATAGGCCATATTCGCCAGGAACCCTGAGGAGATGGCCAGTGCCCAGATGCTAGTGCTTGCCATGGGGCCCGAGGCCCCGAGTTCAGCGGCTCGCCGTTGGGTTTCCCTGCTAAAGGCAAAGCTAAAGTTCAGCATTGAGGAGAACAACCCCGCCAGGATAGCAATGATAAGACCTGAGACCATTGATGGAGGGCTTGACAATCCCGCTCCGGCAGTGACTTGCTGCTTGCTTCGCAAGCCACCAGCCCGGGCACAAAGCGAGATACCGAGGATTAGAACTGCATTACCCGTGAGTACGATCATTCCTTGTTGCGTGGCCAGAGACCCGGGTTTAAGGATCAGCAGGGGTACCAGTGAACCCACTCCTGCAATGATCCCCATCATCAAGGCCAACCCCAAACCAAGGCCTAGCCTGTCCAGTCCCAGGCCGAAGAAGACCGAACCCAATCCCCAGGCGAGTCCGAACCCACAGATCAAAATCAGAGGTGCACCTCGAACGACTTCTCCAAGTCGAGGGGTACTAAGGACAGCTACAGTCCATGGAACCAGCACCATGCCCACCACCGAATAAACCAGCCAGATATGCTCCCATTTCCACCGTTTCATGAGCTTCATGGGCAGAGCGAAAATTCCATTCGACACTCCCCCTAACGCTGCCAGCAGAATACCCGCATACTGGAAGGACTAAGGCATAGCTGCCGCCTCCCGCCAGATTGCGCTTGCCACGTTCCGCGGCGACTCTCTCCAGATACCCGCTGGCGCGGAATGCTGCCAGAGGGTTCTCCGCCAGACCCTTGGACCGCCGCCATTCCCGCAGGACGGGTCGAACATCGGTGGAGAAGGCCGACTTGAGACACTCCTCGGCGTCAATCAGGTTGCACCGATCCTGGTGCTTGGCTAATTCCGAGTGGTCAACCATGGCCGCCTTGGTAAACAACTCCTGAGCCGTCATGGCCGTCTGGATCATTTCTTCAATCTTTCCTTTCAAATTGTGACTCTGATCAACCATGTAAGCGATGGCCTGACGTTTTCCAGTCTCCCATTCGTAGTACAGAATCTCATTGAAAATCCGGAAAATCTGGTAGGGATCAATGGAACCCATAGTCAGGTCATCATCTGCGTACCGGCGATCATTGAAATGAAATCCTCCGAGCATGCCTTCGCTGAGCAACCAGGCTACAATCTGTTCGATGTTCTGAGCCTGGTAATGATGTCCCGTATCCACCAGGACGCGAGCTTGGGTACCCGCATTGCGGGCCATCAGCAGGGCCATGCCCCAATCGGCAATATCCGTATGGTAGAATGCGGGCTCAAAGGGTTTATACTCCACCAGCATGATCTGGGTGGGAGCGAGACGAGCATGCACTTGCTTTAGGCATTCCACGAACCAAGCTCGCCGTTTCCGAATGTTTGCCGTTCCTGGAAAGTTGGATCCATCGATGAACCACAAGGAGAGGTCGCGGCTGTTGGTCTTCTTGCCGATTTCTACAGACTCGAAAATATGCTCCAAAGCAGCTTGACGGATTTTCGGGTCAGGATTCCCGAGCGACCCATTCTTGTAAACCTGATCCTGAAAGACGTTGGGATTGATAGCACCAATGCGGACACCATACTTGTCAGCTTTGAGCTTGGCCTCATCGACGCTGGCAAGACCGTGCGGGAAATCCCACAAAACGTGCACGGCCACAGACGGGCAGCAGCCGGTGAAATGGTGAACCTGGCCAGCGTCGCTGAGTTTCTCCTCAATCGTCGTTGCGGCCTCTGCCTGCAGAAACTTGCCGAATCGGGTCCCGGTGTTTGCGAAACCCCAGGAAGGTAGCTCAATTTGAAACGCATCGAGGGCATTCCAGATTTGCTCCTCATGGTGGGTAGTCGACATGATCTCCTCCGTTCAACGGTTTTATCAAATCAGGTAGGAATCCAGTGGAACTTGGATGCCGGCGCTCTTCAATTGCGTCCTACATTTACAACGAATGGTTTCGGGTTTCAAAGGAAAAATGACCCGAGAAACCTTTTTGGATAGAATCCAACATAAATGCCGGAGGCGCCTATCTCAACATTTCTGTCAACCAAGTTGTTTCACGCCGCCTGAATGGCGATCCTTTCGCCACAGGGTCAACATCAAATGTCAGGAATCAAGGTGAAAGCCGCTTTGTTATTTGCACTCATAGTTCTGGTGATTGCTCCTGACCTCGTTTCGACCGAGAGCGGGCTTAAGGGCGATGGCGCCAATCCCACGTCTGTCAAGCGGGATCCAGCCCTGCAGGCCATTCTAGACAAAGCCGGAGCCTATGCCAAGCAGTATCATAGGAGCTGTCGTGATTTGGTCGCCGAGGAAAAAATGACACAAAGAGAATTTGACAAAAAAGGAAAAGTGAAGGACCAGCGCAGCTTCCTTTCAGACTATTTCTTTGTCACACTTCCAAGCGATCCATCTTCTGTCATGGAGGTTAGAGACATAAAAGAGATCGACGGCAAGCCAGTGCGCCGCAAGGAACGAGGGCTACTCGAACTCTTCGAGAAGAAATCCTCCAGTGCGGGTGAGGAGGCTGAGCGATTGGCTAAAGAAAGCACGAAATACAATCTGGGGAGAAAGCGCTACACCAACATGGTCAACTTCGGGCTCTTTTTCCTCCTGCCGGAGTATCAAGGTAAGATTGCCTATCAGTGTGTGACTTCACAAGGCGCTCTCCAGGACGATGTCATCGTACTTCAATTTCGAGAAGAGACTGAACAAACGGCACTCCGGGCAGTTACCCCATTTGGCCGCTACCCCATCCCTTCCAGCGGACAGATCTGGCTCACACTGCGGGAAGCCCGCGTGCTCAAAATCGAATTCTCTTTTCGGGAGGACCAGAAGTTCTACTCCGTCGCAGGGAGATATGTCAGTGAATACCAGGCTGGGTCTGATGGCCTGCTGGTTCCAGTTCACTTCCAGGAATACCTCTACCAGATTACCCCCGTTGACCAGGGATTCCCGATTCCCAAGGACCGCTCAGGAGGGAGGGTATCCAGTCCCAAAGAGGAAAGCCTGCGGGTCATTCTGCAATCGGAAGCGACATATTCCAACTTTCGGCGATTCTCCACTGACGTAAAGATTCTTCCGGAAGCGACGCCTATCGGGCCCGAGGATTCACGTCCGAAGTAGGGCCTTCAAGGGCCGCTCCTCCAAAAATGAGATCCCCGAGAAGAACCATTACCGGACCGGGGAGCTGCGCCCGCTCCTGGGCATCGACGCCGACACAATCCGTTGGCATTTCAGAGCCGGCAAATACCCGGAAGTGGCGCGCGACGGAAAGGGGCGGATCTTCGTTCTTGCCGACATCGAAAGGATTCTCGCAATTACCATAAACTTCACTAAGTCCCGAAATCCGAAACAGGAGGAAGTCCATGGACCAGAACATCTTCCCTGAGAAGGTGGCAAGGGTTCCCGCGAATCGCAAGGATTGAAACTCAAGGGAGGTGTTTGGTGGACCTGGGGAGGTTCGAACTCCCGACCCTTGGTTGCAAACCAGAATTTTCAATTTTCCAAATCTTGCCGGAGCAGGCGTTTTTCGAGGGAATTCAGCGGTTTGCAGCAAATGGCGGAAATTCGAATCACCATACGGTAGCACCAAAACCATGCCCTTTGCTGGACTTTGCCACAACCGATATCACATTTTTATCACAGTCGTGGTTGAGTCGATACCAGAACGTGGAATCTCCTCCACTTCGAGCGAAGCGGAGCTCCAGCTAGGTCTGCTGATTCCGATGAAGGTGGTCAATGATTCCGATTTGATCTCGGTCAGTGATTCCGAGGCGATGCCCTTCGCGATAGGTGCGAAGCGACGCTGGCACGGCTTAAACACGGACGGAATTATTGGTAGGCACACCTATTGAATTTTCCCTGTGGTAGCTACCGCGATCGGAGACGTTCCCGCCGCGAAGGGTGAGGCCGTAAGCGGTGTCAGGACACCGGTAGAAGGGTCAATAGTATACCCTGACACCCCGTCGCCCTGACTCGCCACATAGAGAAACTTACCTGAGAGATCTGCCGTTACTGAGAAAGGTACGAGCCCTGTCGAGAAGGGTGAACCGGCGATTTGGGTAAGCGCTCTTGTCATGGGGTCGATGGAATATACTGCGACGTTGTGATTAGATCCGTCAGTTACATAAGCAAACCTTCCCGAGGGCTCAACAGTCACTGCTACGCCTGCCCCCGGCAATAGTGGCGTCGCACCAGTTTGAGTCAAGGCGCCTGTCGCGGCATTGATGGCAAACTCGAAGGTGGTATTTGTGGTTTGATTTGCTACATAGACGAATTTGCCCGATGAATCCACCGCGAGGTCGCTGAGTTCAGGTCCCGCCGGAAACGGCGATCCGGCTATCTGGGTCAACGTACCGGTAACGGGGTCGATGGTGTACGCCGAGAGCCCGCAGGGGGAGACAGAGGGGTCACACACGCCAAAAGCGGCCCCACCCTGATTCGCAACATAGGCGAATCTCCCAGATGGGTCCACTGCCACTGACACAGGTTCGTTCGCTGCCGGGTACGGTGAACCAGAGATTGGCGTCAGCGCACCCGTGGTGGCATCAACGGCGTATGCCGACACACTATTGGAAGCGTAATTAGGCACGTAAAGGAACCGTCCCGAGGGATCCACAGCTGGTCTAGCAGGTTGCGACCCCGCTGCGAATGGCGAACCCAGCACCGAAGTCAGGGCCCCCGTGGTGAGATTGATGCTGTACGCCGAGATGTTGTTGGCATTTTGATTTGCCACATAGGCGAATTTACCTGAGGAATCCACCACAACCCCGAATGGTCCCGGGCCGGCTGAAAACGGCGAACCAACGACGGCCGTCAGGTCACCGCTGATAGCATCGATAGTGTAGGCGGAAACGTTGTTTGAAGTAAGGTTCGCCACGTAGGCGAATTTGGGCGTGTAACTAACCGGGGCGCTCCCATTACCCATTGCAATGGATAGGCTCCCGCCACGGGTCCGTACTGTGGCCCCGGGAGTTTGGCTTCCGGTCGACAAATCGATTGCATACACCGAAACGTCATTCGTCGCCAAGTTAACCACATAGGCGAACTTGCCTGAAACATCGACCACCACCGACTCTGGAGTTGTCCCCGCGGGAAACGGCGAACCAGCGACAGGTGTCAGGGCGCCGGTGGTGGTATCGATGGAGTACGCAGAGACATCGTTAGAATCGTGATTGGCGATGTACGCAAACTTGCCCGAAGGAGTCACGGCCACGGAGATTGGGGCGAGGCCCGTCGCCACAGGAGCCCCTACCGGCGTCAAGGCGCCCGTTGTCCCAGTTATCGAATATACCGTCACGTTGTTGGAGAACACATTTGCTGCGTAGAGGGACTTGCCAGTCGGGTGCACTGTCACCCAGACTGGGCCGGCTTCCGTTGGGAACGGCGAGCCGGAAACGGGCGTCAGTGCGCCCGTGCTGGGGTCAATCGTAAAGGCGGAGATACTGTTGGAGTCGCGATTCGCCACAAAGGCAAGCTTTGCTGAAGGATCGATCGCCATTGAGACAGGACCAGTCCCCCCGATCGCTTGCGGTCCCCGCCGTCAAATTGCCTGTCGTCTCGTCGATCGAATAGAGCGAAATATCGTTTGAGCTCTCGTTGGTGACATAGGCAAATGTCCCCGAGGGGTCTATGGTCACCTGAAAAGGGATCGAGCCCGCCGGCACGGGCGTTGCGGAGGTCAAAGCGCCGGTTATTGCGTCGATCCTGAAGACCGAGATGTTGTTGGCGTCCTGATTCGCCGCATAGGCGAATCTGCCGCCAGGCTCCACAGTCATTGAGACAAGGTCGGGCCCCGCGAGGACATAACCGATGTGGCGGAGTTGGCCCGTTGTCGCGATTACGCCGTAAATGGAGATTGTTTGGTCGCCATTATTGGTCACATAGGCGAAGCGGGGCCTTCTGGCTGCGGAGCCCTGAACGACAATCAGAGTGGTAGAGGCGCTGATGGGACCCGACCTGGCAGTGACCTCTGTCCTGCAAGTGAGGGAGGCTTTCTAGCCTGCCGGTTCAGCGGATTCTCCAGACCGCTGCCCCCTGTTTTCAAGACGAGCGTTACAACCACTTGTTTCATACCCAATAATTCCTGTCCAGGCTGCGGTATTGGATAGCTTCTGAAATGTGGCCGGCCTTGATTTGTTCAGACCCTTCCAGGTCGGCAACTGTTCGGGAGACCTTCAGGATACGGTCGTAAGCTCGGGCGCTGAGGCCCATCTTGGTCATGGCGTACTCCAGGTGTCTTCGGGACTCTTCGTCAATCTCACAGTAACGTCGAATTAACCTGGGCGTCATCTGGGCATTGGAATAGACTCTTTCACCCTGGAAACGAGACTGCTGAATCTTGCGAGCCAGACTCACCCTCTGGCGAATCTCGGAGGAGGGTTCTCCTGGAGCTTTACTAGCCAAGTCGCTGTATTTCACTGCTGGAACATCGATGTGGATATCAATCCGATCAAGCAAAGGGCCGGAGATTCTCGAGACATAGCGCTGGATCAGGGTGGGAGTACAGGCACATTCCCGGCTTGCATCACCAAAGAAACCGCAGGGGCAGGGGTTCATGGCCGCAGCCAGCATGAACCGAGCAGGGAAGGTCAAGGAAGCGGATGCCCGGGATATGGTAACCTGGCCATCTTCCAGAGGTTGCCGCATGACCTCCAGGACGTTGCGGGCAAACTCTGGTAATTCGTCCAGAAACAATACCCCATTATGGGCCAAACTGACCTCCCCGGGCTTGGGAATAGCACCGCCTCCGATGAGGCCAGCGTCCGAAATGGTGTGGTGAGGTGATCGGAAGGGGCGCCCTTTGACCAGGCCGGAATCAGATCCCAACAGCCCGCTAACAGAATGGATCTTGGTGGTTTCAATGGCCTCCTCAAAATTGAGAGGCGGGAGAATCGAGGGGATCCGCTTGGCCAGCATGGTCTTACCGGAACCTGGCGGCCCAATCATTAGGATATTGTGCCCCCCTGCAGTGGCCACTTCCAGTGCCCGCTTGGAATGAAACTGCCCCTTGACATCCTTGAAGTCGAGGGGATAAAACCCGGACTCATTGAGCAAAGCCTCAGGATCGACCCGAATCGGCTCAACCAGCGAAGTCCTGTTGATGAGATCCAGGACTTGAGGCAGACTTTTTAATCCATACACACAGATACCGCTAACTACAGCAGCTTCCCGCGCATTTTCATAAGGAAGGACCAAATGGGGAATGCCCCGCTGCTGGGCCGCCACTGCGATTGAAAGGGCTCCCTTAATCGGCCGCAGTCCCCCGTCCAACGACAATTCGCCGAGAAACAAGTACTCTTCGATGTTTTTATTGAGGATAGTGCCGTTAGTACCCAAAATGCCAATGGCCATGGGCAAATCAAACGATGACCCTTCTTTTTTGATATCAGCGGGGGCCAGATTCACCGTGATGTTCTGGAATGGGAAATCCAAACCGCAGTTCTTGATGGCCGAGCGGATTCGCTCCTTGCTTTCCTTGACTGCAGCATCGGGTAATCCCACTGTCAGGAAATTCCCGCTTCCAGCCGAGACATCTACTTCGACGTCGACCATGTAGGCGTCAATCCCGAAAACGGCTGCACTAAGTGCTTTGAAAAGCATTAGTCTAAAAGGAAACCGAAATCAGAATCCAGGGGTGGAAGATTTATTTGAGTAACACCGAAGGGTAAAGGCCAAACAATTCCTCATATTTTTGCCGCAAGAACCGAATAGGAATTGTGGGGCAAAGCATAACAGTTTCAGTGCCGGGAATAAATGTTTTTTTTCCGTCACCAAGATCGCGCTCCAGAACAGAGAGGTGGAACCCCTATGTCAGAGCTAAACAGCCTGATTGACCAGGCCAGAACCAGCTTACTTTGCTTGGACGCGCTTCTCCAGAAAGCCAAACTGCTGGATAGGGTTGATTCCGTTGGCACCGATGCCAACGCAGAAGGAATTCAACGGCGCTTCGAAAACCTTATTAAGATGGTTGAAATGCTCCCGGAGAATCTGAAACTCGAAGAACGATTGATGAAGAAAGAGGAAATGGAGGTTTTGCTCCGACAAATGGAGGGTCTCTGGAAGAAGCTGGAGGGCTCGCTGACCAAAATCGAGTCGGCCGTGGAATCTAACCTGAGCAGTCTCAATGAAACTATCGAGAAGCTTAATCTGAAATTTTCCCCTGAAGCTGTTGGCGGAGTGACTCGACCCTCATCGACCGAAGTCCAGGAGCTGATTGGCCAATGCAGGCAACAATTTGAGGCTCATCACTTTGAGGCTTGTATCAGGATGCTTCAGGAGGTTTTGAGGCGAGATCCAGGTAATCCGGAGGCGAGTTGCCTGCAAAACGAGGCGCAGCGGAGGTGGGAAGACCAGCGATTAGAAGAAGAATTGGTGATTCATGTCGATAACCTCAAGAAAGAGGCAATGGAGAACTTCGAGAAGGAACGATACGAAGAATGTGTCGGGATGTTCCGTTTTCTATGTGAAATGGATCCGCAAAACCGGACGCTACGCGATTACCTGGAACTCAGCCAGCAAAAGACCCAGGAGTTAAGGGACAACAAGACCCAGCCCAAGCCGTCGTCGACGGTGGTCCCATCTGTAAATGAACCGTCATCGATTCCGAGTCCTGGGGAATGCCGCTCGAGCGTTCAAGTCGAGACTGAACCGAGTCAAGCGGTGGCGGGAATCGAGTGTCCCCCACCTCGTGCAGAGGTTGGTCCCGCGCACCCTCAGATGCCAGTGGGGCTCCCCTTCCTCCGACCCATTGCACAAGAGGCCCAAGAAGCTGAAAATACAAATCCGGTCATGGAACCATCTTTTGACGAGTCTGAGCGGTTAGAAACGACCACCTCTTATCTGAACAGGAAGAATGTCCAGTGGTTGGGGGGCATGCTGTTAGCTGTGGCCATCATTGCGGGATTGACTCTTGGCATTCGCTCCCATCGGCCTACTCCATTACCATTGACCGGCAGCCTGGCCGTGCAGACGGTACCACCGGGTGCCAAGATTACAGTAAATGGTGAATTCAAGGGAATATCGCCTCTGTACCTGGAAACTCTCGCGTTTGGGAGTTACGAGATCCGCATTGAAAAGGAAGGTTGCCAGCCAAATACTCAGACTCTCCAGCTGAACAACCAGACTCCAGTTCAGGTTTCCGTACCGCTTGAGCCTTCAAATACTCCACCGACTGGGGAGGTTAATCTGGAAGAGAGGGCGGGCAACCTTTATGAACAAGGAAAGTTTCTCGAATCCAACCGGGACTGTGATGCAATTCTCGCGTCTGAGCCACAAAGTGGTTTTGCCTTAAATCTGAAGGAGAAGGTCCGCCGAGCCCTCCTGAAGCAGGGAAATCAATATATGCAAAAAAGCCGCTGGGAAGATGCGCGAGCTGCTTTCAACAATGTACTGGTAGTTTCTCCTCGAGATCCTGAGGGGTTGGCGGCACTGAAGACTGTGAAGTTAAAGGCCAAGAAAGCCCCCGTAGTCACAGAATCTAAGGAAAGTCTCTCTCAAGCAAGAATCAAAGAATTGAGGGACCAACTGACGACCACCGCCAACTCGGGGAACTATTTTCCTCCCAGACCCGGAAATGTGGTCGAGTTGGTGGGCCAACTGAACCAACTCTCGCCGGATGATCCTGTCGGCAAGGAGAAAATGGACCAGATTTACCGGGACCTTATCGGTCAACTGCAGAAGCGGTTGCAAGCCCGCGATTTTGAGAATGCCAAAGCCGTTGCCAGACAACTCCAGCCCTACTTCGCGGATCGGAGTGAATTTAAGAATCTGCGAGAAACCTTGAAAATGGAGGAGTCAAACGCGGTGGAGGCTAAGACCTCCTCAGTTCAGAAAGCTGAAACAGCAATGACTGCGGGGCGATATGTTCTGCCCTCGAGTGACAATGTTGTCATTTACTGCAATCGCGTCCTGAGCCTGGATCCACTCAACCCCAAGGCACTTTCTATGAAACGCGACAGTCTGAATAAGGCCTCGGCTCAAGCCAGAGACTGGGCTCAACAAGGAAAGTATGATGAGGCCCGAAGTACCTATTTGGCATTGCTCCAGTTTTCACAGAACGATTCGTCGTTCCCTTTCAACGCCAAAGAGTTGAAAGTAGAGATCGACAAATTGGAGTTCACCACATACGCGGTGCTGCACGACCACACTCTCGGCAACTGCGTCGGGAGACTGAAGATGAATGGGTATGTGTTGGTGTATATTCCAAATGGAGACCCGAAATGCGCCTTCACCCAAAAAATAAGCGATGTAGTTCAGGTGGAACCGGGGGACAAACTTAAAGTCCAACTTCGGGCCAAAACCTATCGATTCGAACCCAGCCCTCCTTCAGGCAAGGATGACACCCGGGAAAAAATCAATACCATGCACCAGAAGTTGAAACAGCTCATGAGTAAAGGAACATAGAAATCCGGTGTGAAAGCAAACGTATCCTCTGGGGGAAGTATTACCCCATCCCTTGCATTGCCGCGATCGATCTATGGGGTTGCAGCGGAAGATCCTGAACTGTTGTGAAGGTCAACGGTTCAGGTATAGGGTGAGTCGCTCCCCCACCTTCAGGGTAGAGTCCTCGGAAAGGTTGTTCCAGTTCCGTATCATGTCGACTGTGGTGTTATAGTTGGAAGCAATCGCAAATAGGGTGTCTCCCTTTTTCACGCGATGTACCACCTTGGTCAATTTTCCTTTGGCGGCCGCCGTTTTGGCCTGTTTACCTCCCTCCACTAAAGCAGCTGGGGCAACGGTACTCACCGAGGCTTGAGATCCCGGATAAATTAGCAGGACTCGACCTGGCCTTAACGGGGCTTTGGTGCGCATCCGGTTCCAACGCTGGACTTGCTGGGTTGTGACATCGAAATCTCTCGCGACGCTGGCAATGGTGTCTCCTGGCTGGACGGTGTATCGCACCAGGTTCCCCTCTTTCTCCACAACTAAGCCGGACGCACGTCCCGACGTCACGGGGATGATTAGTTTCTCGCCTGCTTGAATTTTTCTGTTGTCGTCGAGATTGTTGGCTTGAGCAATGGCGTAGCTAGCTGTGCGGTATTTTTTGGCAATAATCGACAAGCTCTCACCTTCCTCGACCCGATGTTTCCGCCAAGTAACGCGCATTTCT
>JBGOTQ010000170.1:0-14990 GCA_041476565.1 Terriglobia bacterium | reverse complement strand
CTCGGTTTAACTTCTCTGCACAACTTGCTGCCGGTCGACACATAGAACGGTGAATGCCAGTCGATCAAGCTCATCGCCGGCACCAGCTCATCCAGACCAGTGATCTTATCGGAACGATCAAATCGGTAATAGCCATTCCATTCGTTGATAACATCATGATGCTCTGTGTAGAGCCAGCCTGCTATCTTGGGATGGCGCCGGAATTCGTTCATCATAATGTGGTAGTCCCAGCTCCAGTCCACGTCTCCGGTGCTTCCCTCGTATCCCCAAACATTCCCGCACTCGCTGTTCAGCATCGGCTGACTGTCCTGGGTTCGGCCGCCATTGAAGTTCCATTTCGACCCGGGAAAGGTATCGCGAGAAACCTGATCCAGAAGTGCCTCCCAGGCGTACCCGGGCTGGTAAGAATGCCAGGTGTTCAGATCCGTCGCGACATGGTCATAGTTGCAGGCCGAATTATCTTCCACCAGCCGTGTAGGATCGAGATCCTTCGTCATTTGAACCATCTTGGCTACCCAGTCTTGGGTTTCGGCCATATAACCTTTCTCCTTGGTTGTCAGTCCCCAGGTTTCGTTAAATAGCACCCAGGAGAAAATGGATGGGTGATTGTAGTCTCGACGGATCATCCCCCCCAGTGCGGTCTCCACTTCAGAACGCATTTCCAAATCCGGTTCTCCCCAGCTGTTGGGAACATCGGCCATAATCAAAAGTCCCAGACGGTCAGCCCAGTAGAGTTTGCGAGGGTTCTCTATCTTGACGTGAATCCGCATCGCATTCAGCCCGATCCGGCGCGCGCGAAGGATCTCGTCGCGCATGAACCCATCGCTCGGGAAGGTGTAGAAACCGTCCGGGTGATACGCTTGATCGAGCGTCATCTGCAGGTATATGGGTTTGTTGTTAAGTGCGACGTAGGGATAATTTAATCCAGGCAACGGCTGCACGCTGACTTTTCTCATCCCGAAATAGGTTTCTACCCGATCACTCCCTCGCGGTTCACCTCGAAGACTTGCCGCTACCTGATAAAGAAACGGGTCGTCCAGTGTCCAGAGTCTGGGATTGGCAACTGGAATTGTGTATTGGAGGTCCCGAGTTCCCTTTAGAATCGGCTGGACAAATTCGGGTCTTTTTGGATCTCCACCTTGGAAATCCAAAACGAACTGCAGGTCAGAGGGAGCGGGCAGGTTGAGAGCAGCGTGAATACGGACTCGGTCATGATCAACATCGGGTGTGAAGTGGACATACTGCAGGTGGGTGGGAGTGCGTGCTTCCAAGTAGATTGTCTGCCAGATGCCCCGCGCTGGACCATAACCCTGCTTTCCTTCCAGCTTGAAAGGATGGGGAGTATCATCCACTCTCAATACGAGTTGCTGATTCTGTCCATGGCGGAGATTCTGGGTAAGGTCCCATTCAAAAGGCGTGTACCCTCCCTGATGTTGGCCTAAGCGCTGGCCGTTGAGCCAACCCGTGGTCAACCAATCGCACGCCCCAACCACCAGAAAAACCTGCTTGCCTTTCCAGCTTTCCGGCACCTGGAGAGTTCTTGCGTACCAGGCAATAGCAGCCTTATCCTCAATTCCTGAGAGTCGTGACCCCCAGGGAAAGGGAACTGTGATTCTGTCAGGGAAGGTTTCGCCCACTTGATACCATTTCTCTGATTCACCGACATTCTCTCCGTCGAACCTGAAATTCCAGGTACCGTTCAAATTCATCCACTCGTCCCGGTAAAAGTCGGGGCGCGGATGTTCAGGCAAAGGAATAAGCGGCTCAACGCTTCGCTCTACTATGGCTGCCCGCCCACCGATGCAAAACAAAAGGGATAGACCGATCAAGGGAAGAAAAGCGCCTCTGGACATTTGAAATCTCCAGTTCGTCATCAAGATAGGTCCGACTGCTGGGTTCACAGCTTTGAACATGCTAGGATATAAGAAATCGATCAGCGTTGAAAGGTGCCCAATTTCGGTTGTTCCCTTACAGCTCCCCAATATCGCTGCGATGACAAACAAAGGCTTGGCTACCAGAGAGAGGTGCGACTGGAGGCAACATGCAGGCTGCAAAACTCCCACACTTGCTAATCGTCATGGTGCTGGGACTGTTTTCGACTCCAATGCTGATGGCTCAAAAGGAATCGGCGGCTTTGAGCGGGCTGGTTCTGGATGCCTCAGGCCTGCCTGTTCCTAAAGCTTTTGTGACTGCCAACGAGCTGAAGACAGGCTTCATGTGGCAAGCGGAGACCAATTCCTCCGGCTATTATGCATTCCCTTACTTGAAGCCGGGACAGTATGAGATTCGCGTCAACAAAGAATCCTTCAAACCAGTCGCCTCGACATTCCACGCCCAGGTCAACCAGGCTATTCGATTGGACTTCCGTCTCGATCTGGGTCCAATTTCAGAACAGGTAAATGTCTCAGCAACTGAGGATCTTCTCCAGGTGGAGAACATGGCCATTGGAGGGCATGTTGAAGGAAGCAGCCTGGAGGAGTTGCCGGGAAGAGATCTGTCGATCCTTTTGGGCACGTCGTCCGGCGTCGCTAATCTTTCGCTGCAAGGTTACATTGTAAATGGCCTGACGCCATTACAGCCAGGTCGTGGGGCTCTTGCCCAAAATCTGAACATCGGAGGATACCGCCAGACCGGGAATTACTATGTTTTGGATGGCACGACGAATACGGATGGCCACATCAATGCCTATGTGACCGCCCCCTCAGTTGAATCGCTCGAAGAGTTGCGCCTGCAGACCAGTACTCACTCAGTGGATTTCGGCAATGTCCCGAGAGGTGCCGTCAACCTCTTAACCCGCTCAGGAACCAGTCAATGGCACTGGGAGTTGTATGATTACCTGCGAAACAATGCTCTGGATGCCCGACCTTACAACTTCAACGAGGATCAGGGCGTTTTGCCGAAACCACCCCTTCGACAGAATCAATTTGGTGCGAGTGTCGGTGGCCCATTGCGCATCCCGAAACTCGACGAAAGGCCTGGACGCAGCTTCTTCTTTCTTCATTACGAGGGACTAGAGACCAGGAGTCGCGTCCAAGGCGTGGCGAGTGTTCCCACCCTAAAAGCAAGGCAGGGAGACTTGAGTGATTATGGGGTCACAGTTTTTGATCCGAATTCCTTGACAAACGGGATGCGCAGCCCGTTTTCTGGAAACGTTATCCCCACGAACCGTCTTGATCCAGTGGCCGTGAAGATGATGGCGATCACTCCATTGCCGACAATTCCCAACCAGTTCATCAACAACTACGTAGCCAATCAGCCGAGGCGGAACCATAATCATCAGGGTAACATCCGTCTCGATCATCAGTTTTCTGAAAGGGACTTCCTGTACGGAACTTACCACTTGAGCGACGAGAAGTTCAGCCAGGACGGGGTCCTCGGTCCCATTACCGGAACCACAACACGGGTTCGCTCGCAAAATCTGGCCCTGAGTTACACCCACAGTTTCGGTCCGAGCACACTGAACAACTTCAAGTTTGGATTCAATCGGCTCAGAGCGATTGACGGCATTTACAACGACGGGACCCAAGATATCATCGGCCAATTAGGCATCAGCGGAATAGACAGGAACCCCTCCAATTACGGCTTCCCGTTCTTTGGATTGGGGGTCATCCAAGTACCATATGACGATCCGAGTCGGCCCGTGAATTTGAGAAACAATACCTACCAACTGCTTGATACGGTGACAACCATTCGGAGCCGCCATCAGTGGAAATTCGGAGGGGAATACCGGCGGTTCCAAGACAACTTCAGTCTTTCAAACAACTCTCGTGGGAATTTTAGCTACAACGGAGTTTTTACCAGCGGTCCAGATCCGATCGCTCCGGCTGGCAACACCGGGATAGCCTTAGGGGATTTTCTGTTGGGTCTCCCACAACAGGCCGTGCGAACCATTGGTGTGGCTCAATCTTATTTGCGCAGGTCCTCCTACAGCCTTTTTGCCGAAGATACTTTCCGGATGACGCAGAAACTGGCTCTGACGTTGGGCCTGAGATATGATTACACATTTCCTTTTAGTGAAAAACGTGACAACCTTTTCAATCTGGACTTTTCGAATCTGCCAGGACCTCCGACGCTGATACACCTGGGGGTGGATCCCAGTTCTCTGCCAAAAGACGGAGTTCGGTCAAACACCAGAAACTTCGGCCCGCGGGTGGGTGTGGCTTATGAAATCTCGCCCAAGACCGTCTTACGAACGGGCTACGGCATTTTCTATGTTCAGGAAGTCGGTGCTCTCTTTTATGACCTGGTCCGGAACGGAGTCCGGACGGAATCCTATGACTCCCCTGTGACCCTTCCAGCTTTCACCACCGCCAATGCCTTTAACACTCCAGGAGGAGGATTGCCGAGTTACTCCTACATTGATCCGAATAGCTCAACACCGTATGTGCAGGAGTGGAATTTTGGGATCCAGCGGGAACTTCCCGGAAAGATGAGCGCCGAAGCCGACTATGTAGGAAGCAAAGGGACGCACTTGTTCAGGTTCCGGAACTGGAACAATGCCTACCATGTGGAGACCGGCGAGAACCTGGATCCGCGTCCAGGGGACCTACAACAACTCCGAACGTTTCCCTCACTGGGGCCGATACTGGAACATGAAACTAGTGCTAGCTCAATTTACCATGCTCTCTTTTTACGCCTGCAAAAGAACTTCTCTGCAAGCTTGAGCTTCATCAATTCCTTTACCTGGGCGAAATCCATCGATGACTCAGACGTCCCTATAGAGGACCTTTACCAAAGCCCTGGGCCCCAGGACGAACGAAACCTGAAGCTTGAACGGGGCCTTTCTAGCTTCGATGTGCGTAAGCGATTCAGTTCCGCCGTCATTTACACTTTGCCCTTTGGCGCCGGACAGCGGTACCTGGGCAGAGGCTCGCTGGCTCACTGGTTGGGCCCGTGGCGGTTTGCCACTAGTCTGACAGTGCAGGACGGGTATCCTCAGGACATGAGGGGATTCAACACGATATCGACAATCGGGGGCTCCTTGCAGCGCCCCAATATTATCCCGGGCAAATCCCTGGTCCTTTCAGAAGAGGCCCGTATGAATCTGAAACCAACACCGGCACTTCCTCATCCGGAGTTTCTCTATTATGATCCTGCGGCCATTTCCACCCCCGGCCCCTATCAATTAGGCAACGCCGGACGCAACATTGCCCCCACACCGGGGATGGTAAGCCTGGACGTGGGTTTGTTTCGAAGCATCCCTTTTTCGGAGCACCGGGAATTGCTTTTTCGTGCTGATTTCTTAAATGCCCTGAATATCGTCAACCTGGGAATTCCGATACCTTCCTACGAATTCGTCGGCTTCTATGGACAGTTAGCTACGGCCGGGTCGATGCGGACTGTCACTGTGTCACTAAAACTCAAGTTTTGAAAGGCGACGCCGCCGACTGAACCAAGAAAGCAACTGGAAGCACAAGTCCAGGTCACTCGCAATATGGAAGGCGGTCCGTCGAATGACCAGAACGATATAAGTCAGAAAGTTGATCAGGCGAAAGCGGAACCTTCTATCCTCATCGAAGAACTGAATTCCCGAGGTTGCCAGGGGAAAATGCTCAGGCAGGAGTCTCCGTTTCAAGACTGCCCATCGGTCCGAGCGCTTGCCCAGCAAGCTGAAGTGCAGGAAGAGGACGTTCTTGTTCTTTCGATAGCCGTCTGTGGCATCCCAGCAACCGTATGTTGTGATCCACAGCTTGACTCCGGGAGGCAGATTCGCAGAAATCCAGGAGCTAAGACGTGGGTCGACAACGGGCCGGAAGAGATTGATGGCCAGGGCAACTCCGGTCGCGACCAGCTTCGAACTTCCAGGACATCGTTGGAGCCAGTGCAGGAAACCTTCCATAACCTCTTGAGTCGAGGCGTTATGGTGCAAGAAGTAAGCCAGTTCGTAGAGGTGGGATAAGCGGAGGTCGCTTCTCAATATATGGCGGCAGCAGTGGAGCGTCAGGTACAGCAGCTCATGGTTTCGCGACAGAACATGCAGCTGAACCCCCTGGAATTCTCGCATCCGGGATTGTTCCCAGACATCGTCAAACAGCAGGATCGGAATCCGTTCGCAACCAGCTTCCCATAATTGGTAGTGTAGTTCAATTCCGGGGGGCATTGCTGGATCGAAGAGATTGCCCCGCCATTCCCATCCTGTCTTTCTAATCAACGGTGGCAGGTGGTCTGCCCTCTGTCTCGTGTTGGAGTGTGCGGGGGAGTAGCCTAGCTCCTGTAGATAGGCGTAGGCTGGCCTCAGATCCTTCGACTCAACTAACAGGTCATAATCATACTGGACCCTATGTTCCGAGCGATCGACAAAATCCGGAAAGAGAAGCAGGCCCTTCAGGACCAAATGGCGCACTCCCTCAAACTGCAGGTGTTGATGAATTCGTAAAAGTTCCTGCGCTAAGAGGCCGGTTCTGGCCCGATTGTCTTCCAGGTTCTGGTCGAGACGCTCTCTGACGAATGACGGCAGACTACTAAAGTGATCCCGGGTTCGAAGTTTTTCCCCGAAATGAAGCGTCAAACCGGCAGTATCGGTAAACTTGAGAGCACGTTGCCATTCGGATTCGTGACCCTGAACCCAACCTGGCATCTGATGAGGCTCCGGGCCTCCAAAACTGAGGTACTGCAGGATGAGTCGCTCAATGTGATTCAAAGCGTCAGCCTCCTCTCGACGTACCTATGCGGGTCCGAAATCGCACCAGTCTCGCGAAGTTTCTCATCGAGGTAGCTTGTAATTTCGCTGTGAAACCGCTCATAGCCAAAACCAAGGCTTGTTTCCCGAATGCGCAGAGGAGCAAAGCTGGATTCCAGGGATTCGAACCGGCGGACTGCTTCAATTAACGAGGAAGCAGTAGCCTCGTTGAACAGTAACCCGTTCAATTCCGGGACGACCACTTCAAGAGCTCCACCCCGAGCGAACGCTATGACTGGCCGTCCGCAGGCATTGGCCTCGACCATGACCATGCCAAAATCCTCTTCACCCGGAAACACCAAGGCGCGGCATTGGCTCAACAGTATTGCCCAATCTTCGTCAGACGTTTTCCCGAGGAAACTGACATTCCTTCGGGCCATGCGCTTGAGCCGCCGATATTCCGGGCCGTCCCCGGCGATCCAGAGGGGGAGTTGCAATCGGTTGAAGGCCTCAACTGCCAGGTCAAAGCGCTTATAGGTAACCAATTGTCCTGCTGCCAGGTAATAGTCCTGAGTGATTGAATTGATCGAAAAGCGTGAAATCTCAATGGGAGGATAAATAACAGTTGCCGATCGGCGATAATACTTCCGGATCCGACTCGCGACGTTTTGCGAGTTGGCCACAAAGTGGTCGACGCGTGTTGCCGCCGCGGAATCCCACTGGCGAAGGTAATGCATGCTGAGGGAGAAAACAGCCCTTCCCAGGCGGTTCTCGATACTATTCCGGTAAACATAATACGCGTTCCAGGCATAGCGCAACGGGCTGTGACAGTAACAAACGTGGCAAGTCTCCGGTTGCGTGAGCACGCCCTTGCAAACAGCCGCGTCCGAACTAATCACGAGTTGATAATCCGAAAGATCGAATTCCTCAACAGCCAAAGGGAATAGAGGGGCGTACAAGGGGTAGTGGCGCTCCGCCCAAGGGAGACGCTCAAGCCAGGAAGTCGTGACGTTGTGGTCCTTTAACCGGTCAGAGATATAGTCACGATTACCAACTAGCGTAAATACGTCCGCATGCGGAAAAATCCTGCACAACGCCTCCAGCACTCGTTCTCCGCCGCGGCGTGTGACTAGCCAGTGGTGGACAAGGGCCACTCGCACATTTTCGAAGGCCATTTCTGAACCATCCGGGTCAAACCGGGACTTGACCGGGTCGATCCGTCTCCTTTGGACGAGCCAGTTTTAAGGCTAAGGCCGCATATAAGCTGAAAATGAGGGCGTTGGCCGGAATATGGAAATTGAAGTCAACGAAGCCGTGTAACACCAAAGCCAGCATCCCTGAAACCAAGCTCCAGCCTAGCACCTGTAATTCCCAATCACTCGAAGCTTTAATTCCCGAATAGAGGTAAACCCCCGTTCTGGTCAAGGCCCCAATAAGTAGGATGAAGCCAATGAGGCCGCACTCTACCAGGAGCTGCAAGTAGTCATTATGCGCATAATTGATTCGAGCTGGCTGAGGGATGCCGGCCACAACGACAATGTCCTTAACCGGCCGGTAGTTAACGAGGACGTTCCGGTAAGTTCCCAACCCGGTTCCCAGCCAGGGAAAATCCCGGACAATGCGCATGCTGTCGACCCAGAGTTCAAAGCGCTCCGGAGCATCCCGAACCGAGTACGAAAAACGAGTGGAGATTTCTCTGCCTAGTCCCAAAACCACCAGGCCCAACAGAATGGCAAAGATCATATTGACGTGGATAATGCGAGGGAAACGGCTATTCCCTTTCATCAGAAGATAGGCCAGGGAAACAAGTGCGATCATAAAGGAAACTATGCCTCCCCTGGACCTGGAAAGAACCAGTGCAGTCAGCATCAGACCAATTGATAGAAGCAGGACCGTCGACCCTAGGAACTCGCTTCCGGGCAGGACCTTCCATCTCCTTCGGGACTCTCGATGGAGGTCATCCCGGCCAGAAAACTGGAGAACAAACGCGCCGATGGCAACCGGAAGAATCATCTCCATCAGACCGGCGAAGTGATTATGGTTGATGTAGGTCCCGGTAACTTCTTCAAGGTAATAAGTTTTGCTCAGCCAAAAGATACGCTGAGTCCCGACCCCATACTCGATCAGGCCATAGACAGCCTCAAACGTGCCTAAACCGATGAGGGTGGTCAACAGAGCCTTGAATTTCCATAGTTCCATTCTGGTGGCGTAAATGGCTATGGAAAAAAGAAGAAAACCGGCCAAAGCCAAAGCCGCGGTTGCAGTAGCCGAGGGGTAGATGGAAATCGTTGCCCCCCTAAATAGGACCGCCAGAATTCCCGCACCCAGGCTAGGGGAGAGAATGACCGCGTTCCTCGTGGTGGCCGGGGAAAGGAAATCTCTCCAAGAACCAGGCAGGGGAAGAAGCTGGAAAAGGACTAGACAGAAGAACAACCCTGCGCAGAAAAGGAAAGGTACCTGCGTTTGCGGGATAGGCTTAGGTCGGAACCGCTGAAGGAGCCTAGCGAGAATAATTACAAGAATGCACCCACCTACAACCTTGCCTGACCAAGGTTCAACCGCACCGTAGGCTAAGGGAGAAAACACCGTCAAGAACAACGTAACGGAAAAGATGACCTGGCCCCAGAGGTCGTGGCGCAAGGATCCAGGCTCCTAGGATGAAATGTCGCTAAAGTGTCTCCGTGGCCCATGTGCCTTGATCTATTCCGACAGAGAAAGCACTTCGTGTCCTCCGCATAGTCAGGACCAGAGGTGCAATCAAGGCTAACGCGAAAAACAGGAGGTTGTTCCGGATATCGCTTACCCCCGGCGCAATTTGAGAAACACTCCCGCCTGACAATGCCCCCACCCCAATTTCGAAGCTGGGGTCATTACTCCCATTGTTGATCTTACTGGCCCAGGCGTGAATCGGCTGGTTCGACTCGATCAGGAGGTAACCATTTGTCCCCGCCAGTTCGGGGATAGAGCCTTTCACTCTGAATTGCATCATTCCGTTCCCAGGAACAACGATACTGGTGCTTCCATGCAGACCTCCAGCATTGTCATGCAGGCTTACAGTCACAGTCGCCGAGGTAGCACCAACCGTGTTCAAACCGAGGTTGGTTCGAAACGTTCCAGGTTGCCCTTGTTCTCCTGTGTCTATTACTTCGGGGATGAACCCCTGCATCCAAGCTGATTGCACATTCACTCCCGGGAAGAATCCCGCCGTGCCTTGGGTACTGCTGACTTCGGAGACGGCACTCAGCATCTTGGCGTTGGTGGACTCCACGGTGATAGGACCGAAATCCCCCAAAACGGCCCCCATTTCCCCGAGGATATCTGTGCTACGGAATTTTGCTCCCACATTGATCACTGTATTGATCGGGGTGCCGATAATGCTGCCGTCGGTCCTCCGGGCTGTAATCTTGACGTCGTTCGGCAGGGTGTCAAGATTAATGACAGCCAAAAAGGAGGAAAAGTTGCTGGTGTGTGCTGACGAGGGAATCAGTATCTTGGTTGCGGCGTCGAGCCGGATTTGCTGAGCCAACAGAATCTGTCCCGACAGTGCAAAGAACACAAACAAGAGGGATATATTTCTCAAGGTTTTCATGCCGCTGCTCCTCCTAAATTCATATTTGGCGTCCGCCCCGCGGACTCTCAATCAAGTTCCCAGGTCAGGGTCCCACTCTTTAATCGATACAGCTATTGTATCCCGAAAAAACTCCAACAACACAGAAAACGCTTTTGAAACACCAGCCCACCGGGTTGAATGGGAGAAACTAAGGCATGAATGGTATTTCGGCCCGGTGACCGCTCTGCCTTGAAAGTGCGGCCTATGAATCCCTCGCATATGCCCAACAGCGGGCCAGCTCTTCCGTAATTCCCTGGCGAAATCTTGGCCGGGAAAACTGCTTGAGAGTATTTTCTCTGGCACGTAACCCAAGCTGCGCCCCCAATTCGTGGCAGCGAGCCAGATCCAGCATTCTCCGTGTGAGCGCCTCTTCGTCTCCGGCTTTATACAGTAACCCGGTCACCGACTCATTTATCATCTCAAGGATGCCTCCTTGAGCAGGGGCGATGACTGGTTTCGCCAGGAACATGGCTTCAATCAGAGTTTGAGGCAAGGCCTCGGGGCCAATTGAAGCCATCACGACCGCATCCAGGCTCTCAATATATTCGCGGATGCTGGATTGGTGCGGAAGGAAGAAAATGTGCCGGTCCAAGCCGGAATTGCCAACCAGATGCGTTAATTCTGCTTGATATTCCAGGTCGGTCAAGTCGCCTGGGGCTGGACTTCCTATCACGAAGAACCGAGCTTCCGGAAACTGCTTGATCACTCTTGCGGCGGCATAAAGAAACTCCTTTTGCCCTTTAAAGGGGGTTACTCTTCCCAGGATTCCGAAAAGGTAATTCCTGCTGGTCAGATCAAATTCCCTTCTCAAGCGTGATGCCTGTCTTGCTGGGGGAGCCCAATCCCAATCTGGGTGGGGGTTATAGAGAATCCGGATTTTGGACTCCAACTGGCGCCTGCTTGCCAAAAACGGAGCAGCTGCGGCACCGGAACAGGCAATAATCCTCTGGACCCACCGGGAGAAGATGAGCAGCGACATAATCTCACTCTTGGAGGTGAATATTTTGTGGAGATGCCAGACCACCGGCGTCCCAGTTGTGAGACCCGCCAGTACCGCCGCCATAAATGTACGGGGACCATTAGCCCAGAGCATGTCCCAGGGTCGCCGTCGGCCTTGCATAACCAGATGTGTGGTGCAGGCCAGGGTCCGCACTCCAAACCGTGCCACGTCCGGTAAGGTCTTGCGAGCGGAATGATAATTCCCCAGCGGCAAATTGAGTACAGAGATCTTCGCGTTCAGCAGAGTGTCCTGGAATTCCCCCGGGCCGTTAATGGCCACACAACAATCATATTCCGTCGGATCAAGCGACTTCAGGATCTCCCACAGCACCCGCTGGGCTCCCCCCAGGTATCCAAACTGGTCAAGGAACAACAGAGATCGAACCATGATGTGATCAGCGTTCGCCGTCCCACGTTTCAAGCAGGACGGCTGCCATAGAAAAATAAACGACCAGGTTTCTCCAATGGGTGAGAATGTCCCCCGTCATCATCTGCACCATCTGGCCGCACCAGAATGCAAAGAGAAAAATGGCATAAAGGCTCTGAAGGCTGGATCCGCGTCTTCTGACTTCAAAAAGCTGATGAAGCAACGTGATAATGAGAAGAAACCATGTGGTAAGTCCCAGGATCCCGGTTTCGAAAAGGAGGCTCAGGTATCCATTATCGACCGTCAGGTTTGTAACGAACAGACGCGTACTGGCTATGCTCTTGTACCCGATTCCGAATAACAGAAGTCCGGGTCGGCCTGCGAAGTAGTCAAACAGAGATTTCCAGGTTTCCCATCGGCCACTGGTGGCTGCATCGGGGTACCTCCAAAACTCCAGCAGGGTCCCGAGTCTCCCTTCAAAGAAATTGGTGACCAGTTCCGGGAACCAGAAATACACGGAGAGTAAGAATAACCCAGTCAGGAGAATTGCCATGCTAGCCAGGCGGAGTTTGAAACCCCGCTGCAAAAAGAAGAAGATCGTGACCGTCAGAAGGGCATTCACCCAGGACCCTCTAGAATAGGAGAGGAAGAGCGCTACCGCAAAAATCCCCACCAACAGACCCAGCCAGATTCGAGAGAATCTCAATACCTTCCAAGCCGAGGAACTAAGGGTCACAAGCGAGAGACTCCAGAAGAAAGCGCACAGATTTCCAAAACTGCTCGCCTCGTAAAAGACTCCCTGGGCGCGGCGCAGGCTTTGGCCAAACAGGTAGATGTACTGGTCGGCAAACGGGTGGGGAATTGGGATCGGGATAACGAAATCAAGGATGCCGTATAGCGCACTGATCATTCCAAAAATCAGTATTCCCCGCAGCAGGTTTCTAAAGGCAGCTTGCGAATGGGCCCACCGCAAACCCCGCAGCCAGAAGTACAACAGGAAAGGCTGCAGTACCAACAGGAACCTTAGGCCACTGGCCGTTCCCTGTCCCGGACCGGAAAGCCAGAATGCAAATGGCAACGAGAATGCCAGCGACAGCAAGAACCAGAAGCTGCAATCCCCCACCGGATCAGGCTGGAAACGGAAGTCCCGAAAGCTGAAGAGAAACGCGACCACACCACCGAGGAAAACCAGGTGGGACACAAAAAACGGAATTTCCCCGCCAAATTGCCCGGGATAAAATGGAGGGAAGACCAGCACAGACCCGGCATAGAGATAAAACCAACTGGAAGGAGACGGATTCCAGATCAGCAGGAGAGTCAGCAGGAGACCCATCCCTGTCAGCGTCGCCAGAGGTGCAGCCGGCACCGAAATGGCCAGCAGGCTGCAGCCCATAACAGTCAACAGAGAAAGAAGCCAGGCTAGCAGTGGCAAATGAGGGAAAGGGGTCTTACTCACTAACCAATTGGTGATCATCGACTGTTACTGAATCCTGTAATTGCCGACAGAAGCAGTCGGCGGTTGTTAGCGTGACCTTTCCTCTCCTCGCAGATTCGCTATCAGGGGAATTCGCCTCCTAACTCGAACCAGTCCGGCCAGCTGACTCCAAGTGATGCAACAACAAGCTCAATGGGATCGAAACCAGCAGTCCCAAAGCGCCCCCGAGAACAGAGTTCAACGCAATCCATGGTTTGTAGGGTAAGGTTGGCGGAATAGCCCGGGCAATCACTTTTAGATCCGTCGAACGCGAGCCCACGCCTGAGGCAGCGTCCTGATACTTCCAATCTAGCGATTCATAATTGTCCCTGGCGGCCTGATATTCATCCAGTAGCTGACGCTGAAGTCCCTCTTTGGTCGTTTTCTCTTTCTGCTGGCTGATCAATTCCCTTCGATTGCTTTCCTGCAATTTCCTAAGTGCTTCGATGGCGGCGTCGCTCTCCAGAATCTCGACCGTCGATTCCTCAACCTGCCTTTGCAACTCCTGAAGTCTGATTCCAGCATCGTCGGGTCCGCGTTTTCCAGACAATGCAGGAGAGTCTGCTTCCTTGCTCCGAGACGCAATTCTTGCCTGCATCTCCTTCAACTCTTGGAGCAGGTGATCTTTCTTCACATGAGCTCGAGCTTTTTCGACTTCCAGTTGAAGCACCCTTTCTTGATTCTGGGTGTTTAGCTCCGACAGGGATTGTAGGGCCTGATTCGCCAGCTCCAGATTCGAGCTCTGGTCAAACTGTTTCAGCCTCTGCCTCACCGATTCCAGTTGCCGGGCCGATAGGTCGAGCTGTTCCTTTAACATGGATTGGACCTTTTCGAGGTCCCGGGCATATAGCTCATCATTGAAACGGACCGTCGATGAGGCGAAGAAATTCACAATTTCAGCGGCGAGGTGCGGGTCGGGGAATTCCGCACGAACCTCCAGCAGGCGGGTATTCTTAGACCATTCGATATCAATAATCCTCCGCTTTCGAAAATCATCCACCGTCAGCGAATGAGGCGGGGATTGAAGTCCGAAGTGCTCGATGGTAGCCTGAATCAACTCGTCGTTCAGCAGAAACACCTCATATGACCTCAACAATTCGTAGTACACATAATTCGGGATCATTGTCTGGCCGGTTTCGATTTTTGATCCCGAAAGAAGCAGGGAGGTGGATGCACGATATACTTTCTTTTGAAAAAGACTGAACAATGCAGTAACAGCCGCACATGCCAAAGTGAGGCCCACGATCAGGCGATAGTGCCGCAGTAGAATGCTCCAATGACTCCCGAAGTTGCTTCGAAGTGAGGGGGGTTCCATAAGCCTCCCGGATCAGTAAGCGTTCCTGTGGTAGAATCCTAACCTTAAGGTCAGGAGTAGAATCTTCATGTCGAGCCAGAGGGTCCAGTTTTGCAGGTCGGGAGCCCTGCTGGTTGGGGCTCAGTCGACACAATTGAGGCTACGGGTTGAGGATCATTAGCGCCTGCATGGATCCGTCGCCTGTGAAACAGGAGGTAAAAACTAATAGAGGCAGCAATCCCTACCGAGGCAATGACTACAAGCACAACCGGGTAACCCACGCGATGGATGGCCAGGCCAGTCAGCCACACTGCGATTGCCTGGACCAAAAAGTGAGTCGAGTAGCGCAGGGAAGAGACAAAAGGTCTTTCCTCGGGTAAAACGGAATCCATGATGAAGTTCTCCAACGCGGGTTCAGTCATCACTTGGAAGCTGAGATAGATGATGTACAGCGCGCCGGCCCCCGCGGCTCGAGGCACAGTCACCAACAAAGGTAGAACCATTGCCGAGAGGAATTGTGTAGTAGGAATAGCCCTCGATCTTCCTAGATATGAAACTAGAGCGGGCATGCAAAGGACAGCCGCAACCTGACACAATTGGGAAAACGAGAAGATCCAACCGATCCCT
>JBGOTQ010000169.1:0-15046 GCA_041476565.1 Terriglobia bacterium | reverse complement strand
TAGCCGCGGCCCCGGTTGTCGGCATACACGAACACCTGGCCGAAGCCCAGCACGGTCATCGGCAGAGCGATGCGAAACGGCTTCTCCGGAGGCTGGAACGCGGCTTCACCCGATTCGAACTGCATTTCTACCGTAAACGGCCGCATCAGCAAATCGCAGGTGTGAAAGCGGGCGAACTCCTTGAGACTCAAAGGCTCGCCACGGTGATTGAGCACAGTACACCGGGCTAGGAGTGCGGCACCGGTGGCTTTGGCGGTCGCTGCCAGAAGCTGATTTCCAGCGATCATCCCCACTGAAAGTGATCGCAGCATTTCCCGTCGGTTCCTATTGCGACTCATCGGTAGTTTTCCTTTCGGAGCAGCCGTGTTGCAGCCAATCTGCTCCAATTCTAGCGTGGATAAGAAAGGAGACCCTCTTCCCCTTCCGGTGTCAATTGCCAGGGCCAATAACGCCCCGTTATTGCCGCGGGGCCTCGCGCCTTCAAGCATCCCACGGTAGCTTTCAGGGCGATGAAAGGAAACAAGTACCTATGTCACCGTTCGCCGGTGGGGTCAGACTCGAGAGAGTGCGACCCAAAACACCCGGTCTTTCAACTTGAGCCTCGGAACACCCTTTCCTTAAATGGTTGGAAATGGCTAGCGTTCGAAGGGTCTCAATCATAGGGAAACCAGGGTTAGACCATAATAATTGCCAATGGTCCTTGCAGAGTGTCAAGTGCAGTCCCCACTCGACCAGCACGGCTTCTTTTCAGAAGATCGAACCATTTCTTCTCAATCAGAAAGTCAATAATTAAGGTCTGAATCCAAATATTCAAATACGGCATGCCTGATGGACGAGCAGAACCTGGCTTGTTGGTTAAGTGCGGTAATCGGCGTTGATGTGGATGTACTCCTTGGTGAAATCGCAAGTCCACATCACGGAAGAGGCATTTCCGGATTTCAGATCCAGATGGATTTGAACGTCGCGTCGGCTAAGAATCTGTTTGGCTTGCAGTTCATCGAAATCGATTCCAGTGCCATTCTGACAAACCAGAAGGTCACCGATTCGGATTTCGACCCGGTTCGGATCGAAGGGTACTCAGGAATATCCGGCCGCACACAAGATGCGCCCCCAGTTGGCGTCTTCTCCTGCCATAGCAGTTTTCACAAGGGGTGAGTTGGCAATGCTACGGGCAATGCACGTTGCGGCGGCTTCATTCTCCGCTCCGCTGACATCAATCTCAACGAATTTACTTGCCCCTTCACCGTCCCGCACGATTTGGCGGGCCAGGCACTGGCAGACTTGAGTCAAACCCTCAGTGAAACCCCAGTAACTTTCCTCCTTCTCTTGAATGGGAGTTGCACGAGAAGCTCCATTAGCCATGACGACTAGAGTGTCATTGGTGGAGGTATCGCCATCCACACTGATGCGGTTGTAACTCTTTTCGCAGGCCTCAGTCAAAGCGTCTTCCAGAAGCGATCGGGTGATGAACACGTCCGTGACGACCAGTGCCAGAGTGGTTGCCATTCGAGGATGAATCATCCCAGCTCCCTTGGTCATGCCGCTGATACGAACCGGGATTTCACCCAGGCAGGTTTCAGCTGTGCACACCTTGCGGACTGTGTCAGTGGTCATGATGGCCCTGGAAACCGCATCCAGACCGTTTTCGTTGAGCCCCTTTCTTAATTCTTCTACTTTCGTCTCTATGCGTTCAACGGGGAGGGGAACCCCGATGACGCCGGTTGAACAGACTAAAATCTGTTCGCTGGGAATCACCACGACTCTGGACGCTATCTCGCACATTTTCCGGGCGACAGCTAATCCTTGATCTCCAGTACAGGCATTGGCGTTCCCTGAGTTCACGATGATCGCTCGAATTTCACCCCCCGAGTCTTCCAGATGCTCTTGAGACACCAGAAGGGGAGCTGCTTTCACAACGTTGGTGGTAAAACGGACGGCTGCAATGGACGGTCTTGTGGAATAAATGATTCCGACATCCAGTCTTCCATCTTCTTTCTTTATCCCTGCTGCCGCGGCAGATGCCAGGTAACCTCTGGGAGCGAGAACTTGAGTGCCGTCAACCTTCCATTTCAGGGGATTCATTTTTGTCCTTTCTTGCGGAGCGACCGCGGCCCCGACAAAGCGGGGCCCTCCAGCATTTTCATCCGCGGTGGTGAACTTAAAAAGGTCATGGGAAACTTTCATGAAAATGCGGTTCTTGGTGGAGGGTCGCGCTCCGTCGCGACCCTTATGGTGGCGACCTCCAGTAATTTCATCCGCAGTAGTAACCGTCGGTATTTGTACCCTTTTGAAAAGCCCACGATTGGTTTAAGAAGCCAATCAATCGCGGCTACCGCTGATAAACGGTTACACCCCATGGCCATCAATCCGAACGCAATTTGAATCTTAGCGGACGAGTTTATCCAAAAACCTCTCCGCTTCGGCAAGGGCTTCCAGGACACGTGCAGGAGCGGTGCCCCCCACCAGTGCTCTGGCATTCAGGCTATTCTCAAGAGTCAATGCAGGATAAACATCCTCCCCGATCAAGGGGTTAAAAGAAGTGTATTCTTCCATTGACAAGTCTTGGAGCTCGACGTGTTTGGCCTCGCAGTGCAGAACGATTCTGCCCACCAGTTCATGGGCTTTTCGGAAAGGTATCCCGCGGCGGACCAGGTAATCGGCCAGGTCCGTGGCATTAAGGTACCCGGTTGTTACGGCGCCCTGGGCAGCCTCTCGGTTGACCCGCAAGGTCCGAACCACAAGCTGGGCCACCAGCAAGCAATCCATAACAGTGTCGAGAGTGTCAAACACGGATTCTTTGTCTTCCTGCAAATCCTTGTTGTAGGCCAGCGGCAGCCCCTTGAGTTGTGTCAGAAGGCTCACGAGATTTCCGAAGACCCGTCCGGTCTTGCCGCGGACCAATTCCAGAGAGTCCGGATTCTTCTTTTGTGGCATGATGCTGCTGCCTGTGGTCACCGTATCCGATAATTCCAAGAGACCGAACTCGGAGGACGAATAAATAATGAAATCCTCCGCCATCCGGCTCAAGTGAGCCAAAGTCAATGCTGCCGCCGTAGTGAACTCCACTAGGTAATCCCGGTCGCTGACTGCGTCCAGGCTGTTGCGTGTCAACTGGGCAAAGCCCAATTCCTTCCGCAGTGCTTCCCGGTCAAGAGGAAAGCCGTTTCCCGCCAGCGCCCCTGAGCCCAGGGGCATGGTGTCGGTGCGCCGATAACAGTCATCCAAGCGCTCATGATCTCTGCGGAACATCTCGAAATAGGCGAGCAGGTAATGTGCAAAAAGGAGGGGCTGGGCCTTGCGAAGGTGGGTGTACCCGGGGATCACCACGTCCAGATGGGATCTGGCTTGTTCGACCAGTTCACGGCAAAGCTTCTTGATCTCAACCTGCACGTCAATGATGGCTCTTTTAAGGAACAGCCGCATGTCCAGGGCCACCTGATCGTTTCGGCTGCGGCCGGTGTGAAGCTTGTAAGCGGCGTCCCCGATTGACTCAAAGAGACACCTTTCGACGTAAGTGTGCACGTCCTCGTCTTTTTGCTGCTCCAGCCGCTCAGGCTCCTTCTCGATGCGCCTTTTGAGTTCCACCAGGCCTCTGCTGATCTGCTTCAGCTCTTCAGTCGTCAGGATCCCCGCTCTTTCCAGGGCTGCAGCATAGGCCAGCGAACCCTCGATGTCTTCGAAGATGAGCCGCCGGTCAATCCCAAAGGAACTGTTGAAGCGTTCAAACACCGCGTCGGTGGGCTGGGTAAAACGGCCTCCCCAGGTCTTCATGTGATATTGCCTCGGAAAGGTCGGCTCAGCTCTTGTTGCGCTTTAATAGAGCCTGAACTTTAATAGGTAGTCCAAACAAGTTAATAAATCCCTCGGCTTCCTTCTGATTGTAAATGCCCTCTTGTCCAAAGGTCGCCAGGTCCCCTCGATAAAGGGAGTATGGAGATCTTCTTCCGGCAACGATGATGTTCCCCTTGAATAATTTCAAGCGAACCGTGCCGCTCACCGTTTCCTGAGTGGCTGCCACAAATGCGTCCAGAGCCTCCCGTAGCGGGGTAAACCACTGCCCGTTGTAAACCAAGTCGGCGTACTTGAGCGCCAGTTGATCCTTTATCCTGAGAGTTTCCTTGTCGAGGCAGATGGATTCGAGTTCGCGATGGGCCTGGACCAGCAAAGTGCCTCCCGGGGTCTCGTAAGCCCCGCGAGATTTCATTCCCACCAAGCGGTTCTCCACCAGATCAATCCGGCCGATGCCGTGTTCGCCGCCTATCTGGTTGGCTAGCCTGACCAGTTCCACCGGGGATAGCCTCTTACCGTCGATGCCGACTGGTGTCCCTTTCTCAAACTCAACTTCCAGATAACGAGGCTGGTCGGGAGCCTTTTCGGGAGAAACTGTCAGCCTCCACATGGAGTCTTCCGGTTCCTGGTCGGGGTCTTCCAAGATCCCTCCCTCATGGCTCAGATGCCAGATGTTTCCGTCCTCACTATAGTTTTTTTCCTTCGTCGCCCGGATTGGCACATTATGCTGGTGGGCATAATCAATGGCGTCCTCCCTTGATCGGATCTTCCATTCCCGCCAGGGTGCGATGACCTTCAAGTGAGGAGCCAGTGCTTTGTAAGTTAATTCAAATCGGACCTGATCATTTCCCTTCCCGGTACACCCGTGCGCCACGGCATCTGCACCCTCTTTCAAAGCAACTTCTACCTGACGTTTGGCTAGGATGGGACGAGCCATTGAAGTCCCCAGCAAATACTTGCGCTCGTAGATCGCCCCCGCCCGCAAGGTCGGCCAGATGTAGTCCCGAATAAATTCCTCTTTAAGGTCCTCGACATACAGTTTGGAAGCCCCAGTTTTGATTGCCTTTTCCTGGAGGCCTTCCAGCTCTTCTCCCTGGCCGACATCCCCCGCCATCGCGACGACTTCACAATGATAATTTTCCTTTAGCCAGGGAATGATGACGGAAGTGTCCAATCCCCCGGAGTAAGCCAAAACGACTTTCTTTATCATTTTTCCTCTTTCTTACCCCCCTACGATTCCACGGTGGTTAGCAGTAAGTAGAGTATCGCCTTTTGAACATGCAGACGATTCTCCGCCTCATCGTAAACAATCGACTGCGGTGAGTCAATCACACTGGGATCAACTTCATAGCCCCGATGGGCAGGCAGGCAATGCATAAAAAGGGTGTTGTTATGAGCATAAGACATTAAAACCTCGTCCACTCGGTATTCGGCAAAGACGGAAGCCCGATCTTCAGTTTCGGCTTCTTGTCCCATGCTGGCCCAAACGTCGGTGTACACGATGTGTGCGTCTCTGACCGCCTCTACCGGATCGTTGATGACATTGATCCGGGCTCCGGTCTCCTTAGCAATTCTCTCTGCTTCGCTAATGACCCGGTGATTGGGCTCGTAGCCCTCGGGATTGGCAATCCACAAGTTCACTCCCAGTTTGGAAGCCCCAAAGATCAATTCGTGACAGGTATTGTTCCCATCGCCAACAAAGCTGAACTTGATTCTTCTGAGATCCCCAAACTTCTCCTGGACCGTGAAGTAGTCTGCCAATGCCTGGCAGGGATGGAGCATGTCAGTCAGGCCGTTGATGACGGGAATACTGGCATGTTCGGCCAGTTCCATGACCGAACGGTTCTTGTAAGTCCGTGCCACGATCCCGTGTATCCAACGTTCCAAATTCTTGGCCACATCCTTGATCGACTCTCTCTCGCCCAGTTTGGTGGTCGTGTGATCGAGAAATATCACATTTCCACCCATACTGGTCATTCCCACATCAAAAGTGACTCGAGTGCGGAGCGACGGTTTCTCAAAGATCAGGGCTAGAGTCTTACCTTCCAGGGCACGAGCATACTTCTGAGAGTTACTTTTCAGATCGGCGGCAACTTCATAGATCAAGGCGATATCATCAGGGGTCAAATACTGAATGGAAATCATGTCCTCGACGCTGAGCTTCTTATTCCTTTTGGGTAACGAAGCTTTTGCTGACTTGTTCGATTTGGGTCCTGGCATCTTAACCTTGGCCTCCTCTCGGGGGATCTTGCACTGGCCCCTGAAATTCAGGTGGGCTGATCGACGCGAGAATCTTATCTAGAGCCTTGATGAAGCGGCTGATCTCCTTTTTGCTAATGATGTAAGGCGGCAGAAAGCGCAAGACCCGCTCGCTGGTCACGTTGATAACGAAGCCGGCTTCCAGGCATTGATTGACGACTTCCCGGCAGGGGAAAGCAAGCTCCATACCCAGGATGAGGCCTTCTCCGCGGACATCCCGAATGAAGGGGTATTTCTCCTTCAGTTCAAGCAGCTTCTGTTTGAAGAATTCACCGACCTGCTGAATATGCTCGAGCAGTTGTTCCTCCTGCAGGATTTTGATGAACTCGAATCCAACCCGGCAGGCCAACGGTCCTCCACCAAAAGTGGTTCCATGGTCTCCGGGGCCGAAGGTAGGCGCCACCCGGTCGGTCGTTAACACCGCACCCAATGGCAGGCCCAGTCCAAGCGGTTTAGCCAGTGTCAGGATGTCCGGCAGGACACCATACTTCTGATAGTAGAAATATCGTCCTGTGCGTCCTATCCCGCACTGAATTTCATCGAAGATGAGAAGGGCCTTGTACCGGTCACAAAGCTCGCGAGCCCCTTTTAAAAACTCAGAGGTGCAGGAATGAATTCCACCTTCCCCCTGGATGGGTTCCAGAATCAAGCCGCAAACCTTTTCGTTAAACTGGGCGGAGAGATCTTCCAAATCATTGAACTTAACAAAGCGAAACCCGGGAACCAGCGGCGCGTAAGGTGCCCGGTACTTCTCGGAGGCGGTCGCCGACAGCGCTCCATACGTGCGGCCATGAAAAGCGTTATCCAGAGTGAGAATCACATGTTTGCTTTCTCCCAGGTTGTTCTTAAACGCATAACCCCGGGCTAACTTGAAAGCGGCCTCTATAGCCTCAGTCCCGCTGTTGCAGAAGAATGCTTTCTCCATCCCGGAAATCTCCACCAGCTTCCTGGCCAAGTGAGCCTGATAGGGATGGTAGAAGAGGTTGCTGACGTGGATCGTCTTCTTGATCTGTTTGCGGAAGATGTTATTGATGCGCGGATGATTGTAGCCCAGGGCATTGACTGCAATGCCTGCCAGAAGATCCACATAGCGCTTCCCGGAATAGTCGTAAAGCAGGCAATTTCGACCTTTATCGATAAGAAACGGATACTTCTTGTAGTTGGCCAGCAAATACTGAGCTTCCAATTCTTGAATCTGTCGCAGGTTCATAGTGACAACACTCTCCTCGCCAGGTAACAATCCAGCGCTGATGGATTCAGAGTTTTGTTCCCGTAATTCCCATGATTTACTATCCTCGATCCTTTATCCGGTAGCTTGTGACTTAAAAAAACTTGCAGAATATAGTGACATCGCCCCCTCACCCCAGTCCCTCTCCCCCCGGCGGGGGAGAGGGGTGGAAGTTTGATAAGCTTCCACAAGGTCGGGTGAGGGGGGAGATGTCACTATGAAATGTAAGAGTCAATAGTTCCTTCCTCAGAGGATGGCGGTTCCCAGAGGCTCATCATGCAGCAAGACACGACTCAAGCCGTCGGGTTCTTTGCCCCCGACAATGTAGACCTGCTGGATTCCCTCCTCTAAGGCTCTCTGGCACGCCCGAGTTTTTGGAAGCATGCCTTCCGAGATCACTCCGCAATCCCTCAATTCCTGGATCCGGGATCGAGTCAACACAGGAATGACATTCTGGTCGTGATCCAACACGCCGGGAACATCCGTTAGAAAGACTAGACGGTCCGCCCGGCAAAAGACCGCCACTGCCGCTGCCATTTCATCGGCATTGACATTGTAGTAGGAGCCCTGGGGATCTACGGCCACACACGCTATCACGGGCACATAGTTCCCCTGAAGCAGGAGGTTCACCAGGTTAGAATCTCCCGCATAGACTTCACCGACAAAGCCGTAGTCGAAGACTCCGTCCTGAATATCCTTATCCTGGTACTTTCTGGCCAAGAAGCTCATTCCGTCGCCCCCGCAAAGTCCGGCAGCCCGGACTTTCAAACTACCCAGGGTGGCCACCACCTCCTTGTTAACCAGCCCGGCCAGCACCATCTGCACGACTTGCATAGTCGACTGGTCAGTCACCCGCAATCCTTTGTGGAATCGGCTGGGGACTCCCAACTGGTCCAGGTACTGCTTGATGTGCTTGCCCCCGCCATGGACCAAAATCATCTCATGGCCACTACCCTGGATTTCTGCCGTTTGCCGGACCAAGTCTCTAAGCAAGTGCTTATCTGTGAGCAAACTCCCGCCCAGTTTGATTACGACGCGCAATCCGCGCCCCCCATCGTTGAATTTCCCAGTTTATGAGTCATTCTGCTTCAGATTAAGCCAGCAGTCTCTTCCAGTCCCAACATCAGGTTCATATTCTGGACTGCTTGTCCTGCTGCCCCTTTCCCCAGGTTATCAATGGCGGAAATGATGATAAGAGTGTTGTGCGTCCCATCTAATTTCCAGCCGATATCGCAATAGTTAGTGTGCGCTACGAACTTGATTTCGGGTAGCCCCTTATCCGCAAAAAGGCGAATCAACGGCTCGCGACCATACGCCTGTTGGAAGCACTCGTTGACCATGTCCTCAGTGACAGTCGGCCGGACCCTCGCGTAAAGGGTGGTCAGGATTCCCCGGTTAATCGGCAGCAAGTGAGGAATGAAAATAAGTTGAGAATTCCCCAACCCCTGCCAGATTTCGGGGGTATGCCTGTGCCTCAACACGTTGTAGGCTTTGAAGCTCTCGGTGACCTCAGAAAAATGAGTGTTGGCCGTGGGGGACTTGCCCGCGCCACTGACTCCGGACTTGGAATCGCAGATGATTCCGACTTCGGGGTCAAGCAGATTGTGCCGCTGGAGGGGAATCAACGGAAGTAGCGCGGAAGTCGGATAACAACCGGGATTGGCCAATAGACGGGCATTTCGAACGGCTTCCCGGTTCACTTCGGTCAACCCGTAAACTGAAACTTCAAGCAAGTGCGGATGATGATGTTCGAATCCGTACCAAGTGGGATAGAGGGATTTGTCCCGCAAGCGGAACGAACCGCTCAGGTCAATGACCCGAAAACCCCTCTCGGTCAAAGGAGGGACAATCTCATGGGAGGTTTCATTGGGGGTAGCCAAGATGACCGCCGCCATCCTCCGCTGCTCGAGTGCATCCAAATCCAGGGGCTCGATCTCCAGGTCACAGAGCCCATGAAACTGGGGAAGTGCGGCACTCAGCCGTTGCGGCCGGGTTTCCTGGCGTTCCACATTGGCTGTCATCAAGGCGTCCAATCCGACAGAGGGATGTCTGAGCAGAATACGGATGATCTCAGCCCCCGAATATCCGGTGGCCCCAATCAATGCGACGCTCAACTTCTCGGATGGACCCTGGCCCATGGCTGTAATTTCCCTCACTTCACGGTGACGTTAAAGCCTGGATTTTCTTCTTCAAATTCCTGGCAGCCGGGGCGTTCCTGGCTATGACCAACACGGTATCATCTCCAGCCACGGTTCCCACGATGTCCTTCCAGCCTGAATCGTCCAGGGACAAAGCCACAGGATGGGCACTCCCGGGACTGGTTCGAATCACGACCAGGTTGTTGGCAGCAGCTACGTCGGTCATGAACTGGCTGATGGTTTGTCGAATCCGACTCTCATCGCGCCTAGAATCCGACAGATCTGCCGGCAGCCGATACCCCCCTGGGGTCTTGACCAGATTCAAATTGCGGAGATCCCTGGATAGGGTCGCCTGGGTAGTACGGACGCCGTCCTGGGTGAGCAAAAGGTTCAGTTCCTGCTGGCTCATCACGGGCTGAGAACGCACCAGGCTGAGAATCCGCTTTTGACGCTGAATTTTAGAGACGGTTGCAAGTCGCATAAATATTCAAAAACCAGAATATTTATGCGACTTGACCCGGATTGTCAAGTGGAAATGAAAAACTGCAGCAATGAATGTTACCGGTCTCCCTGTCGGTGCTCCCAACCGGGCTTGAAGAGAGGGATAAAATTCCGAGGATGGTAGGGATGTTTGCTCAGTTCTTCAAAGTTGAGGTCGAGACCCAGCCCAGGCCGTTCAGGAATTTCAATGAACCCATCGACCACCCGAACGGGGTGGGTCACGAGTCTTTCCTCCCAGGCGACGTTAAACTCGTCGAACATCTCCTGGATCAAGAAGTTGGGGGTGGAAGCTACAGCCTGGACACACATGGCTGCTGAGATGGGCCCCTGAGCGTTATGGGGGGCGACGACTCCGTAATGGGCATCCGTCATGGAAAAGGCTTTCTTGGTATTCAACAGGCCACCCAGGCTCATGATCTCAGGCTGCAAGATGTGGACGGCGTCGTAAGCCAGGAGTTCCGCGAATTGATAAAGGCTGTGCAAACTCTCCCCACAGGCAATGGGGATGGAGAGTTTGTGGGCCACTTCTACAATCGAGGAGATCTTCCCATGGTGGACGGGCTCTTCAAACCAGGCTGGCTTGAAGGGCTCCAGCAGCCGTCCGATCCGGACAGCCGCAGCCACCGAGAACCGGTTATGTCCCTCAATGAGAATCTCGACCCGAGGGCCCACTGCCTCGCGGACAGCGGCCACAATATCAACGGACAACGCTTCATCGGCAGGATCCATGGACCGCCAGGCGCTTCCAAAAGGGTCGAATTTCAGCGCCCTGTAGCCCTTGCCAACCACTTCCTTAGCTTTTTGCGCAAAGCCTTCCGGGGTCCGCGGCCCCTGATACCAGCCGTTAGCATACGCCTTCAGTTTTTCATGGCAGCGGCCACCCATCAGGTTGTAAATGGGTTGATTCAGATACTTGCCGATCACATCCCAGCAGGCTACCTCAATCGCCGCCACGGCAGCCATGTGCAACTGGCCCCCATCGCTATAAACATCGCGGCTCATCTTCTGGACGATCAACTCGGTCTGAAAAGGGTCCATTCCGATATAGTGCGTTCTTAACTCGTGGACCGCAGTCTCAATGGTCTTAGCAAAGGCGTTTTGAGTGGCCTCGCTAATGCCGTGGATCCCTTCATCCGTCTCCAGCTTAACAAACAACCAGTTCTTCCAGGGATTACCGACAATGTAGGTCTTGACTTCGGTGATTTTCATGAGCTTATTTTCTCTGAATAGTTTTCAATATGGGAATCGCAACTCCAGGTGTAGTTAGTTTCTGTCGCGAAACTGCAGGATTGCACGAAACGTCCCCTCGTCGGCTGAGGAGGGGACATGGCGCGCAGCGCCGCGGGGGTGGTGGGAGTTGTCGCAATACCGATACTGGCTTGGCTTTTCAAGGATTGTTCAAACCACCCCGCCGCGGCCTGTGGCTGCCCCTCCTTATCCAAGGAGGGGAACCTTCTTGCCGAGTTTCGCGACAGAAACTAGTTAGACGCTATGGGAACTGGTCCAAGCAAGCCCGCATCTCCCCAAGAGAATGAGAGGGCCTCCTCCACGGCGGACATCATACCGGGATCGATGCCGCTGGTTCCCGAGAACTCTGCCCCGAGGTTGGCATTAAGTTCCTAATCTCTTCATCCGTGACAGGAGCAAAATGGTCGTAGTAATTCTCGAGGCAGAACAAGGGAATATTCTCGACGATCAGGCATACCACTTCGTCGCAGTGGTGCTCGAGGAGACGCTGTGCGCGAAAATGGCTGACGGGCACTGCGGCGACAATCTTGCCTGCGCCCAATTTCTTGACCGTCTCCACGGCGCTGTACATGGCCCAGCCTGAATGCATCCCGTCGCTAATAATCAAAGCCGTCCGCCCATCGAGCCGAACCTGCGGTGGGGCTCCCCAATGTTCCAGATCTAGGAGCAAACGAGCCTTCTCGGTATCGGCAGTGCGGTAAATCTCTTGAGGAGTGAGCCGAAGCTGGCCGACCAAAGCTCGATTCAAATGCAACTCGCCGCTCGACGTCACGTACCCGTAGTCATTCTCCAATCTCCAGGGAATTACCAGCGGACGAAGAGGGAGAATGGAGAAGCCGGTCTGCAATTCCCCGGCAACAGCAGCGGTTACAGGAATCCCTCCTCGCGGAATGGCCAAAACCGCTAGTTTGTCGTTCCCCAGGTGTGACAAACGGGCTGCAAGCTGTCGCCCTGCGGCCTGTCTGTTTGGAAAAAACGCCATGCTCCTGGCTCCTCCTTCGAGCGTCTGGGTTAAAGAAGAATTCGCAAGTGGACACCAAAGCCAAAGGATAAAGAGAAGACCAGAGGAAAATCAAGGGGAAATGAACGGAGCCCAAACCTCCGTTTGAAATTGTCGTTATGCCTCAGGACACATGGTATGGTACTCATATTGGTTTGGCGTAGCGAAACCAGCAGTGCGGAGGTAGAATTTCTGTCATATCTCGGAGGAGGGGATGCGGCCGTTAGATCAAGCTGATTCTTTGAGAAGGCTCAAGCTCGCCACGATGAAGGAGACGATGGCTATTTGTCGAATGGAGCCCCATGAAGGCATCCCTGCCTGGGTAGTCGAGAGCCCTTTCTACGCGGTAATTCGAACGGAAGACGAATTATCACTGGTGTGCCCGGAAGAAAGAGTCCCCCAAGAGATCAAATCGGATCGGGGTTGGTGCTGTCTGAAAATCCAGGGTCCTATGGCCCTCTCGGAGACGGGGGTCTTGGCCTCGCTTACCGGTCCGATAGCAGAAGCTGGGATCAGTGTCTTTGTGGTCTCTACATTTGACACTGATTATTTGCTAATAAAGAAAAAAAACCTCGTCCGAGCAACCAGAGTCCTTCGCCAAGCCGGACACTCTTTCAGGCAGAAACCCCACACGAAAAAGACCCGCCTCAAGTCCTAATTCCTGGAAAATACCCTATTGATGGGATACCCGTGCGGCGACGGTCACTGCTATGGTAGAACCTTATGAGACTCATCTTCACCGATTTGGATGGAACCTTACTGGACCATGAGACTTATACCTATGCACAGGCCTATCCTGCCCTCCGGGAGCTTCGTCGGCAAAAGGTCCCGATGATTCTCTGTTCGAGCAAGACCCGGGCTGAATTGGAGTACTGGCGACAGCGGCTAGAAAATCAACATCCTTTCATTGCCGAAAATGGTGGAGCCATTTTCATTCCAAAGGGATATTTCCCGTTTTCCGTCCCTCATACCAGAGAGTCTTCCACTTACGAGGTCATCGAGCTAGGAAGCCCTTACCCGGAGCTGCTTTACTCTCTGCAGACGGCCTCCGAAGAAAGTAATTGCAGAGTCCTGGGATTTCATCTCATGGATGCAGACCAAATCAACAGGTACTCCGGGTTGCCCCTGGAACAAGCACGGCTGGCCAAGAAACGGGAATACGATGAACCGTTTCGAATCCTGGACTACGAGCGGACGCCAAGGCTTTTGAGCGCCATAGAGTCCCAAGGCAAGCGATGGACCCGGGGCGGACGTTTCTACCATATTCTTGGGCCCAGCGATAAAGGACGAGCAGTCCGGGTATTGGCCCACATCTATCGCAAACTGGGAGAGCCTGTCGTAACTTTTGGGCTAGGGGACCGGTTCAATGATGCCGAGCTTCTCAATTCTGTCGATTCCCCGGTTATCGTGTGGTCCAGGGTTGCGCCGATTCTCAAGACCCAAGTCCTGAGGGCGAAGATCACTGATCAGGCAGGCCCTTCCGGCTGGAACGAAGCTGTGCTGGAGGTACTCAGGTCTCGATGACGGGTCAGACACTCAAAAGGCAATTCAGATTTACAGGACAGGTAAAACAAAATGGCACTTTGATACCGCGCTTCTCCTCTCAGTGAATGAGCTTTTTCCGCACGGCATAGAGTACGATTTCTGCCGTGTTGTGCAGGTTCAACTTCTGCATCAAGTGGGTTCGATGGGTTTCCACCGTGTAGGGGCTCAAGTTGAGAATTTCGGCAACCTCCTTGTTAGACTTGCCTTCGGCTAGAAGCTGCAGAATCTCTTTCTCCCGTTCGGTCAGCAGGTCGTAGGAATCCTGGAGGCCTTTCTGCTGTAAGTAGCCCATGTACTCTTCCAAAAGAGTCTGGGCAATCGCCGGACTGAAGAAGGGCTTCTTGTTCGCCACAGCCTGAACGGCCCGGACCAGATCGACCTCAGCGGAATCCTTGAGGAGATACCCTTTGGCGCCTGCGCTGAGAGCCCTCACCAGGTATCCTTCGTCCGAGTGCATGCTCAAGACGATGACGCCGATTTGAGGATTCCGTTTGACAATTTGAGCAGTGGCTTCGATGCCGTTCAGTTGGGGCATCGCAATGTCCATGATCACGAGGTCAGGACTCAATTCTTCAGCCAGTTTCACAGCCTCGCGGCCTGTGCCGGCTTCACCGGCCACTTCCATGTCGGGTTGGCGTTCCAGGATGAAACGCAGACCCTGGCGAACAACCCCGTGGTCATCGGCCAGAAGAATTCGAATCTTGCCCATCGGTCATCACCGGTTGCCCAGGGATCTTGATCCGCAACAACGTGCCCCTTTGAGGTTGTGAGATAATCTCCATCTTGCCCCCTAATTCTCGCACACGCTCTTCGATACTGGTCAAGCCTAAACCCTTTTTCGAACGGTCTCTATGGATGAAGCCAATCCCATCGTCCTGAATGGTCAAAGCGAGATGGTTCCGATCGCCATGCAGCGTGATGCGTATGTTTTGGGCTTTCGCATGCCGGGCACAGTTTGTCAAGGCCTCTTGGACAATGCGGTACACATGAGTCAAGTGGGTCTCGGGAAGGCCATCGAGTGTCCCATCAATTTCGGCTGTGACAGGAACGCCGCTGCGTCGGGAAAACTCCTTGGCCTGCCACTCCAGGGCGGGACCCAGGCCCAGATCATCGAGAATGGAAGGCCGCAGACCCATTGCCAGATTCCGCACCACCTGGAGAGCCTCCCCAGCCAAACGCCTGGCCTCTTCCAAGTGTCGATGAACCTGAGTTCCATTCATAGTATGAAACTCCTCGAGGTTGCTCAGTTCCATCCGGATGGCAGTCAGCGTCTGCCCCACCTCGTCATGCAGCTCGCGAGAAATCGACTTGCGTTCCTCTTCCTGAACCCTCACCAAC
>JBGOTQ010000168.1:0-15062 GCA_041476565.1 Terriglobia bacterium | reverse complement strand
TGGGGGAACATGATCATGTCGGACCTCGAAGCGGGCGCCTCCGCCTGGGTCTACTGGAATATGGTCCTCGATGAAAAGGGCGGTCCGTGGCTGGTATCGCCCGTACATGGAGATCCCGACCCCAACGAGCAGCACCCCGTCGTGATCGTCAATCGCAAGACACATGAGGTTACCTACACGGGCCTCTACTATTATCTTGCTCACTTCAGCAAATTCGTGCGGCCAGGAGACCATCGTATTGAGGTGACGGGGAAGGCAGAGAAAGTACGCTCCATGGCCTTCAAGGCGGCGACCGGCAAGACCATTCTTCAACTTTTGAACAGCCGGCCTCAACCCGTTGAGACTCAAATCCAGTGGAATGATAAGACGCTGGCGGTGAACCTCCCAGGGACGTCTATTACCACGCTGATCTGGTAAGGGCGATTTGATTGTGCGTCTTCAGGACATTTGAGACCTATCTGGCCTTTTTCCGGGCCATAGTTCAGACCCCAGTTCACTCCAAGTTGGATTGGGTGCCTGGCCCAGATTTTACTGGAACCGGCGGTCCAGGTTTGTTCGAACTACCCAGCCGCAGCCTGTGGCTGCGGCTGTCCCTCCTTATCCAAGGAGGGGATCCTTCTTGCCGATTTTCGCGACAGAAACTAGACAGGCTATCCACCCGAACTACCGCAGGGTAAGCTAATTTTGTGGACCGGGCAGTACGGGAGCAGGACTGAAGCCGCGCAGAAGCCCTCGAGTCTTAGGGCACAACTTGCTTCGCAGGTAAGGTTGCCTCCAGCAAACCCAGTCATGGGTGCGAGATGCCCGAGGTTCGGTGTCCCGCCGTATCCACCAGATAGAGCACGGCGTCACCGGTGAAGGGCGGAGTGAACGATTGAGAGGATGAACCAGGGGGAATGGGATCTCCAATAATTGAAGTCCCGGTGGATGGGTTGAACCACTCTAAAGCCAATCTACGTGAACTTGGCATCGCCGAGAGGTCTATCGTGAACAAGCCGCCGGACGGTGCGTAAGCCAGGTACTCCGCACCAACCGACGGGGTCTGGGCCAGACAAAATCCTGTCGAACAAAGGGAGTTGTGTGGAGTGACGTTGGCAAGATTCAACTTGTGGGAATACCTTAGAATGTACCCAAGGTTGTCCCGGAAGTTGTCATAGCGCGTGTCCGGCCCACTACAGATCGCGTTGGTGGGAGAGGCACACAAGTTCCGGCGCTCGCGCGGGTAGTAGGCCACGTAAGGGTCCATGAACAGCACTTGATTGCCGTTCATGAAATTCTGCCATTCATAGTTGCGGTTCTGTTGCGCTGTGTCGTTCCACATTCCAAAGTAGGAATGGTCGCTGTCATTGACGTTGACTTTGCAGGCTGGTTTCCCGCTTCCGCAGGAAGTGGTTGCCGAAATTCGAACTTGCGGCGCAACCCAGTCCGCATCCGAGTTATAGATTGTTGTATCGGGGGCCCCTATCAGCGCAGCGTACCCAATCGGGTGCTGATGAGGCTTTTTGGATTCATAGGCTCTGACGTGCGAAATCTGGTGGTCGTTCCACCACGTGGAATTCGCGGGAGCTTCCTCGGAAACGATCCAAAGCACGTTGGGCAAATCGTTTAACGTGTCAATCACCTTTTCCACAAAAGTGTCCTGGAACCTGGTGATGGCATTGGGCGCAGTCATGGTGATAGAGCTGATCCCCTTTTTCCCGCCGGTGTAACCATCGTCAATGCCATTGATATTATTGGCTCCCGTGAAAGGGTAGCCGTCGCTTGAGCAGCGGAAGATGTTGAGCCACTCGCCCGTGAACAGATAGACACCACCGTAGATGCCGGCATTGTCCAGAGCCTTCACTCGCGTCCGTAAGCGATCAAAATAGCTTTGGTCGAACTTGGTGAGATCAAATTTCAATCCGCCGTCTGTTGCGGTCCCAGGCCCTGTCCGGCGCCACGGAAACGGACTGACCGTGAGATCCGGCGGAGAATTCGCCGTGGATGGAAAGCCACAGAACTTCGGCAATTCTGTAAGCCAAAGCAAGGTAAAATTGTGTCCGTGCGCGAGGAGGAACTTGACGAAAGCGTTGAAATCCAAGGTTTGTACTGATCCACTGCTACCAAAATCCTGAAAAGTATTCCACGTCTGCGATCCGTTTAAGATAAGAACGGTACCGCTGGCGTCCTTGAAATAGTTGGGATTAGCAGAGACCACCAGCGGCCCGGCGATCCGGGCAGTCGAGGGTTCTGCTGCTGCGGGCAAGGCGAGCGCCACGCTGAGAAGTGCAACAAAAATGGTTAGCATGACACGAAGCTTAAATGGTTGCCGGCGGATTTGTCAAGAGGCTCTCTTCGATTGGTGGAATCAGGCGCTTGCCGCGGCATATACTCAAGCGGCTGACAATTCTCTGTTTGGTGGTGACTGCGTTTTTTTGAGAGTCGACGAGCTGAAACTGGCCTTCTTCAATTGCCAGCAGCGCAATATCGGCAGGCGCTCCCACTTCAATCCCGCCTAGACCTGGAATCCGATTGATGACCTTCGCAGGGTTAGCTGTTGTGCGCAACAGCACCTCGTCAAAACTCATGCCGAGATAAAGCAGCTTCGACATGGTGGTTGGCAAGTCATAAACGGGACCTTGGATGTTTAGAGAATAAATATCAGTTGAGATCGTGTCGGGCAAGAATCCCGCGTCCATGGCTTTGCGAGCCGCTGCGAAATTGAAGCTGCCGAGACCGTGGCCAAGATCGAACAGCACCCCTCGAGCCCGGGCCTCGCGCACGCCGGGTTTGATTTTGCCGTCCTGATCTACAATCCCCAGAGTATGTCCGTTGTAGCAATGGGTCACCACGTCGCCCGGGCGCATCAGTTCCATCACTTCCGGCGTCTCCGGTGGAGCCAAACTGATGTGCGCCATCAATGGGAGATTGAACTGATCGCACAACTCTCGGGCGATTTTTAAGAATGGCAGGCTGTACTTGCCATTCATGTTCGAACCCACCTGGAACTTGATCCCCAAAATGATGTCACGGTTTGCCATTGCCGCTTCTCCCGTCTGTTGCATCACGCCGCGAACGTATTTAACCGGATCTATGTCCGGATTGCGGCTGCTGGGATACAGGTAGATATAGCCGAAAACTCTGGCTTGGGAGGAAAGCACAACGAATCGTCGAAATCCGTCAACCTGGTCATACCCGAAGCTACCGGCGTCTACCCAGGTAGTCGCGCCAGATCGGGCAGCCACCGGGTCGGGCTCAATACCAATTCCGCTTCCACCCCAAAAGCAGTGGGTGTGCAAGTCGATGAGACCCGGAGCAACATAGAGTCCGCTCGCATCAATAACGTCCAGAGCACGACCAGTTGAGATGGTGTCTTTAATGTCGGCAATCTTTCCGTTTAAAACCGCCACGTCGGCTCGCTTCCGAAATCCACGCCCCGGATCTCTTATCTCACCGTTCTTGATCAAGATGTCAAAACGTTCGGCCTGCTGAGCGAAGGCTAGCCCACTGATTAGGCCCGCGGTTGCTCCGGCCAAAGTCCTAACGAAAGCACGACGGTCCATAACACCTCCTTCTCATGGCATCTAGCAACCCAAATCCCGGATGTTGAGGAATCCCGGTAGGGACCTTCGACCTGGCTCAATGCCCGTGGAGAAACGGGTACTTGCTTGACACACTGAGAGGAAACGTCTCCTGGATAGTACGGTATCCGGAGTAGCACATAACCATTATTTGTCTCCGCAATCTGAACAGTATTCGTCCCAGACCCCTGGCTGAGAGTGTAGCGAACATTCGGGTCATCAGCACGGTTTTCTTTACTTGACTTGCCGTCTATGCTGTTTGCTGCCTTTGAGCCTGATGCTCTCAAGGCGCACTCGCAATGAACGCTCCGTCGCCACTGCGCTCGATTGGGTTGGCACCATCATTGATGACCGCATACGCAATAAAGGGATTTGACCCTGCCGTCCGCGTGATCCGGGCATAGCCTTGTGACGTCGCCGGTGCATATTGAGAAAGAATCTTTCCAAACTGGTACCACCGGTTGACATTGACCTCAATACCTTCGATGGTGCTGACCTTTGAACCCGTGTCGCCATCGAACAATTCAACTCTAAAAGTGTCAGGATTGATGTCGGTTTCTCCGGTGTTAACCAGTGCCAGATTGGTCCGGTTCTCAGCGTTCTGCTGCAATCCATAAAGCCAGGCTACACTGGTCGAGGCCGTCCCTTCCGGCAGCGCCGTGTAGAAGAGTCCATAACGCCCTCCTCCTCCCGGCGCCGAAGTCCGTGCCGCCAGCGAAATTCCACTCAGGTCCCCATTGTTGATTGCTGCAAACAAGGCCCCTGCAAGAACCGGCCCCTTGGGACCTATACCCGCTGTCTGAGAAACTCTTAATCGCTGCACAATGTCCGGCCAGATCAACTGCTGCGACGGGTTGATGTCAATCGTAAAGTTGGCCGTCGCATTCGGCGCCTGAATGGCATCGGAAACGTAGCGACAATTCAATGTCTTCTTTATCGACGACCAGTTAGTGACCACCAGTTCCGTGCTGAAATCGTTGGCCTCCACCACCACCGGCAGTGTGAGTCGGGTCTTTCCAAGCAGTGAATTCTCCAGAATAGGGGGAATAAACGACCCATCCGAGTTGGCCTGATCATTGATCACCCCGTAGGCATAATACGGTGACTTCCCGCTGATCTGCTCCACCCTCACAAAGCCATTGCTGAGCGACAAGCCGTTGGAAATCAGGATCCCGGAGATCTGGACAAACCCACCTGGAGGTAAGACTTGGTCCGGGAGAACGTGGAAAGAAGCAACACCCCCGTCGCCAGAAAAGACTGTCACCCTTAAGGTGATATTGCCATCCAAGAGAGATCCCACATTTTGAAAGGCCACATTGGAACGGTCGGCCTGGTTCTGACGCAAACCACAGATGTAGGAGGGACCCGTCAAGGCCGTCGTGGTGGGAATCCCCGCATAGGCCAGACCGGCGCGCCCTTCTGGAACAACCGTCGTGGTCCTGACCGTCACACCCCCATCAGAGGAGGAAGAAAGATCAGAGAAGGTAACCAACAATGTTCCGCCCTGGTTCCCTGAGGAAGGAATGGGGATCCCCAGCGATCTCAGGTAGGCGATGGCATCAGGCACAATCCGCTGCCGGCCTGCCGCCAGAGTGTCAGTCGCCTCACCGCTGCCTTTTCCTATGGAAGAGGTGTAGGTAAACTTGACCGTCCCATTCCCTGTCCCTCGATTAGTTAAGGTCATCTCCGAGGTGAAAAAAGACCCATTTAACCCAGCTGCCGAAAGGACAATGGGCATAAAGACATCCACATCCGGGGTCTGGGTGGGAGGGGGTGCTGGAGTCACGGTCAGGGTACCATTGCCGCTGCTGGCCAGGAAGCTCACTCCCCCAGAATAACTTGCCTGGATCGTGTAGCTGCCGGAAGCGGTTCCTGTCGGCAAGAGATATGCGACACTGGCACTCCCGTTGGCCAGCGTGGCTGAGGTGACCGCTGCCCCGACGTTCGTCGCGCCATTCAGCACCTGGAAGGTGACTGTACCCTGGTTCACCGTCGATGCGGCAGCCACTGTCGCCGTTAACGTGATGCTCTGAGCACTGCTGCTAAAGGTCGCGCTCGGACTGACCACGCTTGTGGTCGTCGCCATGGGCGTTGGCGTGGCGTTTGGGGCGGTATAGGTGACTGTTGGAGCGGCTTGAAAGCTCGTCTTTCCACTCCCCGTCTGCGTCCACAACGTGACGTAAATAGTCTCGCCTAGATCGGGAATACACTGGATAATAGGAGAAGTAGCAGTGGGTATGTTGCACGCGGGACCTAGCGTTACGGAGGTCACGTTCACGAACGCGAAGAAAATGTTGTGGGCCCCAGGAAGGCTTTCTATGGTCAAAAAGTAGTCGGCGCTGGCATTGCACCACTGGAAGGTGACTGCACCTGCTGGAAGCGTCGACCCGGGCGTGGGGCTGATTATTTGTGCCAGGGGGGAGAGGCATGTCGCTTGAGCCTGGACAAAGGTAGGGGCTAAAGAAAAAACCACCGCCACGCACAATCCCAGTGCGATCCTCTTCATAGGCACTCCCTTTTGTTATCTTCTAGTCCCGTGTCGACAAGAATACTCGTTAGCCTGCAACGCTCACGGCGTTTCTCATCAGGCCTAGTCTGCAGGCACAGCATTTAGAAGATCACAAGCTGATAGCGACTCTAACACAGCGATCCGACTTAAAAGCATGTGTGAAGTTACGTCGTCACAATTAGCGTGTGAATGGTATTTATCGGGCATTGAATCCGTATCTCGAATGGTGAAGGAACTCCTGCGAAGTCCAAACCAAGCTGAGATGTTACTTTTCGATCATTCCCTTTTGGAAGGTCATCGCTCTATGGATTCTGTAGGCATGGGGCCGGTGAGGACCTGCTGAATCAAACATTTGACCGATCATACCCAGCGCTCCTTTCATTGAGTCACTCAACCCGCGTCAAGGGGTCGGACAGTCCTTTCATTATGGAGCTTTTTTTTGTAGAGTCTTCGTACCACCTCCCTGCGGGTGGGGGATGGCCGGTTTTTATTTAGTAAGCTTTGGTTGGTTTTATACTGGCGCTAACAGAGGGGTACTTGACAAGGGTGAACGAAACTCCTGCACAAGTTACGTAGCGGTTCAAGGGCTGCTTCGAGTTTATCGCCTTGGCGGCATGTTCGTGTCAGCGATCCCCTCGCCGCCCGGCTGCGCCGGGTATTGGGCCAAGATCCGGCTGCTCCATGCCAAAAGGCTCGACGTGAACGAAAACGTCTGCGATTTCGGGAAGGGCTTGCCGGATGTGCAACCGTACATTGGTAGCGATGTCGTGTGCTTCAGCGACCGAGATCTGCGAATCGACTTCGACGTGAAGATCAACATGACGCTGGAGCCCGGTCTTTCGCGCGTAGCACTTCTCAATACCCCGAACTCCTGCAACCCGAAGAGCAGTGGTCTTTATGCGCTCGATTACTTCTACCGCCGGCATTGTGTCGATCAAATCGAGCGATGTCTCGCGGAGCACGCGCAAGCCGGTGTAAATGACAAACAGCCCCACCGTGAACCCGCCATAGTGATCGGCAGGCAAGAACCGGACTGGATCGTACAGCGTCAGGCCCAACGCACACAGCGCAGCCGCGGCGGAGAGAATGTCAACTGCATCGTTCCATGCGTCTGCTACAAGCGACCCACTCCCAATCCTCCTGCCCACGCGGAATTTCAGAGTGGACATTCCCGTTCGAATGGCTATGGCGGCGAGCAACGGCCAAATCGAATAAAGCTCCGGCGGAGGATGTACCTCGGTGACTTTCTGAAGAGATCGAAAGCCAATGCCGATGCCCCCGGCGGCCAGTATCACGCCGACGCTCAGGCCAGCAAGGATCTCGATCCTTCCATGTCCGTATGGATGATCCGCATCGGCAGGTTTCGCGGCTAGCATCATACCGAGGAGCACGAGAACCGACGCGAGTACATCGCCCAGGAACTCGAAGCCTGCAGCCACAACGGAAGTCGATCCAGCCGCGTATCCGATCCATACGTTCCCCGCAGAGAGCAGACAGCTCGCGAGAGGGTGATCCCTTGCATTCCACGCAGTCGGCTGGGGAAAGAAGTGGTCAATACGGCAGAAGGGGGGCCACATATCCCCCTTCTGCTACGATCTTACCGATGGCTGCCTGTAAGAGAAACTACAACACGTCAACCGTCGCCAACGCTTTTACGGGCATTGGACAGATCAGTGATGGCCCCCCCCGTCATTTCCATGACCGCCCTGGTCATTACCTGGCTGGACTGAGTTATGTTCACCGCCTCTGTTATCTTGATCACCCTCCTGTTGGCCTGCGTTGCCGCCTCGATTGTCCAGCCTGTCCTCGATCTGAACACGTGTGGCAAACATGGATCCATCATTCCTAGAAAAGCCCTTCACCTCGACGAATTGTCCTAAGGTCAGTTTGTCTAAGCTGCTAAACCCTTCCAGGACGGTGGAGCTACCCACTAAAATGTCCATCTGCAGATTCTCCAAACGGAAAGAGTTCATTGACGGATTCACGGCGCTCACTTTGCCCTTCAACTCAACCTCTGTTCCACCTGCTGGAACTTCATCCGCCGGCGGGAGCTTAAACCCGCTGATGAACTGACTGGCATTGTTCCGGGTGAGAATAAACGATCCCGCCCAAGCCGTGGGGCTAGATGAGAATTGAAGTTGGGCCTGACCTCCCCCCTCGGAATCGGTCGTGACTGTCCCCAGGCTCACGCATCCACTTAGAATCGATCCTTCCGGGCAGAAGTGAACATCATAGGGGGCATTGGCCACTGCACCTTTGATTACCACATCGACCTGTCCGGACCGGCTGACATCGACATGTCCCTGACTGAGCGGATCCGTCCCTACAGGCCCAGCTATTTGGGCGCCAACTGCCAGATCAGCGATTCTGACCAAATCGGCGGACAGCAGATCATCTACATGATCCCGCTGCACCGAATCATCGGCAAGAGAAATAGACCCGCAGAACAACGTCACTGCGATGGCTAAGATCAATGCATTAATCTTCGTCTTCATTTTGGTTCTCCTCCCTCCTCGATTGACTTGTTTGTCCTGCAATGAGCTTACTGCGAGTCAAGGGAAATCTGGGGCGCAGGGCCCCTATGTCTCATAGATGGCAGGATGAATGGTTGGTTTAGGGACGCCACCGGTAGATGGGTAATTAGCTTTGGCCTCTCGATTCCGTTGCCGATTTTCAACCGTGTATCAGCTGATGGCACCTCAACTTTAAGCGGCACCATTCAAGCCGGGTTTCATTCCATTTGGCAGAAAATTCAGACGATGCTGCAGTTAGTTCTAAGCCTGCAGGGGATTCTAGCTATCATAAAGGCACTGTATTTTGACTCAGGGAAATCGACCAAACATTTGCTGAAAAGAACGCTTTCAAAAACGGAATTGGACCAGGAGGATTTATGAGAAAGACAATAACGTTAGGCCTGGTTGTTCTGCTATGTTTTTCCCACTCTGTGGTGAGGGTCGCTGCCGGAGAAAAGGAATCTTCCGTCAACGAGAAAGTCATTAAGGTGGGCAACGCGCCTCCAACCGACGCAGCAGTAAGGGAAATCGAAGTAAGTGCCAAGAAGTACGAGTATGATCCTGCTAGCATAGAGGTTCCCGTCAATACCCTGGTAAAGATTCACCTCAAAGCCTTGGATCGGGAGCACGGTTTCGAAATTAAATCCATCAAGGATAGCTGTGTGAAGTTCAAACCCAATGAGTCGGTCACAGTCGAATTTTACGCCGACAAAGCCGGCGAATTCGAATTTGCGTGTTGCAAATACTGTGGGCTTGGCCATGGAAAAATGATGGGCAAACTGATTGTCAAGTAAATCGGATTTCCGGCTGAAAAGCTCCGGCGCGAAGTAGAACTGAGAGGCGTGATGGAAACAGTCGGCTACGGCGATCTGAAGTCATTCCGGATTACCACACCCTGGTTACCCTGGTCAAATGTTGCATTGACCGGGAAAATGAATGGATCCCATACATGACGGAGGCTCGTGCACGCTTTCCGGGGATATTGGGCGCAGAGAAGGCTAATTCTGGGGCAACTTTTCAGTGTGTTAGCAGAACCGTAACCGCGCGGAAACCCGCGATTCTTGCTACGCAGGGTGTCTGGCAGGCGAGTGCGCGATTCACTGTGCTGGCGGCCCCCCGACCCGTGTGTTAGGATCCTGCAGGTGGTTCGTCGTCTTCCAAGAGGAGAGCATGCGAGGACTTCCTTTATTCGGGATTATGGCTTTGGTATTGGCCGTTTTGATAGGGGGACAGGCAATAACCAGGAGCCAGTCCATTCGTGTGGAGAGCCTGGAACCCTGGAATTCAAACACGCACCCGACAGACGTGCCCAAGCAGCACGTCGAGAAGATCTCGACCAGTTCCCACCAGTATGTCATCGTCCAGGGAGGGACCATGGACGGTGAGAACTGTCGCACGCCGCACGGTTCCTGGGACCCGATGGTGCAGACCTGGGAGTCCAATCGTGCCGTGCGGATGGAGAACGTGGGTGAGACCGACTTGGTCAACCCCTGGTTGTCAAATGGACGCAACAATTTCCGGAACATTAAGGAGATTGTGGAGGGGGCGATCAGGCCGGACATGAGCGACCGGGAGAAAGCGATCGCCCTTTACTACCTGGAGGTCAGACAGCGCTTCCACGCCAACACCAACGACGCTGAGAGCAATGATCCGGTGAAGGTGTTTAACATCTATGGATATACGACATGCGGCGATGATTCAATCTCACTGGCTGGTCTCTGGAGGCAGGCAGGTTTAGACACACGCCCGGCGCGTTTAACCGGCCACGTCGTCACCCAGGTATTTTATGACGGGGCCTGGCACCTAATGGACGCGGATATGCAGTGCCTCTACCTGATGAGGGACAACCACACCATCGCAGGCCTGCAGCAGATCGGTCGCGACCACGACCTGGTGAAGCGGACCCATGCTGAGGGATTACTGCGGCCTGACAAGCGCGCAGGGAACGAATGGGAAGCGTCTTTATACACATACGAAGGTGATGCCGGAGGAAGTCGAGATACGCCCGGCAGGCACACCATGGAAATGAAGCTGCGACCCGGCGAAGCACTCACCTGGCGGTGGGGCCAGCTACGGTCTGTCAAGTACCATGGAGCAAAAGACTTCGCGGCCAGTTTCGGTCAAGAATGTGCCGACACGATTTGCAATGGACTGTGGGAGTATCGGCCCGACCTCACTGGGGACGTCTGGCGCGCCGGGGCCGACGTCATAGAAAACATTCGGCCCACCTCGGCGGGTCTGAAGGCCGAACCCGGCAAGGCGGGTGTCATCATTTGGAGACTTCGCAGTCCTTACGTCATCGTGGGCGGCAAGCTTGAGGTGGTAGGGAGCGGAGCGAGGTTCTCCGCGTCCTGGGACGGAGCGACGAACTGGAAGGAGGTGAGAGAGAACCTCGATGAGCTGTTCCCGCCGGAAGGTCGGGCGAGTTACCAATACCAGCTCAAATGCGAACTCGCCGGAGACGCCTGCCTGAAGAGCCTGGGCATCGTCAATGACCTGCAGATGGCGCCGCTTGCATTGCCCGGCATGGTGCTAGGTGAGAACCGGTTCATCTACACGGACGAGTCCCCCGGCAAGCGGAACGTGCGCGTCACTCAAGAATGGGTTGAGCGCTCCGCCTCTGCCCCGCCCGGGGCGCCGCCCACTGCAGTATTCCCGTCCGATGGAGAGGAAACCGAGGGCACGTCCATCGTCTTCAAGTGGACGTCGCCAGTGGATCCGGACGGCGACAAGATTGTCGACTACCGCTGGGAGCTTTCAGAATACCCCGATGTGCGATGGCCACTTTCCCCCAACTTCAGCAAGGTGATCTCCAAGACCGCCGATCAAGGCAAGCCCCAGTACAGGCTGCCTTGCGTTGGCCTGTTGGCCCCGGACCGAAAATACTACTGGCGAGTGCGCGCCAGGGATGAGAAGGGCGTGTGGGGGCCCTGGAGCGAAACCTGGAGCTTTACGCCCCGCGCGCCAGCTCCCCCGGTGGACGTGACCCTGGAATTCGATGCGGATCGGGGCCTGGGAACCCTTCACTGGAAACCCAGCCCGGAGGGACGCACCCCGGTGAATTACCGCGTTTACGGAAGCGACGAGAAGGGCTTCTCAGTGAGCGACGAGCCTTATGCAGTGATGGATTTTTACCCGGGCGACTGGAGGGAGGCCAGGCTTGGCGGCCGGTTCCCTGCCAACTTTGTCGCGGAGAGGAAGGCCCCCGAACTGGTCGTAGTGGCTGAGGGGCTGAAGCTTCCCAACACCAATAAAGCTCATTACCGTGTGGTAGCCTTCGATGCACACGACAATCGCAGCTGGTCTTCGGACTATGCATCAGCGCCGAGGCCTTTTATCTATACCAGCCCTGTAGCAGCGGGCAGGGTCGGAGAGCCGTACCGCTATCAAGTCGACACCATCCGCGCGCTGGGCGATTTGGGCTACCGAGCTGTGAGCAAAGAGCAAGTGGCGGACTTCTGGCCCGTCGAAGAGAGACCCGGCATTCTGAATGGGCCTGTGTGGAACTGGCAGGTGGTGAAGTTCTGGGACGTGCAGGAGCCCAGGTACTCCCTTCTGCAAGGACCGGCTTGGCTCAAGATAGGCGAAGCGACGGGGCTGCTAACCGGGACGCCTGGTGCTCCTGGGAAGGTGCAGGTGGTTGTTGAGGTAATCCTCCAGCGAGAAGTGGAGGAACTCGATCTGGACGCTCTCGCCTGGGGTCTGAGGCGGGTCACAGGTGCGACCATTGAGAAGATGGGGCCGGCTATCCAGAGGTTCGTGATTGAAGTCAGACAGTAGTGCCGCCCGCATTACTTTCCAGTTCAGTTAATCGTCACTACATCATAGACGTCCAGATTGGGAAGGATGAAGTCTAGGTGAGTTCCCCGCACTGAGACTGCCTTCAGCTGCTTCGCTCCATCATCCGGCGAAAGAAGGCGAACCTTGTCTTTGTCAATCTGTTTGACAACTCCGTCCAAGTTGACGCTTACCCGTATGTTTTGGGCCGGGTTATGATAGTTCACAAAATGCAGGACAATTCGATCTGAATTGGTCTTCTTTACAACGTTGGCCGCCACGTATTTCGCCCCCGACAGGGTAATTACTTCTTCTCCAGCCAGGGTCTTAATTTTGCTCAACAGTTCCTGACGTCCTTTGTCGGTTTGAACGTCCGCCAACATAGAACCTGGCGATTGGATGTCGGCCATCTCCTGCAGTTCGTGGCTGCTTCCAATGGTGTAAATCTTTCCACCAGCCTTTTTGTAAACACGAATGGCAGCGACCTGATCGTCATCCATCCAGGGGATATTTGGGATGATGACAGCTGAATAGTGCGAAAGCATCTTGGAACTCAAGCGGTGCAACAGCAAAACATCATACATGACGTTAAATTCCACCAGGGCATTGTAAAGGTTGTCTCGTTCTAGAGAGACTTCGAAGCTGGGTATATGCGGTGGGGAGATGACTCCGATCTTGCTGATGCAAGTGACATCGGTGTAGAGTTCCTGATTCTCGGCCAGGAAGGCAAAGTACCGGCTGATATCGCCCCAGGACTGCATGGAAAGCGGATTGTTTTTCAAGATCCACCCCATCCGAAGTTTGTCATTGGCTTCGGCAATAGCAAAGTGGGATTGGAAGGCGGAAGCCTCAGCAATTGGCTTTTTCCAGCCGCATTTCATCCCTTCCCGAACGTCATGAGCTCCCGGATTAGGAACTCCCGGGTCTGCTCCCTCGTACTTGCTCTCATACGATTTCACTCCATAGCCGGAAGCATAGTAGAAGCGGGCTTGGGCGGCATTTTGCACCCACTTGCCGTCCCACACACCCGCCTCAGTGGTGCCCTCGCTCTTGGTGAGATCACACACCTCATCCACCAGAATGTTGCCCTTGCAGTTGCCGAATATTGAGACGTTCTTGCCTTTGCTGGCCGCCAGCTTGCGCACCTCATCCAGGAAGTGGATGACGTCGCCCGTCCCTCCAATCGAAAAGTCGTAGTACAGTTCGTCCACACCCGCATTCAATTGGATTTCAGCTTGCTTCAACAAGGAGTTTTTCCGGTAGTCTTCGTTCTGCAAATCTCCGGCAAAGGTGTTGTTGGCTTCGCGCCAGCGTAGGATCCCATATTCATCCCGGCTTACCCAGCTCAGCATATCAGGGTGCAGTAAGACATCGCGAACTGGAAGATTTCATAAAGAATTGAATCCTGTTACCCGGATATTGTTGGCATGGCAACGATCAATGAAAGCCTTCGTCCGCAGGTAGGCATCACTCGAGGTGTCTCGAGGGACATTGGTGGCAACAAGATTGATGCGGGCTTCTTTGAACATCTCAAACATCCGATCGAGATGGTTCCATTCAATTCCTGCGCGATAGAAATTCACTTTGCCCCGGCGCGCCCATTCAGGAATGTCTTCGAGCGACCGTTTCCTCTCACTCCGATAGTTAATCACAAAGTCAAAGTCGCGAATGGTGGCAGCTTTCCCCCTGCTCAACAGATGGTAGGTCTGCCCGGCCAGCGATGGGGCGGTCTCTTTCACGGAGTCGAGCCGGGCATCGATGATGTCATACCCGTCGCTGTCGGGGTTCTTGAAGAACTCGACCTCATTAATGCCGCTCACGACATGGCCAGAGGATAGAGGGATCACTATTTTTCCGACGATGTCGTCACCGCTGCTGAAGGAGTACCAACCTTCCTTTCCCGGTTGGTTCTTCTCGCTTTGCAGGGCAGGTCCGCTGGTTTCTCCCAGCAGAGCCGGAATCTCGTACTTGTTCCTGTTGAAATTCACATATCCTTCACCCTTTCCGATCCCGCTGGCCAAAATGACCAATCCAGGTGACTTCAACTGGTCCGGCTTGTCCACCTTCATGATATAGCCTTTGACGCGGTCTTTCCGACCTGTCATTTCGTAAGCATACGAGGGTGCCACTACATACCCTTGGTAGAAGGCGTTAGCTTCCCGGGGAGCCTCCTGTCTCCGACAGGCAACTCCCAAAAGCAGGGAAAGACCTATCGTGGTCCCCAAGGCTACCCAAATGTCTTTTTTCCTCATGTGGTCCTCCATAAGATTTGCTTGGGACAATGACAAACCATTGCGGACAATAAATGGGAAAGGTTGAGAACTTTGATTCCGGGGGAACATAAGCAGCAATAGTACGCCCTTGACTGACGGAAACAATTTCGAACTCATTCCTGCTCCTCCCAGAAGAAGAACTCCAACGGACCCAGTTGCGTTATTGGAAGGGTTTAATTCGCTAGACTTTTTTGAAAATCCTTCATGAAAATGCAGGCTTCAAGGTGGCCGCCGCGCTCCGTCGCGGCGGTTGCCGGGGTCATGTTGCTCGCCGCTCTGAGATCGGCTCCCACACTCTCTCCAAGACCGCCATTTTCATCCGCCGTGGTGAGCTTGAAAAGGTCATGCGCCACTTCTATGAAAATGGCCTGAAGGGCCATAAGAAAATAGCCCAGGGCACAGCGGGCGAGAAGCAGGAGCCGGCAGGCGA
>JBGOTQ010000167.1:0-15079 GCA_041476565.1 Terriglobia bacterium | reverse complement strand
GCAAAGTCAAGGACAAAATGGGTTACAACGTAACGGGTCATTTAAAGGGTGGAATCGGCTCCTAGCAGAGCCATCACGCATAACTGACTCGTTACGAGATCTCGAGGAGGAGATAAAACAAGATGAATCCGACAACATTAGGCAGGCCATCACAGGGAGGACCAATCGAAATCCGGGATATCGCGTTGATTTCGCAAGTTCGGCAAATCGAGGAAGTTCAAAAGGAAGTCTGGGGTTTTTCCGACCGCGATGTTGTTCCGAGCGACCAGTTGTTGATTGCCAAGGAAGTAGGAGGATTGCTGATTGGCGCCTTTGTCGAAGAGACCCTGGTGGGTTTCGCCTACGCCTTGTTGAGCATAGAACGGGACCGTTTGCAATTCCACTCGCACATGCTAGCCGTCAAGCCGGCCTACCGGAATCTGGGACTCGGATACAAACTGAAGCTGGCCCAGCGCGAGCGCGCCCTGGCCAGGGGCATTGCTCGCATGACTTGGACATTCGACCCACTTCAATGTATGAATGCCCACTTCAATCTTGCAAAGCTCGGGGTCGTCTCCAACCGGTACAAGATCAACTGTTACGGTGAATCGACGTCCAGTTTTCTTCACCGGCATGGAACGGACCGCCTCTGGGTGACGTGGTACCTCGACAGTGTGCGTGTCTGCCGGCGCCTGGAAGCGGGAACCCATGACCGATCTCTCCCTGCTGGGCTGGACGAGGTCACGCACCTGGTGGAACTAGGAGGAGACGACACGCCGCACGGCCCTGAGATCACCCAATTGATCGGACAACGGCAAGTGCTTATTGAAATTCCGGAAGACATTGGCACGCTCGAACTTCGAGATTCCAGTCTGGCCATGGCCTGGCGTGATGCGACCCGCCGGGCTTTCACCGCCGCGATCGCTGCCGGATATCTCGTGGAAGAATTCTACACGGGAACCCGAGACCATCGACGGTTTGGCATTTATGTGCTGACTCTGCAGCAAGCAAGCGGGAATTGGCCTTAGCTTCTCACAGAGGAGCCAGCTCGCACCTTCCGCTCAATAAAGGCTGCCGTCTCATCTATCAGGCTCAACATCCTCTCGAAATCATCCTCCGGGACCGTCAGAGGCGGCTTAAATTTGAGTACATTGTCGGCCGCTCCACCAAACTGTACGATCAAACCTCGTTCGAGCGCGAATTCCCATGCCTCCTCACAGGCTGCAGTGGCTGGAGCCTTGCTGGCTCGGTCCTCGACAAAGTCGATTCCAATGAAAAGCCCAGGACCACGCACATCACCGATCACGGAGTAACGCCGTGACATTTCCTTAAACCTGGCTGTTGCTTGAATACCCAGGCTTTGAGCCCGTTCTACCAGCCGTTCTTTTTCCAGCACTTCAAGCACCGCCAAGCCAGCGGCTGCCCCTAACGGTTGATTCATAAAGGTCAAGATATGCCAGGGTTCAGTTTCGAGGCCTTCTGTGACCAGTTCCTTGCGGGTGATGAAGGCCCCGATTGGCACGCCGCCGCCCAACGCTTTTCCAAGGACAAGAATATCGGGTTTGATGTCGAAGAGGTCGCAAGCCCATAGCCTGCCGCAGCGGGCGAGGCCTGTTTGGATTTCATCCACGATCAGCAACACCTTGCGCTCCTGGCAAACACGCTGGACCTCATGGTAGTACTCTCGAGGGAAAACAATATGACCTGCTGGCCCTTGAACCACTTCCATGACCAGTGCTGCCACTTGTCGATAACCGCCGTCTAACGCAGATTCCAGCGCCTGGACTGCGGCCTTCCAATTATTGGGACCCTCCAAACCGAATGAAGACCGGTAAGGGTCAGCGGCAGGGACTTGGCGAAAAGTCGGCCATCCCACCCCGCCAGGGTACCACTGGCGATGAGAAGGCATTCCGCAAAGGCTCATCGTGGCGAGCGACATCCCATGATAGGCCCCTGTGAGCGAAAAGACTTCGCCGTGCCCTGTGACACGGATAGCGAACTTAACAGCTGCTTCGATAGCTTCCCCCCCGCCCGCGCAAAGAAATGTCTTGGAAAGCCCAGCCGGAGCGAGCTCAGCCAGCCTGACGCAAAATTCAATGACCGGTACACTGCCATGCAGGATGTTCACCGACGGTAAGCGAGCCATCTGGCGGGCCACCGCCTCTGCCACCAGCGGATGGGCGTGGCCCACCATGGCCGGGCCTGCCGACCCTGACATCGTATCGAGATATTCCTTCCCGTGGATGTCCCACAAACGAGAACCTTGAGCCCGATCGAAAACAACCGACTTCTTTCTCTGCACCGCATGCAAGACAAATTCATGCCCAGCGCTTTCAACGTCAATGGTCATCATTGGCAACTCCTTACCGGCTCCCTTTCGAAATGGACAAAGCAATCTATTTGGATTCCGCAGAGACTGCTCGGTCAAGACCCGTAAGAACCGATTGAGCCATGTTGGCTTTAACCCTAACAAGGCGCAAGTTTTATTAAAGTTGGAGAATGGAAAACCGATAGATTGATTGCAGAATCATTGTGGCAAGCTAGGATGCATGCCCAGTTTATCTACTCACTCGTAACAAAGGAGATACAAGAATGAAGAAATCAAGTGTTAAGGGATTTACCCTGATCGAAGTGATCGTGGCGATCGCGGTGGTGGCTTTGCTGGCCGGCATTATCACGCCTAGCGTGGTCAAGCATATTGGCGATTCAAAGAGAGCCCGGGCCCAAAACGATGCCTTGGTGGTTGGAGCGGCCTGTGCCAGTTTCTTCAAGGATGTTGGAATGTGGCCCACCAAGAGTGCCCCTGCAGCTTTTGCCTTGATCCTCGTGGTCGGCGATGGGAATACCCCTACCAACGCCGGGGCGGGGACTGCTAACTGGGTGCTTGCCCCAGCTGCGGCTAATGCCGACCTCCTGGCCTATCATCTCATCAGCAATCAACCCAAAAACGCGGTTGCTAATGCCTACCCCGTAGTGGGCGAAATTTCCTGGAGAGGCCCTTACCAGAATAACCTTCCGGCCGATCCATGGGGGAACCGGTACGCTGTCAATGTTGGCAATTTTGCTGGGGCCAATGCGGTGTGGGTGCTGTCTGCTGGACCGGATGGCATCATCCAAACTCCCTTTGCCCAGGCCATTCCAGCCAACGGGGTGCTGGCTACGGTGGGTGACGATATTGGGTACCGGATGAAGTGAGACTGCCTGACAATGGCTCAAACCACCGATACGACCCGCAAGAAGGGATTTCTCGGCGAGCAGTTGGTGGGGAAGGGATTGATTTCGCCCCCCCAACTTGCCATTGCTCTCCAGCAGCAAAAGAGAACGGGCGAGCTGTTGGGGGAGATCCTCATCAAGCTGGGTTTTGTCTCTCCGGAGTCGTTGTCAGTCGCTCTGGCCGATCAATTCGGCACGGAACACATTGACCTCGATCGACTGGAAGTCACGCCCGAGTGCCTCGCCACGGTGCCTGAAAAAATGGCACGAGACCGCAAGATCCTGCCGGTGAGCTTCGAGAACGGCGTGCTGACTTTGGCTCTGGCCAACATTTACGACGTGGTCACCCTCTCGGAGATTGAAAGCCGAAACAATGTCATGGTTCGAGCGGTGTCCTCTTCCGAGGATGCCATCCACCGAGCCATTATTCGACTTTACAAACATCCGAAGTCCATGACGGAGGAGATTGATGAATTCATTCGTCTCGCCAGCCAAGACCTGCCTGATGGCGAGACGGCGGCGGCTGCCGAGGAGCCCCCGATCATCCGCCTGGTCGACACGTTGCTGTTGAACTGTATTCAGAAGGGGGCAACAGACCTGCATATCGAGCCGGAAAAGCCCCTGGTCCGAACCCGATATCGGATCGATGGCATTCTAGTGCTGGGGAATTCGCTCCCCCGAAAGATTTTTCCGGCTGTCACCGCTCGTCTTAAGATCATGGCGGGCGCCAACATCGCCGAAAATCGTTTGCCCCAGGATGGGCGTATCTCGTTCACGACCGACAAGCGTACCGTGGACATTCGGGCTTCCTTTTTCCCGGCCATCTTTGGGGAGAACATCGTTCTGCGCTTTCTGGATAAGAGCAAACTCATTGCGGGATTGGATCAACTCGGATTCACCGAGCACAATCTGGCAGACCTGCACAAAGCGCTGGTTCGACCCTACGGAATGATTCTGGCCACGGGCCCGACGGGATCTGGAAAAACCACTACTCTCTACTGTGCTCTCAATTTCATTAACTCCTTAGAAAAAAATATCATGACCCTCGAGGATCCGGTGGAATATGAGATTCCCTTAATCCGTCAGGCTCAAATCAACATCAAGGCCGGGCTCACGTTTGCTTCAGGACTGCGATCCTTTTTCCGACAGGATCCCGACGTGATCCTGGTGGGTGAAATCCGCGATGGCGAGACCGCGGAAATGTCTTTGCGCGCGGCGCTAACCGGCCATTTGGTTTTGTCGACCATGCACACAAATAACGCGACTGGCGCAATTCCACGGCTCGTTGAAATGGGGCAATCTCCTCACATCCTTGCTTCGACTCTGATCCTGGTGGTGGCGCAGCGCCTCTTCCGCAAGATTTGTCCAACCTGTAAGCAATCGTGCACACCGGACGAGTGGCTCCTAGAGAAACTTCACCTGCCTCCTGCCGGTGCTCAGGCTTACTACCGTGGTCGTGGTTGCCCGGAATGTAACAACAGTGGATACCGCGGGCGGGGCGCCCTGTACGAGGTGTTGAAAGTCACCCCGGAAGTGCAAACCCTGATCGTGAATCGGGCACCCATTCGGGACATTATGCAGGTGGCGCAGGATCAAGGAATGGTTACACTTTACCATGACGCTATGGGAAAGGTGCTGGCAGGACTGACAACCCTTGAGGAGGCTATCAAGGTGACTCAAGAGGAGTTCTAACATGCCAGTCTTCGAATACCGGGCTCGGGCAGACAATGGCACCAACCAGTACGGGACCGCCGTTGCTTCCAACGAAGACGTTCTTTACGCCACTTTGCGCCAGCAGGATTTGTTTCTCCTGAGCGCTAAGGAGTACAGCCAGGGCACTGTCCGTCCCGAGACCTTCAAACTTCCGAATAGGGAACTGCTGGGCTTCACCATCCACTTGGCTGCTTTCCTGGAGGCAGGTATTCCTCTTTTGGAAGCACTCCAGTCGCTAGCTAGAGAGAATCCAAGCACGAAATATCGCTTATTCATAGAAGACCTTATCGCTCGAATTTCCTCGGGCTCCACCTTGTCGGAAGCCCTTCAGCTCTATCCTAAGGTTTTTGACGAACACTATTTTCAAATGGTCAGGGCGGGAGAGACTACGGGACAATTGGACGAACGTCTCCTGGAATTGGTGGCTCACCTGGAATGGAAGAAGGAGATCGCGGCCCTGGTCAAACAGAGCAGCACATATCCCATTGTCCTCTTGACTTTAATCGGGGGCGTGGCGGTTCTCCTGATGACTTACACGCTTCCCAAATTCGTAATACTCCTCCAACAGTTAAATGTCGCCCTCCCTCTTCCCACCAGGATAGTCATTGAAGCTACCAGGGCATTTAACCATTATTGGTATGTGCTGCTCCTCTTGATCGTATTTCTGGTCCTTGGTTGGGTGCTTTTGGGTAAGACGGCTCAAGGGCGTTTCTGGATCGATCGCTTCAAGCTGGCTATTCCGTTATTGGGAGACCTTCAGCGGAAAATTGCCATGTCCTATTTTGCTCACCACCTGAGCATTCTGAACAGCGCGGGTATTGATGCGTTGAATGCGCTGAATATCGTCGAGGGCCTGGTCGGGAATCTAGTCATTGCCGATGCGGTTAAGACCATTCGCCAGGGGGTCGAAGTCGGCGAGTCAATAACCCGTCGAATGAGGCATTCAGGAGAATTCCCGCCTTTTGTCGTGCAAATGCTGGCTGCCGGTGAGGAGACTGGGAACCTTGAAAAAACGCTTAAGAAAGTCTCTCAATACTATGACCGTGAGGTTCCAGCCTCAATCAGGCAGATCTTCACCGTTCTTGAGCCTCTGATCCTGGTGGTAATGGGTGGATTGGTGTTGTTTCTTGCGCTGGCGATTCTGCTGCCGATCTATAGGTTCGGAGCCTCCATCAACAAGTAATATATGGAGACAAATCAGAAAACAACTCTCTCACGAAGAGTCAACAGCCCTGGAAGACAACAGGGCTTCACGTTGATCGAAATCATTGTGGTCATTGCCGTCATGGCTATCCTGGCTGGCGCATTGGCTCCGCTGGCAACGCGCAGCATTAACAGCTCGCGCGAGGATAGCACGCGGCAGCGCGAACACCTGATCTACGAAGCTATTATGGGTGCAGACGGAGAGCAGGGAGGCGGATTTCTTTCCGACATGGGGCGGTTGCCCGCTACATTGACGGAATTGTCCACCCGAGGTGCGTTGCCTCTTTACAACACGGGAAATATGGGCGCAGTTGGCATGGGGTGGCGGGGACCTTACTTGACGGATGGACTGGACGCAACAGGCCAACCCGTGGATGCATGGGGTACTCCTTTTGATTACGGGGTCGTGGGTCTTGGTTGCATTCGGAGCGCCGGGGCTGATCACACAATGGGAACCATCGATGATCTGACCTACCCGTCCAATCCCTTGACCAACAACGATTTGACCACGACGGTCAACATTTCGATCAAGGTACTTGACAATAGCTCCGCCCCTCCTGTCTACGTTGACAATCCCGGTGTTCAGAGTACAGTCATCTACTTGACTAACAATGGCGCGCAAGCCTCCCTGGCGCCTTTTCCCGGTCCCTCTCCCTTTTCGGCCACCTTATCTCGAGGCATACATGCAATTACAGTCACGGCCGATCCCGATGGCCCAGGGCTCCAAGTTCCCATCACGAACACAGTGATCGTTTTCTGTCGAGGTGGCAATGCACTGCAACAGACCATCATACTGAGGTAGATTATGCTGAGTCGGTTTCTCTCTTCCTCTCATCGCCGCAACAGGCCGTTCCTGCTGTTGGACGTCCGGCCATTGAATCTCCATCTATACTCCGTAGAAGCACAGTGTGATCCCCTCAGGTTGAGGCTACTGGCAGAACTGACTATTGTTCCTCGAGACATGAACTCAACCCTGACAGCGATAAGAGAAGTCCTCAGTGGTAACCTCCCTTTTCGCGAGATCGCGGTCGTCATGAACTCGCCGCTCATCCATCATCAAACGGTGAGCATCCCCCCAATGCGAGGTGAAGAGCGCAAAAAGACCATGCAGCGGGAAATGAGTCGGGCGGGAAGCCCTGGTAAAGAGCAGGCTGCCTTTTCCTCTTGGTCTTTTGGCAAACAACAGGAGGCCGGCCGGGTCGTGGAAAGGGTCCTTTGCGCCCAGATACCCAAACACCTGGCAGAGGCAATTGTGGAAGTGCTGGAGCAGAAGGGGTTGCAGCCCATCGGATTGACATCTCATTCACAGATGGTTTGCCACCTGATGCGTGATGCCGATGCCGGAGATGTCCCAAACGTGGCCTTGGTAGAAGTCAACGAGTGGGATGGCATGATCACCCTCTTCCGGGCTGGTGTGTGGGCGATGGAAAGACGGTTCTTAACTGGCAATCCGGCCGAGCGGCTTGCTGACAGGGAGGCCGGGCAACCAACGGACTTTGGACAGTTGTTACTCGAAATGGGCCGCGCCTTCCAGTATTTCAAGCAACAGTTTCGCAACGAGATCATCGGCCGCATTCTGGTTTATGGTAACTCCCGCAATATCCAGGCTGTTTGTGAGGCTCTTCAAACCTCTTTCGATCTTCAGGTTAGCCCCTTTTCCGACACTAGGAACCTCTTCGACACAGGAGTTGCACCAGCCAAAGAAAGCCAGGCTGGAGCGGTATCTCTTTATAGCATCCCGTGTAGTGCCGCGTTGCACGGGCGATTTGAAGAGTATATTGATTTCCTTCCCGAGCGGCTGCGAGAGCGGGGCCGGACAATCAGTAAGCGTCTGGTCGTCAGCACCTTAGGATTTGGTTTGTATTGCTGGTTAGCAACTGTGTGGTGGATGGTTAGTCGAGAAGCGGCCCGGGTCATTGCAGAGACTCAACCTAATTCCACGAATCTGACCTCAATTGATAAGCAAGGAGATAGGACGCAGCGATTGATAGAACTTCGATCCTTTGTGTTGGCAGGGCTCGCGTCTCAGCAATGGTTACAGGATAAACATAAGGCCCTGGGTGCCTTGGCCCGAGAGTTAGCGGAATTGGCCCCACGTCAGATGAGGATCACATCCTTCCAGGCGCTTGAGAGAGGTGATGGGTGGGACGTAAGTCTTGGAGGAGAGATCCGAAGCCCGAACGGAACATACTCCCAGGAATTACTAAGCACCTTTCGATCTCAAAGCAGAAATACAACGTACCTGTCGGAGTTGAGACTGTCAGAAGTGGAAGTAACAGACGTCGGTTCGACCGCTACAGGGTCCCCCCTCGAGAGTGGGTCAAGAAAGAACCTCCTTACTTTCAGCATGGCAGGGTACCTGACCCGCCCGGACGCTCGAAGAGGTTAAGAGTACTCTGACTGCTCAGACAGGTATCATTCCCTTTTTCTCCTAATACTTAGCTGAATGGATGCCGATATGGCTGACGGATGGCGGCCAGTGACAAGCCTGTCACTCAGGCCTTGCGTATGAGTTGACCCATCGGATCATTTCCATGCCCAAGAACAAATGGCTCTTGGTATTACTATCCCTGGGACTGGCCGGAACGGCAGTTTACAATATCACCTTTTTTGCAAGTCGAGACCAGGGCAATAGTCCACAGTCTACCGTAATGCCGGGGATTGTCCCTACAGCCCCCTTGGAGCCTGTGCAGAATATCAATGCCATCAACGGGACGGTTCATTTTCAGGGAAGCGTTTCCAGCGAAGCACAGTCTCGTCCATTCTTGTCAATGGAAGAGATCGAGCGGCAGGCTAGAAACCCCGTCGATTTATCGGTGAAGAGTGGTCCTCCGACGAGACGTGACTGGCCGGATCGCGATCCCTTTCAAGCAGCCCGGCAACACGTACCAGTTCTAACTGAGCACACTCACTCAGCTGAATCGTCTGTCAAGCCACCGCTGGAGACAGAGTCTCCGCCACCGGACCCCAGCTTCAAAGTCTCGGCCACCCTAATTGAAGAAGACAGGCGAATTGCTTTGGTGAATGGTGTTCCCAAGAAAATCGGCGCTGCAGTTGGGAACTGGAGAATTGTAGCCATTGAGCCAGACTACGTTGTGGTCCAGACTCCTGGGGGAGAAAGAAAAGTTGAAATTGTGAATCGGCTTGCTCATGAAAAACAAATTTCCAATAAATAGTCGCTGGGTTAGTTGGACAACCATCGTTGGTACCTTTGGAATCGTTCCAGCGTTGTTCTATTGGTTTGCTATCCGTCTTCCAATGCAACAAATCAACGGCTTCCAAAAGAGCAGTTCTTTTGCCATGGCACAACAACGACGCCCTGACACCGGAGTGGCGCAGGCTGCTTTGCACGAGCAAACTGCAGTGTCACAGTTCCAGGATACATTTCTGGCAAGAGTCCCAATAGTAACAACCTCAGAAGATTTGGTCCAATTCGGAGCTGTCCTGGCTGGGGCACTCACCCACGAAGCTAATGAGAGAGGATTGCAAGTTATTGGACTTGAGATGGTCAACCATCTGGTAAGAGGGCAGTATGTCCCGGAGGGCAGTGGTTCGGCCATCAACCTCGCAAGTTGGCCCCGCCTCTCGCCCACTCGGTCGACAAATCCGATCCGCGTACCCATGCTAGACTTGCCGTCACTTGAGTTACAGATGAGAGTCCGAGGTCTCCCTTCTTCGAAGGTGTTCAGTTTTGTTGAATCATTGACGAGTTACCCGGTCTTAATCAATCTGACTAGATTTGATCTGGAGAGAAACAACGAAGACATAGTCTTTCGCCTCAAGCTGCGGGGCTACTATTGGATGCCGACAGATGGGCAAGAGCACGAATAGCACAAATGGAAATACTCTTCATTAGAGAGCTGAAATCATGAAATTCTTGTTGCCCCCAAAAACCGTGATGCGAGCTTGGGTGCTATCTTCGCTTCTGACGCTGCTCGACATAAGCTTCGCTTCGGGACAAATCCCTGAAACAGTGCAACCCCCGCAACCCAGCCAGAAAATCCAGGATGAACTAATTCAGGACTTTCACCACGATAGAAAACGGTTTGCGCTTAATCTGAAGGACGCGAAGTTGCGCGAAGTGCTTCTCCTGCTCACCAAGGACACGGGCTACAACCTTATTGTCGATCCGGCTACGGACGGAGACATCCCCGCTCTCGACCTCAAGGATGTCACGTTTGAGGAGGCGCTGGAGCTCATCATCCCGGGTTTGGGGCTGGAGTACCATCTGGACGGCAATATGTTGCGAGTCAGCCGACCATCGTTGCAGACACGGATTTTTTACTTGAACTATATCGCTGCCAACCGCTCGGGCAAGCGCGAAATGCGACTGTCATCGCGCTCGCAAACAGGAGAGACCAACAACGTAGCTATGGCTGGAATGGGCGGAAGCAGCGGTGCGGGAGGAACAGGTCAGGGCGGTAGCTCGGGACAAGGCGGCGGTGGGAGCCAGTCGGAAAACCAAAGCAACATCAATACGGCAAGTAGCTCCAGGGTATGGCTGGATGTCCGTGAAGGTCTCAATGCGATTCTCTTCGGGGGCTCACAAGAGGGAACGAATCCAGATAAAGCCGGGGAAGACCTCGGACCTGAAGGCTCTGCACGAGCTGATGCCAGCGGGCGGCGCCTGCTCATTAATCCGCAGGCAGGGTTGATCATGCTGCATGCGGAAAACAATTTGATCGATGAATCAGCCCGTTTCCTGGAGGCTGTGGAAGGTTCGGTCCAACGACAAGTCCTCATCGAGGCCAAGATTGTCGAGGTCACGTTGAACAAGGACTATCAGCTTGGAGTCAACTGGGCCGCCGTCCTCAATCCTACCGCTGCATTTACAGGATTACTGCCGGGGGTTCTGGGTGTCGCCCAGCCTTCTGCGGGCTTGGCCCCGGGAACGCCTCTTAACCAAAACGTCAATCCCTCTTTAGGAAGTTTTCAATACGGGGTCTCCAATGGCAAGTTCGGCGTGTTACTGGATGCACTGTCGCGGCAAGGCCAGCTGCGGGTGCTCTCCAGCCCAAGGCTGTCCACTCTCAACAACCAGAAGGCCGTCATTCGTGTCGTGCGCGAGGATGTTTATTTCACCCAGAGTTCCATGGCCTCGATCGGTTTCGGCGGCAATGTAACCACTCAAAACATCATCAACCAGATTGTCCCGATTGGCGTGGTCATGGAAATTATCCCCCAGATAGGATCGGGCGGCGATATCACGCTCAGCGTGAATCCCAGCATCAGCGAGCTGGTTGAAGTCAAGACCTTTGCTGCATCTTCAGGTGCTGCTGTCTCGACCCAACCTGTAATCGATCGCCGTGACCTTGATACGGTGGCCAAGGTAAAAAGTGGTCAAACGCTGCTCATCGCGGGCATCATGCGCGAACGTCGATCCGAGGATTTGCGCGGTACTCCCTGGCTCATGAATCTTCCCCTAGTGGGCGCAGCATTTCGCCGGACGGAACAAAGCTCTCAGCGGACTGAGCTCGTCATCATGATCACTCCGACTCTCATGGTCGGTAAACGAATTGAGGATCTGGACCAGGAGGCTCAGGAGCGAATCGATAAAATGCAAAAGAGCTTCAAGCTGGGAACCGTGGGTAGCTTTAAGGAGGGAATCAAAGGGGAGGTTACTAATCGCTGAATTCTATGAATACACTCTTGCCTGACGATTCTCAAGTGGACTCTCGAAAATCAAGCGACGGCTTGATGCTGCCACTCAAGCCCGCGGCTTACATGGAGCCGAGAGCAGCCAAAGGCCGAATGAAGCACCGAGGCTGTCGTTTCATGTTGCTTGGATCAATGGCAGCAGGCCTTGTTTTAGGAGTAACCTTGGGCGCAACGACACTCCGTGCCCAGGTTGGCAAAGGAACCGGCCTTGCAGTGGCTGTATCAGACAGAAACTCCGGTCTGCCTTCTGATACACCGACGAAAAGTCAGAATATTGCCCCCGGCGATCTCACCGTCATCTTTAAGCGTGCCGTCGGGTTTCAAAAAACAGGCAACCTCGAGCAGGCCGCAAGTGAGTATCAACGGATCCTGGAAATGCGGCCAGAAATGCCTGAGGTGCTCAACAACCTCGGATTGATCCTCCAAGCTCTGGGCGACTCTGTTTCGGCTCGGAAGAAGTATGAGGCAGCGCTGCGGATAGAGCCCGAGTACGACACAGCACTCAATAACCTGGCGTCTCTTCTCTACGGAGAGAGCGAATACTCCCGGGCTCGGGACCTCTGGCTGAGGGCCATTGCGAAGAATCCCCTGGATTCCGAGTTGCATTTTAATCTCGCCTTGAATTACCTGAAAACCGGTGAACCCGACAAATCTATTAAGTCCTTAAGAAAAGCGCTTACGTTGAACCCACAGCATGCGGCAGCCCACTATGTACTTGGAGGGATCCTACAAGAGCAGGGAAACTATGAGGGAGCTCTCAGGGCCTACATGGGCTACCTGGAATCAAAGCCAGACCCGGGAGTCGAGGCGCGCAACTATGTTCAGCACCAAATTGCTGAACTAAAGGCTTATCTGGGAATAATCAATGACTAGCTGAGGGGGTAAATACGGGATTCATCCACAGTTGAAAACGTAACCAGGCAAAAAGCGTGCGCGGGAGCGCCCGCTCCACCCGCGTTTTCAACCGAGGCTCAGAATCCGAGCGGGGTCTGGGCTGCCCCGATTCGATTCTTTCAGAGCTTGGGGGTAGCCATGCCCTTTCGACCCTCCAACTGATAGGCCTCAAGGCTGTCTCTCCGGGATTCGAAGAGGCGGTTGACTCCGATCAACTGGGTGAGCTCATGGCGATCCAGGTCTTGCCTGAGGCTGTCGCTCACGCGGGCCAGAGCCAGCACCACATCATGTTTGGCAAGGTCCTGCTGCAGTTCCTTGAGCGCGCGGCCCGCCGAATAGTCAATGCCTGTGATGGCCCCTGCGTCCACCACCAGCCAGCGTACCGGGGACGGCGACTCGGTCACCAAACTGAGAGCCTGCTCTGCAAAATGATATACGTTTGCATAGAAAAGGTCAGCGCCAAACCAATACATCACGAGGCCGGGTTCAATCAGCCTGCCCGGGGTCACGGGCTCCATTCGCGAATGTTCGGTGGCATCGTGGAGAATAACCGCCGTGTGAGGTTTATAGCTGTGACGCACGAGCCGCAGCAATGACAGCACCAGTGACAGCACAATACCTTGCTCGACGCCCACGATGACCACAGTGGCGGCTGTGGCAAGGGCTATGCGAAATTCTCTTGGACTTTTCCGCCGGATTTCAGTCAATCCGCGATAGTCAATCAGTTTGACGCCAATTAAGAAAACGATAGCCGCAAGCACCGCGTTTGGAAGGTAACTCAATGGCTTGGTGAGGAACAACAAGACAACCAGCACCATCGCCGCCGTCGTTAGATGCGATAGCTGGCTGCGACCGCCGGCGGTGTCCACCATGGCAGTCTTGGTCGGGCTTCCATTGACGATGAAAGTGCTACTGCAACCGGCGGCCGCATTGGCGAGGCACAGGCCTACAAGATCCACGTTTTGGCTGAATGGATCACGGTAGCGTAGGGCATAAGCGCGCGAGGTAGCCGCGCTTTGAGCCAGGATAACGATGAAGCATGAGAAGGCAATGGGCAGAACCAGTGGAATGTCGGTCCAAGAGACATCCGGAAGCCCCAGGCCAGGCAGGCCACTGGGGACTTCCCCGACCAGTTGGACACTGTGGCCACCCCAATGGAAAGAGGCGCTGGCCACGATCATCCCGATCACCGCCAGCAGGGCACCGGGAAAACGCGGCGCATAGAGCTCGAATCCCACGATCACTCCCAGGACCGTCAAGGAGATCAACAAGCTCGTCAGATGCGTGTCCGGCAATTGTTGGATGGTGAAGAGGAACTGCCGGAGGAAGCCGTGGCCGCTTTTTTCCAACCCCAGCATGCCATGCAACTCGCCGAAGGCGACCTGGACGCCAACGCCGGACAGGAAGCCAACCAGGACGGTGCGCGACAGGAAATCAGCCAGAAACCCGGCCCGCAACACCCTTGCGACAAGCAGCATTCCCGCGGCCACCAGGCCCACGAGACTGGCCAGGGCGATGTATTTAGGGCTGTTGGGAGCAAAGGACAGGGAGGTCAATGCGGCGGCTACCATGGCCGCGGTCGCGGAATCGGCACTCACCACTAAGTGGCGCGAGGATCCGAAAATGGCGAATGCCAGCACAGGCAACAGTAGCGTATAGAGCCCGGTAACCACTGGCGTGCCGATGATCTTAGTGTAGCCCATGACTTCCGGTATGCCGAGCGCAGCCAGCGTGATACCGGCCATGATGTCCGTCGTGAGACGGGACTTGTCGAAGGGCAGAATTCCTTGAAGGAGGGGCAAACGGCGCTTGGCCGCCTCAGTCTCTGATCGGCTGACTGACATTGGTTTGGCAATCCTCCGGGAGGTATGCCCTTCTTCTGGCGTTACAGCCTTACTTACTTATGCGGATGTCAATTTTGGTGAATGGCTAATAGATTACTCCGGTAGATAACAAGCTATAAGAACCGTAGTAAGCATGGATCATAAACGTATCACGCGGGATGCCAGTTTCGCTAGCAGGAATAATTGATCACCTGTTCATGTGAAATCAGTCAGCTACACAGAGAGGGGAATGAGATGGCTGCGGGAGAACCTAAAGAACAGGAATGAATTATCGCCGCGTGGCTGGAATGTGGCCCTGTGTGGAAATGTGGTTTTGAGGGTGGGAGCCGCCCTGTGCGACCCCTGTTGCTCTGTCGCGGCGGTTGCCGGAGTCAAACTGGTCGCCGCTCGGGGGACAGCGGTCCCACGATCGGCTGCCACACTCCCCCAAAACCGCCTTTTTCATCGGCGTTGGTTCGCCAAGGCCGACTATGGAACCCCGTACAGAAAAGCGCCATCACCACTGCGCTGGCCGGGCTGACCTCCATCGTTGATCACCGAATAAGCCAGGAACGGATTGACTCCAGCGGTCCGGG
>JBGOTQ010000166.1:0-15237 GCA_041476565.1 Terriglobia bacterium | reverse complement strand
TTCAAAAGGGCAAATATAAACGAGAACGGTTGGGTTTGGATCCTGAACCGCGCTAAACCAGCTCAGCAGCAGGAGGACTCATGAAAGGCATTGTTCTAGCTGGTGGGTCGGGCACACGGCTCTACCCGTTGACCCGGGCTATCAGCAAGCAGCTCATCCCCCTCTATGATAAGCCCATGGTGTACTACCCTCTGTCGACTCTCATGCTTGCTGGGATAAGAGATATTCTTCTGATTTCCACACCGCAGGATCTGCCCGCTTACCGCGCCCTCTTCGGAAATGGGAATCAGCTGGGGCTGAGAATCGACTATGCCGAGCAACCACGGCCTGAAGGGATCGCTCAGGCCTTCTTAATTGGGCGAGATTTTGTGGGGGAATCAGGGGTTGCCCTGGTCCTGGGAGATAATGTCTTTTACGGGCACGGCCTTCCCGAATACCTTCGCCGGGCGGTTGTCAGAACTGCAGGAGCAACCATTTTTGGTTACCAGGTCAGTGATCCGGACCGCTATGGCGTGGTGGAGTTTGATGCATCTGGAGCGGCCCTTGGCCTGGTGGAGAAGCCAACTAGACCGAAATCACGCTGGGCTGTCACCGGCTTGTATTTCTATGACAACCGCGTCCTGGAGATTGCCCGGAGTTTGAAGCCTTCTGCGCGCGGAGAACTGGAAATCACCGATGTCAATCTGACTTATCTACAGGCTGGGACACTTTGTGTGGAGAGGCTGGGGCGTGGCATTGCCTGGCTCGACACTGGAACGCATGAATCGCTACTTCAAGCGTCGAACTTTATTCAGGCCCTTCAGGAGAGGCAGGGGCTGATGGTGGCTTGCTTGGAAGAAATCGCGCTGCACCTGGGTTATGTTGCGCCGGAAGACATCCGTCGAATTGCCATTTCCATGAAGGGCAGCAGCTATGGAAAATACTTGCTGGGGATGCTGGATCAAGAGCCCCTTCAATAAGCCAGCCATTATCAGGGAATAAGCGGACCTGTTTTTGGAAATGTGGAAGAGCTGGGAGGCACAAAATGATCCACTTTACGGAATTGGATAACCTTCCCACTTATGACGTGAAAGGCAGGTATGTTGGAGCGTTGACAGACCTGCTGGTCAATCCGAGTCAGCACCCCAACCTGGTTGCTTACTACCTGGTCAAGTCACCGAAAAAGCAACTGTTCAGCATTCCCCATGATCAGATGCAGTCGATCTCGGTGCGGGCAGCCATCGCCAATACCTCCCGTGATGATATTCAGCCTTACTCTCCAGACGAAGGGCTGATTCGAGTGAAAAAGGATGTTCTGGACCAGCAAATTATTGACGTAACGGATCGCAAAGTTGTTCGTGTCAACGACATTGATTTTGATATTCAGCCCAGCGACCGTCACACGGAACTTGAAATCTTGGCGGTCAACATCGGCTTGGCAGCGGCGGTACAGCGATTGCTTCAGGGAGTACTGGCCAAACATACGATCCGCTTGATCAGTGGCCGATTCTCCACCAAGACCATTCCCTGGGGAGTGGTTAACCTCATTGAATCCGATCCGGCGAGGCGAGTGAAACTGAGAATCTCTTATGAGAGACTGGGCGAGCTGCATCCCGCCGATCTTGCCGATATCCTGGAAGATCTCAGTCACGACGAACAGAAATCGGTTATCGAATCTCTCGATGACGAAACCGCAGCCCAGGCGCTGTCCGAAATTCCCACCCGTATGCAGGTCTCGCTGTTGGAAAGCATTCCGACCGGGAAGGCTGCCGATTTGGTGGAGGAGATGTCCCCCGACGAAGCGGCCGATGTACTCCAAGAACTGTCGCCGGAGACCTCAGCCCAGGTCCTGGCCAATATGGAAAGTGAGGAGGCCGAGGACGTCCGGGAATTGCTGGGTTTCGAAGAGAACACGGCTGGCGGCATGATGACCAACGAGTATATTGTGGTGGGCGACTCCGCTACCGTGGAAGGCGCCATCGTGGCGCTGAAGATCTTTGAAGGAGACTTAGAGTCCATCCATTCTTTTTACCTCATCGACACGGACTGTGTGCTGACAGGGGCGGTTCTCCTGGCCCGGATAATCCTCGCAGACCACGAAACTTCACTAAAGGACCTCTCCAGTGATCCCCTAATCTCAGTACCATTTCATGCTGATGAGAAGACGGTGGCCGAGCTTTTCCAGAAGTACAATCTTCTAACGCTCCCGGTCGTTGACGACAACGGCCGGCTGCTGGGTGTGATCACAGCCGATGACGTCCTGGATTTGTTGATCAATCATCATTGATTCGATAAGAATCCCGAGCTTGCCAGGACAGATTTGCAAAATGTCATGAACCGAGACCAGGTCAGGCGCTTCCGAACCAACCTTCTCATTTTTCTCAGCGTATTAGGTCCCGGAATTATCACCGCCACCGTGGACAACGACGCGGGTGGGATCTATACCTATTCTGTGGCGGGTGCCCACTACGGGTATCTGCTTTTGTGGACTTTGGTCCCTATTACCGTCGCGCTAGTAGTAGTGCAGGAAATAGCGGCGCGGATGGGAGTCGTGACTGGAAAAGGGCTGGCCGACCTAATCCGCGAGGAGTATGGTTTCCGGACCACGTTCTGGCTGATGGTCCTTCTCCTGGTTGCCAACTACAGCAACACGGTGGCTGAATTCGCCGGGCTGGCTTCAGGTATGTCGATCTTCGGTATCAGTCGTCACATCTCTGTGCCGCTTGGAGCCACCCTGGTTTGGGTCCTGGTCGTCAAAGGCACTTACCGGCTGGTCGAGAAGGTTTTTCTTTCAGCGTGTTTCTTTTATGTTGCCTACCTGTTTTCAGGATTTCTTTCTCATCCCAATTGGACCCAGGCCTTGATAGGCACGGTCAAACCAACCTTCAACCTGAGTTCGTCCATGATTTATCTGATTATTGGCCTGGTCGGAACCACCATTGCTCCCTGGATGCAGTTCTATTTGCAGTCAGCCATGGTGGAGAAAGGGATCAAGCTGAAATATTACAAGCATGCGCGGCTGGATGTAGTTATGGGTTGTTTCGTGACCAGCCTGGTGGCTTTTTTCATCATTGTGGCCTGCGGGGCCACCATCTACGAGAGCGGACATCGCCAGATCCGCGATGCCGGGGATGCTGCCATGGCTTTGGGGCCATTGGCCGGTCGAGCTGCCAGTGCACTCTTTGCCTTTGGCCTGGTGAATGCCTCCCTCTTTTCAGCCTCAATCCTCCCGCTATCCACGGCTTACTCCGTATGCGAGGGACTGGGACTGGAATCGGGCATCGACAAGCGCATGCATGAAGCGCCCACCTTCTATGGGCTGTACACCATCCTGATCATTGCCGGAGCGCTGACTGTGCTCATTCTTAGCGAAGCCAGGCAGATCCCTATCATATTGCTCTCCCAGGTCGCCAACGGCATTCTGCTCCCTTTTGTTCTCATCTTCATGCTGCGCCTCTCGAACCGCGAGGACTTGATGGGGGAACATCGGAACAGTAGTACGTTCAACCGGATCGCCTGGGTCACCTCCGGCATCATGATTCTCTTGACCGGCCTTCTGGTCCTGAGTGCCGTGCTGCCGAACGGTTGGCTGCGGTAGGGCGTGCTTGCTGTGGGTTAGAGAGTTGTTCAATCACAGCCATTGAAAAGCGCATTCGGAAGGGAGGCGAGCAACCAGAGCTTTACTCAATAATCGCAAACGCCCGGACGGGGAACGAGCCGATGTGCTTAACCTTGGCCGGCACGGCAAAGAAACGGAAACCGCGTGGGGGCAACGCCTGCAGATTACAGAGATGCTCCACAATTGGAATTCCTGCAGCCAGCAGGATTGAGTGGACTGGACGGCTCAAGTCTCCGGTGTCATCAATGTTGAGAGAGTCAATCCCGACCAGAGCCACTCTCGAGTCTGCTAGAAACTGGGCGGTGTCGCGCGTCAAGAATGGATGGCCCTCAAAATACTGTTCCCTCCTCCAGTGTGCGTCCCATCCTGTATGAAACAAGACCGCCTTTCCAATGACATCTAAGTCCGCGCAAATTGCCGCACTAATGGCCCGCTGTGGCTGTTGGGTGGCGCGAATGACGATACCTTCCAGGTTCGCAAGGCTGGTCAGCGGAAGTTCCGCCAAATCCCCTCCTTGAGCGTAACGATGAAATGGCGAATCGACGTAGGTCCCGGTGTTGGCCACCATCTCAATCCTTCCAATATGGAAGGTCGTGTCTTCCCCATAAACCTTGCGCGAATCCTCCCGGCTCAAAAATTCGCCGATCACTGGACTAGGCAGACCTTTGTATGTGATCATCCCCTGCTCTACCACATGGCAGAGGTCGACCATTCGTCGGAATCCATGATTTGACACGCTCATCGGCAATCCTCTGCAGAAAACGTGCAGTAACTCCCCCTCCTCTTAGTCTAACCGCTTATGAAAACGGAGTGAACTCAGAATCAGAATGGACAATCCAAAAATCAACAAGGCCAGCATCTGGGGCCAGAGGACATAGACTCCGCTTCCCTTCAAAAAGAGATTGCGGACAATTTCCATAAAATAGCGAACCGGATTCAGGTAAGTCAGGTACTGGACCACTACTGGCATGTTGCGGATGGGGAAAGCAAAGCCGCTGAGCATGAAGGCGGGCAAGAAAAAGAAAAACGATGACATCATGGCCTGTTGCTGGGTCTGCGAGATCGTGGAAATAAATAGGCCCATTCCCAGCGTTGTCAGCAAAAAGAGAATTGCGCAAATCAATAACAACGCGACGCTGCCTCGGAACGGCACGCGAAAGATCAACAAGGCCGCTGTGGTCACCAGTGCTGTGTCTATGAGCCCCACTACGGCAAAGGGGGCCGTTTTTCCAATAATTAATTCAAGCGGCTGAATGGGAGTTACCATCAACTGCTCCATGGTTCCGATTTCTTTTTCACGAACAATTGCCATAGCTGTCAACATCAGGGTGACCAGAGTCACGATGTTGACTACCACCCCCGGGACGAAGTAATTCCTGCTCTTCAGGTCCGGATTGAACCAAACCCGACTCTGCAAGCGCAACTGCGGGAGGCTGAGCTGGACAGGGCCCCCCTCGGCCTGAGTTCGGGCCACCAGCCGCTTCTGATTCTGCGCAAAGAATGCAGTACTAGCATAGTTATTCACAACTGTCGTGGTGTAACTGGAAACGATGGCGGCCGTATTGGAATTGGTGCCGTCAATCAGGACCTGAACAGAGGTGGTCTCGCCGCGCTCCACGTCCCGCCCAAACCCAGGCAGGACACGGACCACACCCTGGACGCTCCCATGGTCCAGCAGATCCTGAATCTCACCTTCAGTCACTGGAGTGGCCGCCACCAAAAACCGGCGTGAACCGACAAGGGAAGCCAGCAGGTTCCGGCTCACCGAGGTCTGGTCCTGATCAGCCCAGCCAATCCGGACCGTTTCCACATCCATGTTCACGGCAAAGCCGAAGATGATCAACTGCAACACCGGCGGCAGAAACAACAGGACGCGCATCCGGGGTTCCCTGAGTGCCTGTCGAAACTCTTTCTTGATGATGTGCCAAATCCGCTCCCGCACGGTTTATGCCACCTTTTGACGAAGCTTTCGGGTTGCAGCAAGGAACACGACACCGGAATAAAGAACCAGGAAAGCAACTTCAAGCCACAGGAGACGAAGCCCAATCCCCTTAAGGAAAATGCCCTTCAATATAGTGATGAAATAGCGGGCAGGGAAGATGTAGGTCACGACCTGAATCAGCGGGGGCATGTTCTCGATAGCATAAATAAATCCCGATAATAAGAAGGCCGGCAGGAAGGAAGTGATCGATCCCAATTGATAGGCCAGCAACTGCGAACGAGCGGCTGCGGAGATAAATATCCCCCAACACAAGGAGCCAAACAGGAAAATGCAACTGGTCAAGAACAGGAACAGGCCGTTACCCCGAAGAGGGACTCCGTAAATCATCACCCCGACCACCAGTGCAATCAGCATGTCGCAGAGCCCCAGGACAAAATAGGCACTGAGCTTGCCCAGCACCAGCTCTGCCGGGCGGACTGGCGTGGAAAGGAGCTGTTCCATGGTGCCTGTCTCCCATTCGCGGGCGATGGTCAGAGACGTTAGTAAGGCAGAGATGATCATCAAAACCACAGCAATCAGGCCCGGGACAATATAGTTCTTAGACTTTAAATCGTTGTTATACAGGATGCGGACACGCGGTTCCACAGCGGGCTTCACGCCGACACCCGTTTTCCTAATCTGTGCTTCCATTTGAACCCGGGATCCATAGCCTTGCACCACAGCCTGCACGTAGCCGAGTGCGATAGACGCAGTGTTTGAATCGCTGCCATCGATCAAAACCTGCACGGTGGCTTCGTGTCCGGCATTCAGGTCCCGGGAGTAATCGGGAGGGACAACAATCCCCAGCAAGATGGAGTTGCGATCGATTCCTTTTTCTATTGAGGCGTAGTCCGGCACGGAACCCAGGATCTCGAAGAACCGCGAGCCCTGGAACTGGGCCAGCAAGTCGCGACTTTGTGGGCTGTGGTCCCGGTCGAGAAGGGCGGTTGGAATTCGATCCACATCCAGGGTCAGGGCATATCCAAACAAAAGCAGCAACAAGAAAGGCATGGCGAGAGCCATGATCAGGCTGCGTGGGTCACGCAAGATATGCAGGAATTCCTTTCGAGCGACCGCTTGTGTGCGCCTAAAGGTCATGCCAGTTTCCGCTCCTTCTCTTCAATCATGGCGACGAATACATCCTCCATGCTGGGCGGGATCGGTTCCAGCTTATGTATCTGGATTCCCTGTTGCTCCAAGACCTGTCGAATCAGCGCATCAGCTTGAGCCTCAGGCTTTAGCCTAATATGCAGACCGCTCCCGAAGACAGCCACATCCAGAATGACCTCCTGCCCTTCCAGGGCTGTGATGCTTCCGACAAGGTCGGAGGTCTCCAGGTGCAGGAGAGCGTAGGATCCCAGCTCGTTCTTCAAAGCTGCTGGAGTTCCCAGGGCAATTACTTTCCCCCGGTACATGAGCGCTAGCCGATGGCAATACTCAGCCTCGTCCATGTAATGCGTGCTGACAAAAATCGTGTTTCCCTCCGCGGCGAGTTGGTAGATCAAGTCCCAGAAGCTCCGCCGGGCTATCGGATCGACTCCGGAGGTAGGTTCATCCAGAAACAGGATGGGCGGCTGGTGTAGAATGGCACATCCTAGGGCCAGTCTTTGTTTCCAACCACCCGACAACTCTCGCGTCAATGAGTTCCGTCGTTCCAGAAGCCCGGCCATTCCCAAGATATACTCCTTCCGGCTTTTGCGTAGGGACTCAGCCACCCCATAGATTCCACTGAAGAACTCAATGTTTTCTTCGACTGTCAAATCGTCGTACAGTGAAAATTTCTGAGACATATAACCGATCGATTTTTTAATCAATTCCGGTTGGGTGCTGACGTCAAAGCCGTTCACTGAAGCCCGCCCCTGGGATGGCGTCAGCAACCCGCAAAGCATCCGAATCGTGGTGGATTTCCCTGCCCCGTTAGGCCCGAGAAAGCCGAATATCTCTCCTTTATTCACCACCATTGACACGTGATCTACGGCGCAAAAGGTGCCAAAATACTTGACCAGGTTTTCAATTTCAACGGCATGGCCGTTACGATTCATGGTCCTGCTCCTCTCGCTTCCGGATCAGAGCAATGAAGACATCTTCGAGGGAGGGGACGATTGCCTTGAACACGGCAGGTCCCAGTCCGTTTTGCTCGAGCAATTGTCTCAGGCGATCTGGCGAGGTGACCTCACCTGTCAGGAAAAGATGCAACGTGCTGCCCGATGATTCCACGCTGACCACACCGGGCTGATCCCGGAGGATCCTTCGGGCAGTCCCCTGGTCCGGACACTGCAATTCGTAACATTGTGCTTCAAATTGGGTTCGCATGAGATTGGGAGATTCGCAGCGCACCAGCCGACCCCGATCCAAAAGACCCACACGGTTGCAGCGTTCGGCCTCGTCCAGGTAGGCCGTGGTGACCAGCACGGTCATCCCCTCTTTGACCAGCTGGTACAGGATTGCCCAGAAATCCCGGCGCGAGACCGGATCGACCCCATTGGTCGGTTCATCCAGCAGCAGGATTTGGGGATGGTGCAACAATGTACACATCAAGGCGAGTTTTTGCTTCATCCCGCCCGAGAGCTGGCCCGCCCGGCGCTTGCGGAATGGCTCCATCCGGGTCATGCGCAGCAGGCTAGTCATCAAGGCCTCGCGCTCTTGGCCCAGCACGTTGAACAAGTCACCGTAGAACTCCATGTTCTCCTGGACCGTCAGGTCGGCGTAAAGCCCGAAACGTTGGGCCATGTAGCCGATATTGTCCCTGACGGCTTCCACCTGGCGGGTTACATCGTATCCGGACAGTGTGGCCCGGCCATCATCGAGGTCGAGCAATCCGCTCAGCAGTCGCAAGGTGGTGGTTTTCCCGGCCCCGTCCGGGCCTACCAGCCCGAAAATCTCTCCTCGAGGAATCTGCAGGTTCAGATGGTCCACGGCCACCGTTTGTCCGAACTTTTTGGTCAGGTCAACGGTCTCGATCATGGCGATTCCTTCAGCAAGATCTCGGCGTCCGCGGGCATATTGGATTTGAGTTCATGTTGCGGATTGGCGACCTCAATCTTAATCCGGTAGACCAGCTTGACACGCTCTTCAGCAGTCTGGATCTGCTTGGGGGTGAATTCCGCCTCGGCAGAGATGAAGGAAACACGGCCCCAGTAGACCTTGCCGGGAAAGCTGTCAGTGCTGACCCCGGCTTTCATTCCTAACTTTACTCGGCCCAGATCCCTTTCGTTGATGTAAGCCCGCAGCCAGGGATTGTCGAGGTCACCCAGTGTGGCAAAGGTTGTTCCCGCTGCCAGCACTTCGCCCGGTTCGGTCGATTTCACTAAAACCACGCCATTAATCGGCGAGGCCACCACCGTATCATCCAGCTGCGAATCGACAATCGACACCTGGGCTTGAGCGCGCGCCAGTTCAGCCCGGCGGGTCTGGAGCTCCTCCTCTTTTCGCTTCAGCTCCAGCTGAGCCGCCTCGGTCATGCGTAAACTGGCTTTGGCCCGATCCAACTGGGCGCGGGCCGAATCGATTTGCTCAACCCTTGGCCCTTCCATGACGAGCTTCAAATTCTCTTCGGTTTTTTTTAGAGCCGCGGCAGTGCTCTCAAAACGAGACTTGAGTTGATCGTATTGCGACCGTGAGATGTCATCGTTGTGAATGAGCTTCTGGCCTCGTTCCCAGTCGCCCCGGGCCTGTTCGTGCTGGGCGCGCGCCTCCTCAACCGTCGCACGGGCCTGCTGGACCTCCTGGCTGCGAGATCCGGCCAGCAGTTCACGCAAATGCGCATCCGCCTGTTGGATATCGGCCCTGCGCATCCCCAGTTCAGCAGCAAGTGAGGCCCTTTGATACTCGACAGCCGTTTGCGTCTGAACCAGTTGGGTCTCTGCAGATTTCAGGCTGGCCTGGTCGCGACCCCGGGTCCGGCGGATCTGTTCAGCATCTAACCGTGCCAGCACCATTCCTTTGGTGACAGGGGTACCTTCGTCGGCATGAAGCTCGATGAGCTTTCCGGAAATCTTAAAGGCTGCTTTGACCTCCGTCAGCTCGATGTTCCCTGAGACTTTGATTCTGTCTCTGGCATTGTTCCTGGAGCAGGCAATCGCGATCCATGACCCTATAATTACGGTGATGAATGCCAGTATTCGCGCAATTTTCATTTTCGATGCTCCTTTTGCCTTTCTTCAGCGAGTTTTCCTTGCTAAGAGGCGGAGCCTCACTGTACCATCCCGCGAATCGTTCCTGTGGCCGCGGCTAGATCGATCCGCGCCAGATTGAAACTGAACAACGCACTGATATGGTTTTCTCGGGCCCTTTCCAACCGGTTTTGGGCGTCAGTGAATTCCAGACTGTTGCTGACACCCCCTTCGTAGCGACGACGGGCTGAAGCCAATTCCTCTTCTGCCAGGTTCAATCCCTCCGTGGCGGCTTTGACCTGATCTTCCGCCGATCGCAGACTGTCCAAGGCGAGGCGGATTTCTAACTCGATCTGTTGGCGCAGGTCTTTGCTCCGAATACTCTCCTGCTGAAGTTGGACATAGCCTTCGGCTCGGCGAGCATCACGCCGGCCCCCATCAAACACGGGAACCCGCACAGAAACTCCATAAGTTCGGGTCGGGATCGCCTCGTTGACGCCGGTTCCGATGGTCCCGTAATCAGCCAGACCAATGACGGAGGGGAGGCGCTCCATTTTAATGGCACTGTAGTTAAGTTTTTGAGTCGCCTCACGCTTTTGCTGGGCTTTCCAGTCAGCACGCAAATCCAGAGCTGTCTGCAGCAGTTTTACAGGGCTTGTGGCTTCTACCGGTGTGTAGGTAAGAATGTCGGTCAGCTCAAGTGAAGCCTCCAGGTCAAGCCCCATGCTCCGGAGTAGCTGAAGATTCGCCCGGGTGCTTTCATTTTGAGCGACCATAAACCGCTGTTTCTCATTGGCCAACTGGACCTTGGCACGCGTCACCTCAATCCCGATACCGGTTCCCGCTTCCTTTTGGTTGGTGGCTAAACCCAAGAGAGCATCGGCCAGCCCTACATTGGACTCGGCAGCTTCCAGCGCAGCCCTAGCCCGGAGCGCAGCCAGATAGGCTTTGGCCACCTGCTCGCGGGTCTGGTCTCGAGTACTTTCGTCTTCCGCCTGTGCCAGGACGACCCCGGAACGCGAAGCTTGAAACTTCCTAATCGCACTAAAGTCCAGAATGGTCTGGCTCAGGTTGGCGCGTGCATCAAACGTGTCGAAAGGTCCGACAAAGGTCAGGTTTTTTAAGAAGGGGGACAGTTGGCCTACTCCGATTCCAAATGCCTGTAAGTTTCGGGTCTGGTTCATCTGGCTCACGTAGCCATCCAGGTTGGGCAAAAGTGCGGCGCGAGCCTGCGCCGACCGGGCCTTGGCCAACTTGACCGACTCCAAAGCCAGCTGGACGCGGGAATTCCCCTGAGGAGCAAGGGCAATCTCGACAGCTTTCTTGAGACTCAATTGGATGACTGTTGGGGTTCCGGGCGGCCGGACCTCGGAATTGATCTGCGCCATGCCGGTCTTGGCTGTCAGCAGGGCAGGCAGCAACAGCTGCAACATCGCCAACGAGCCCTGGAGCACCTGAGCAGGAAAGCGAGAGCGGCTACGCTGCAAGAAACTCGTGGATTGGAAAGAAGTCTGCCATGCGCCGGTTTGGCGCGCCATCCGCGTATGAAAATTGGACCGATTCCCCCCTGCAAGGGGGGCAAAGGCCTTTAGGCCTGCGGGGGGTGTCTCTGTTCCCGCTTGACCGGCTCTCTCAATAAAGCTATAACCCCCCGGCAGCCAAAACTGCCGACCTCCTTTGCCAAGGTGGATTTTCATAATAACTCCTGGTCTTTTCAAAGATGCCGCCGCCTGGCATGAAAACTTGCCCTCCCCTGGTCAGTCAGGATTCCCTCAAACATGACACTGACGATAGCTTCAAAAGCCTGAGAGGCCGAGAATGGAAGTTGTGACAAGGTCTCAGGATTGATGATCCTTTGGATTAAGGTGGAGAAAATCAGTATCAGGAGCTGCGCATTGATGTCCCTTCGAAAGGTTTTGTTCTGTGCCCCTCTCCTGAAGAGTTCTCCAAACTTCTTCTGAATGATCCGGGATCTTCTCGCGTCAACTTCTTTCCAGATTCCCGGAGCGTGCCGCTGAAGGTCCGATTGGAAAATCGGTCCAATTCTGGAGAGCCGCGAAGCCATGAAGGTCCAAACCTGAATCAACTTGTCCACGAAGTCTGAAGTGTCATCGCGTAAAGTGCCTTCGATCGTGGTTTCAACCTCTTGGGTCATCCGCTTCAACCCTTCGCGTAACAGTTCCTCCTTACTGGTGAAGTGTTCATACAGGGTTCTCTTGCTGATCCCCAAGTCCTGGGCAATTTCATCCATGGTGACTCGCGTAAAGCCGAGCTGAAAGAACTTGTCGCGGGCGGTTTCAAGAATCCGGTCTTTCACGTGAGTGTGGCTAGGTCGTTCGTAGTACCTAAAAAACTATAATCGTTTTTCTGGTTTTCAGAATAAACGTGACTTAGAGAGCTGTCAAGAGTTTTTTTACGAAAAGAAATCAATCCGCCTCCCATAGGGCGCATCGCCGCCAAGTTAGTTTCTGTCACGAAACTGCAGGATTGCGTAAAAACTCCCCTCCTCGGCTGAGGAGGGGACGTGGCGCGCTGCGCCGCGGGGGTGATGGGACTTGCCGCAAGACCGATACGGGCTTGGCTTTTCCAGGATTGACCAAGCCACCCCGCCGCGGCCTTTGGCTGCGGCTGCCCCTCCTTACCCTTGGAGGGGAGCCTTCTTGCTGAGTTTCGCGACAGAAACTAGTTAGATTTGGACCCTCGATGCCACGGAAACCTAGCCCCGCCTCGGTTGGTCCAGAGAGGCCCTGCCCGGGGCCAGCCGCGAACGGAACCTCCGGCCTAACCGGGACTGACCGCCACTGGATTTTCATCCATCTTTCCTCAAAAAAGACGTGGTGTGTCACTTATGAGTGGAGGGCCGAGCTCCGCGAGGCCGAATTGCAACGTCCATCCCTGGGCTTCGCAGGGTGACAGCGGTCACCCGCTCTGCCCTCCAGAGGTCATCTGTGACTGACGGAATACGAAAATAGATAATGTGTGACCTTGTAATTCCTTAAGAGGTATAGTTCAGGTAGGCGCCGTTGGCTGGAGAACGAGACTAGCACTGTTGGAATGTTCCTGTGCCCAGGAAATAAGGAAGGTTCCCGTGGATTTCGTACTGACCCCTGAAGAGACTCGTGTTTTGGGCTGTTTGATCGAGAAGCAAATCACCACTCCGGAATACTATCCGCTCACCTTGAACGCATTGACCAATGCCTGCAACCAGAAATCCAACCGCGACCCGGTAGTAACTTACGACGAAATGATCGTCGTCAGGGCGTTGGACGCACTGAGGGAAAAGAAATGGGCACGCATGGTCAGCATGGCGGAAAGCCGTGTAGCCAAGTACCGGCAGGTTTTCACCGACACGGCTAATCTGACTGAACAAGGGTTGGGTTTGCTCTGTGTCTTAATGCTTCGAGGGCCTCAGACGGTTGGGGAATTGAGAACCCGCACCGAGAGGCTCTGTACTTTCAACAGTCTTGAGGAGGTTGAGAAGGTCTTGCAGCAGCTCATGGAGCGGGAACCGGAGCCGCTGGTCGCCCTGCTACCACGGCAAGTGGGATTTAAGGAGCCGCGATACGCTCACCTGCTCGCTGGAGAATTGTCGGAAGAAGCGTTAACGAACATCGCAGCGCCTCCCCCCGCCCGGTCATCTGCAGCAGACCGGGTTGCCCTGCTGGAGGCCGAAATCGAGAGTCTTCGGAAGGATCTTAAAGACCTGCAACAGCAGTTCAGGGAATTCAAGAAGCAGTTTGAATGAATACCGATCTTTGCCCAAGCTCCGACCGAAGCGCAGTAACCTTACTGTGGATGGAGGCAAGAAAAGGGGGGGGCCCAAAATGGAATCGGTAAAAGGGTGGATCAGTCTCATTCTCAGTTGGTCCGACCCCTTCGCATTCCCGATCTGGGGGCCATTGATCAGGTGACCACATGTGGCAACCAGCGCCGGGAGTTGTTCCGGGATGAGAAAGATCGCGGGACGTTGTAGGCTAAACTGGCAGCCAGCCTGTCCCGCTACTAAGTGAATTTGTATGCCCGGGGCCATCTTATCCTCCTCAACCCCATGGATCCCTGGAGGAGGTGGGCGCAGTTAACTTGATATCTACAATTCGGAAGCTGGGGAGGCATCATGGGCAGGCGGCAATGCAAAACTGCAGCTTATTCCGACTATACGCAGAATAGGAGTCAATAGCATGCGGCACGATGATGAATCCAGATCCCTATCTCATCAATTCGACCGACGCAACTTCCTGAAAGCAGGATTGACCGCGGGGGCCGCTGTAGCGACATTTCCCGCTCTTGCCGCGACGGACGAGGCAACTGCTTCTCCTGCACCTGATCCTGCCGTCAGGCCCTTCGAGTTGGATGAGATTACCATTGTGGATCTCCAGAACGCTATGAACTCCGGAAAACTTAGCGCCCATTCCATCACGCGGAAGTATCTTGACCGGATCGCAGCCATCGACAAAAAGGTACCTTCGCTAGACAGCGTTATCGAAGTAAACCCCGACGCGCTTGCCATTGCCGACTCCCTCGACAAAGAGTGGAAGGCAAGAGGCCCACGAGGACCGATGCACGGCATACCTGTCCTCATCAAGGACAACATCGACACAGCTGATCGGATGTCCACAACCGCCGGATCACTTGCACTGGTCGGCGCGAAGCCGCCTGCTGACTCCTTTCTTGTCCAGAGACTGCGTGCCGCCGGAGCAATCATTCTCGGAAAAACAAATCTCAGCGAATGGGCAAATATACGCGCCAGCCGTTCCACCAGCGGATGGAGCGGACGCGGAGGCTTGACGAAAAACCCGTACGCTCTTGACCGCAATTGCTCAGGATCGAGTGCCGGAACAGGAGCCGCTGTTGCTGCAAGTCTCTGCGCCGTGGGAGTTGGAACGGAAACGGACGGCTCGATCGTCAGCCCTTCCTCGATCAATGGAATCGTAGGGATCAAACCTACCGTCGGACTCGTGAGCAGGACAGGTGTCATCCCCATCTCTCATACACAGGACACTGCCGGCCCGATGACCCGGACGGTCCGCGATGCGGCAATTCTCCTGAGCGCACTTGCAGGAGTAGATCCGGAGGACAAAGCAACAGTCGGGAGCCGGAGGAAATCGTTCTCGGACTACACGCAGTTCCTTGACCCAAAGGGCCTACAAGGCACGAGACTCGGCATTGTTCGAAGATATTTTGGCTTTCACGACGCCGTGGATGCACTCATGAACGAAGTGTTCGAAGCGTTGAAGAAGAACGGCGCGATCATCGTCGATCCTACGGACAGCGATGCTCTCGGCCAGCTTGGTGATGCAGAAGGAACTGTTCTGCAGTATGAGCTCAAAGCCGACCTGAACGCCTATCTTGCACGCCTTGGACCAAACGCTCCGGTTCATTCGCTCAAAGAGATCATCGAGTTCAATGAACGGAATAAGAAAACCGAGCTGGCATACTTCGGACAGGACACCTTCATTAAAGCTGAAGCTCGAGGACCGCTCACCGACAAGGAATACGTCGATGCGAGAGAAAAGAACCTCCGCCTATCTCGCGCCCGAACAGGTGCG
>JBGOTQ010000165.1:0-15322 GCA_041476565.1 Terriglobia bacterium | reverse complement strand
CCACTCACGGAGACCTCACGAAAGGAGACGCTTCATGTCAGGGCGTACTCATCAACTTATTCTTGTCGGTGGAATTTTCATTGGGATGCTTGTTGCAGACCTTCCAGGACAGGCACCCAGAAATAACGGGTTGTTTCACCCCGGGGCTATTCGGGTCCTGATTCTTTCCGGGCACAATAATCACGACTGGCGCACTACCACCCCATTTTTGCGGCATCTCCTTGAGGATACCGGTCGTTTTGACGCCCGGGTTTGTGAATCTCCCATTGGAATCACAGAAGAAACGCTGTCTCCTTTCGATGTCCTGGTGGATGATTATGGCGGACCACGCTGGGGGAGCACTACGGAAAAGGCCATTGAGAATTTCGTTAGTTCGGGCAAAGGACTGGTGGCGGTCCATGGAGCCCTTTATTATTTTTCGGGCCTGGAAGTGCTGGGTGATCATCACGTGGCCTCAGGCATCAAAGAGCCGGCTTGGCCGGATTTTGCCAGAATGGTAAAAGGATACTGGCCGTCGCCGCCGCCCAACGAATTCCATGCCCCTCACCACTTCTTCGAGGTCAAGATTACCCGTCCCGAACATCCGATTGTCCAGGGCATGACGAGCAGTTTCACGACGGCCGATGAACTCTATCACGGTATGACTCTGCTGCCGGGAGCCGACGTGATTGCCACGGCTTACGATGAACCCCGCAATGGCGGCACAGGCAAAGACGAGCCCATCCTCTTTGCCTCCCGTTACGGCAAGGGGCATGTATTCTGCATCGCTTTGGGCCACGAACTGGCGGCCATGCAGGAAAAAGGGTTCATCACAACCTTCGTGAGGGGAACCGAATGGGCAGCCACGGGCAAGGTCACACTGCCGCCTGATCTTGGCTTTCCCCAACCCAATGCCGATGCGGTTCGTGCGTTGGTAATTACGGGCGGACATGATCACGAATCTTCCTTCTATACGCTTTTTGACGGCTACAAGGACCTTGCCTGGGTACCGGTTACTTCCAGCAAAATGGCTTTTCAAAACGATCTGAGGGGAAAATACGACGTTTTGGTCATGTACGATTTCTCGTTGGATCTTGATGAAACGGGCAAACGGAATCTCCAGGATTATGTGGAAAGCGGGAAGGGCCTCGTGGTGCTTCACCACGCCATCCTGAGTTACCAGAAATGGCCCTGGTGGTACCAGGAAGTGGTGGGTGGCCGATATCGCCTGGAACCTGAGGGTAACATTCCCACCTCAACCGCTCAAGAGGGTCAAGAGCTTTTTGTCACACCGGAAGGACAGCACCCTGTGACGGCGGGAATCGGCCGCTTCCACATTTTTGATGGAACCTATAAAGGGATGTGGATATCCCCTCAAATTAAAGTCTTGCTGACAACGGATAACGCCAACAGCGACCGGCCCCTGGCTTGGATCAGCCCCTATCCCAACTCCAGAGTGTTCTATACCGAGCTGGGTCATGGCCATACGGTATTTCGCCATCCTGCGTACCGATCTCTGGTGCACAACGCCATTCTCTGGGCAGCGGGACGAATCAATTAGCCGACATGAGAACGCGCCAGATATTCCTCGTCATGATTTTGAGCCTGGGGCTGGCAATTACTCCGGTTGCCCAACCGAGAAAGCGGAATCTGCTGGTGGTTGGTCAGAGCAAAGGGTACCAGCACGATTCGGTATCGAGCGCGATGGTCACACTCTACAACCTTGGCCGCGCTTCAGGGCTATGGGATACCACTTTCAGGACCGACTGCGTTCCCATCACCAAGAAGCCGCTGAAATGGGGGGCCAAAAATCTTGATGCTTTTGATGCCATTGTGTTTTACACCGACGGGGACCTTGATATGGACGAATCGCAGAAGGCCGACCTGCTCTCATTCGTCAGGGATGATGGCAAGGGGTTCATCGGCATTCACAGTGCCACCATCACATTTACTTCATGGCCTGCTTATGGGGAGATGATCGGCGGCTACTACGATGAGCATCCCTGGGGGGTCTTTAATGCGCCGCTGCTGGTAGAGGATCCGGATTTCCCCGGCATGCAGCACTTGCCACGGTCCTTCACTCTTTTGGATGAAATCTATCAAATCAAAGACTTCTCGCGGGACAAGGTCCGTGTGCTAATGCGTCTTGATGCCGGCAAAATCGATTTGACTCGGAAAAATGTTCACCGCACCGACAGCGACTTCGCGGTCATCTGGGCTCGCAATTATGGCAAGGGACGTGTCCTCTACAATGGCCTCGGCCATGAACAAGCCGTCTGGGACCGGCCCGATATCCAGAGGATGTGGATGGACATGGTCCAATGGGCTATGGGTATGATTCCAGCAAACGTGACGCCACGACCCAAGCCGGCCGATTGATGCTCTTCGCCAGTTGAAATTGCTTCATCTGCCGAACAGGGCTCTTCGTTTATCTGGGCGATGTTGACGAGACAGGTGCCGCCGGCAGCATATTTCGAATCGCTGCGATTCGCCAGCCATCCGAGCCACGTATCAGGACAAGCGTGGTCCACATCCTACGGCTCTCGCCACCTGCAAGGTCGGTGATTTCGTAACGTCCGTCCGCGAGCGCCACGCCTGGTGCGACAAAGCGAACGGACGATATAGTAATGGTACGCTTCCCGCCTGACTTTTGAGAACTCGCCAATGTGCCCCTGACGACCTCGCTTCGCCCCTTTCGCCACTCCCCGGAAGAGACGAGTTGATCAGCGTCGCTGGTAAACAAAGCCTCAATGGCATGCACGTCCTTATTCTCACGCGCATCAACGTACTTCCGGACCACTTCCCGAATGGCGACTTCCTCGCCTGTCCCTACTGCAGGACTCTGCGCCGACAACGACACGGCGATGACAAATCCCGCCAAGCCTTTCAAGAGTGCGCACATCCCACCACCTCCAACGGCGTTGACTAATCGGTTTCCAGTCGGTCAACTGCAACAGCATGCAATGCTTGAGATATCCGTATTGTACTCGATTGTACTCGTTAACGAGGTACTTTGAGGAGCATTTGGTCACACAGGGGTACAATCAAAAGTGACGTACAGAGGGGGAGCATCGAAACCCTGGCCTGAAAGGCCAGAATAATCCAGATGATATGAGAAGGCCAATCTCCCAGGGCCAGTGAAGGCACCGCCTTGGGCGGGGCCGAACGTCACCCCAGGTCAATGGAACCAATAATGATTCTCCCCTTGCTCGCGTGGGGACATGAAACGCCTGAGAGGCGTTTCTCCACGCCAGCACGGGACAAGAACGATGACGAATGGGAATCCTTAACCCAGGGCGACGCAGGGGGCAGGCCTTCAACTGTGCCTAGGCTACAGTTCTGTTCCTTCACTGCAGAGAAATCCCTGTAGTTGGACAGCTTGTCTTTGGCAATAGGACTTGACAGCGGGTCGCTATTCCTCATACCGGCGCCGCGGGGGCGCGGCGCCTCCAAACCCATGGAGACGGGATGCCCTCGTCCCGCCTCTTGAGTTCCGATGATATCGTTGGATAGGACGATCCTCAAGGCTTCACCTTGCGGCCGACCTCAGTTGTACGTGTCCCCTACTATGCTCCAACAAGCGCTGGCAGCTCTGCCAAGGATCTGACTTCGCGGTCTGGTTTTCCTGGCAGGCGCTCCCACCGATGGTTGTAACGATTACACCAAACCATTGCCTAGGCAACTAAATCTGAATTTACCCGTTCTTACCGGGCTGGGAAGAAAATTCAATCCGGAAGAACGCCACAGCCAGTTCACGGACGTCTTTGCTCAAGCCAAGACGGGCTGGTGAGACGGCATCGGGGGTTTCGAAGGTAATGACCGTATAGCGAAGATCTGTTAGGAGTGTGTTCGGGATAAGGAGACTCTCCATATGTTTGTCGCGGCTGCGGATCTCCCATTCCCCTGCAAGTTGACGGTTGACCAGAATCCGGACTCTCTGCCTGTTGACGGCACCGGGAACCACATAACCAATAAGCACAGCCTTGAGAGTCACTGAGGCTCCGGGGGGTTGAACAGGCAGCATGAGAGATGCCCGTTTCCCGTTAGTCCAGGTAAGCTGGCCGTCAGGAACACCCCATCCCTCCGTCTCATAGGCAGTGTAATTCCCGCCTTTGGCAAAAGAGATGGGAGTGCCCCATTGGTAGCGCGGGGAACGATCAGGTCTCGGAAACTCAGCCATACCCAGGTGCCCTTCCCGATCTTCAACTGAGAAAATCCTCACCTCGTTCTCACCTTCCTGGAACCCCGATTCCGGCACAACCACGGAAAAGAACTCCCCACCTTCCCTCCAGTATGTCTCCGTCACTCCCTGAATTGTGCCGTTAATGGCGACAGCCAAGTGAAGAGGCCCGATAGATCGCTTTGCTGGACGAAGGATGTGCCCGCTGATGTGTGCGGGTAGAAATTGGGAACGAAAGTCTACGTTTCCCAAGTATTGACCATGGTCCAACTCGATGGTTGCAGGCGCTTCGCCAGTCATGTCTAATTCAGTCAGCTTTCGGCCCACGAGTTGGCCGTAAGCGCCTACCCTAAAAAGCTGGTCTGGTTGGTCTCCCGAGCCAAACAGCTTGATTTTCTCATTCACTGCCTCAAGCCTGGACTCCAAAGAAGCTTCGAAGACGAAACGATGGCCCTTCTCATCGATGAATGTTTTTCGGGCTTTGGGGGGAGCGACCCGGGTGAGCGCCGATGTACCATCCACTTTCCAGGGAAAGTCGATCTTCAGGACATCGGCGATCGTTGGGAGAATGTCTACGGCCTCTATATTGCGATCATCGATACTCCCCACCCGCTGATAGGGGAGCTTTATGAAAAGCGGGACCGCCAAGATATCCGCATAGTTAGTGGCAGTGGGACTGCGACGGGAATCATTAGGACGGAAACTGCAACCGTGGTCGGCTGTGACGACGATCAGGGACTGATCATATAAGCCCATGCTTTTGAGATGAGCAATGAGATATCCGAGCAGGTTATCAACTAGCTGAACCTGCAGCAAGTGTCTTTGGAAGGCTTGAACGACAGCCCATCGATCGTCACCCCACAAGTCCGGATCCAGGCCTTGAGAATTGATCCCTCTTACTCCTCTGATTTCAGTGTCAAGAGTGTATTTCTTTCCTGACGGCAAATACTCCCAGGGTGCATGGGGGAGGATACTGTGCAGGAAGTGCAACGTTGGCTTTGCTGAAGCTGAAATCAGGTCGACGAATTGCTTGAAGTCCTCCGGTCGATCTATCCAATCTCTGGAGTTGGTGTAGTCATCCAAGAGCAGCGTCGACCGCTGCGCTTGTCCACTTTGGACAGCAAAATCCTTCCATGACTGTGTAATATCAGGCAGCACTGCGGCAAGGTTGGCAGGAAGAATCCTGTAAAGATACAGTATCCCCAGGTCCGAAGTCACCCTCCACATTCGATACTTGAAGGAAGGCCTGACCTTATCCCCACCGCAGAGCGATTCGGGACAAAGCTGGGAGTCATTTTCCAGGACGTGGAACTCGTAATTCCGGCCCAGCAAAGTGAAGAGTGTGTGAGGATGGTCATTTGCATTGGGTAGAAGTCGGAGAGCCGGTTGCGGGTAAAGGCCATCCAGGATGCTAGGAACCGCGTTCAGAGTGCCTTCACTGACTGCTGTCGCGTTCCTATACCAGGTGGCACAATTTGATAACCTGGCAAAGTGCGGGTAGCAAAACGAGTTGATCTCGAGTTTTTCATTCAGCAAGGAGGTCAAGGGGAATTCGTCGAAAACTACCATGATAATGGGCACGGGGCGCCCGATCTGCCGAGATTGAGCAAACTCCGGGTTATCTTTTGTAAAGACCAACCTGGAGATAGGGGGCCGGAAGAGAAAAAGTAGGGGGAAAAGAATCACTGCCGGGGAGAGGAATATGAATGAGAACCGGCGCGTCCTTGATTTGACATACAGCGCTGATCCGGCCAGTCCGAGCAGGAATGCTGTGATGACCGCCCCATAACCCGAAAACCCGTTCCAGCGTTTTAAGAACGGCAGCAGGATCAAGGCACCCAAACCTGCGAGGTTCAGGGTGTGCACGGCGAGTTGGATGTTCTTCCCCAACAGGCGGACAATTCCCTCCACTACCACACAAATGGCGGGAGCGACAACGGCGAGTCCAACGGCCAGGCAGGTGATCTCCCATGTGTTCAAGTGGTGAGCTACCAGGAAGTCGGGATTCCTTTTCAGCATATCGAAGAGGGGCTGGGCAATGGCAAAACTGGAAAGCGTCAAGATTTCGAGGCCATTGACCATCTAATTGGAATTCTTGAGTCTCCCACGTTCGTGGCCACCATTTGCACCTTCATGTACCATGGGAATCCCAGTCCTCTATATGCGATCTTTGGCGAAATTGAACCGGTCAACAGTCTGCCTCTTCTGGCTCTGGCACCGCAGGGTTAAGTGAAGTGAAGACAAATATGATTTGGCTTTGTGTCAGGCAGAACTGGACTAGGCTTTGAGCCAGTTCCAAAGCTGAAGAGCGATGTCATGATACCGGATTATTGATGTCAGCGTCAACCGCGTCCAAAGGGGGCAACTGTTGTCTCCAGAAGCGAGGTTCCGCCCGAACTGGTGATAGGGATTTCACAAATGATCCTTCATTCACACTTCAGTGCCACCAGAGGGTCCACTTGAGCGGCCTTGCGGGCGGGCAGTGCGCAAGCCAGCGTGGCGGCAGCGATTAATGACAGGCTGACTACGGCAAAGGTTGCCGGGTCAGTGGGGGTTACATTATAGAGGTGACTGGAGAGAATTCGTGTTATGCCCAGCGAAAGGAGGATTCCGGCTCCAATGCCCAGCAAAACCAGTGACAATCCTTGTTGCAGCACCATTTTCAATACATCCTGCTGCTGGGCACCCAACGCCATCCGCAATCCGATTTCCCGCCTTCGTTGCGCCACCGTATTGGCAAGGACACCGTAGACTCCGAGCAGAGTCAAAATAAAAGCAAGACCTGCCATCGTCAACAACAGAAACATGATGAGCCTCAAAGAAAGCAAGCCATCGCTGATGACTGTTTCCATGGTGCGAACCTGAGAAACCGGATGCCTGGCATCGATGGAATAGATGGCTTCTCTGACTGCTGAGCTCATCGCTAGCGGATTGACCGCGGTACGCACCGCCAAAGTCAAAGAGGGATAGGGGTACTGTGGATAGGACATGTACATGCTGCAACGGTAATCCATAACCAAGTCTTCCTGCCGAACATCTCCAACCACACCCAAGATGGTCCAATTTTTCCCATTCAATTTAACTTGCCGCCCCACGGGATTTTGGTCCGGCCAGAATTTCCTGGCCATGGTCTCACTGATCAGGGTAACCAGGGGCGCATTTTCATTCTCCTGGTCTGTAAAGAGTCGTCCCTGCCGCAATGGAATTCCCATGGTTTGGAAATATTGGGCGCTGGCGGGTTGCGAAAGGACGGACACAGGATTGTTCTGCGTCTCCGGACGGCCCTCCAGGGAAATTGTCGTATTGCTTATATATCCCGTGGTCGGCAGTGCTGCCGCTAAACCGGCCGATTCCACACCAGGTAATATTGAAACTTTTTCGAGCACGCGTCGAAAGTAGGCGAAGAGTGCCTGGTTGTCTTGAGCTCCATCGTCCGTAAAATTGATGCGCATGGTCAGGATCTGGCGAGTCTGGCACCCGGGGTTGACGTTCCAAAGATGGAGAAAGGTTCTCACTAATAGGCCGGAAGCAATGAGTAAGGGCAGAGTCAGACTGACTTGAGCCACCACCAACAGGCGGCTCAGCCTGTTTCGACTAAAACGTCCCGCCTGGTTTTGGCCTTGGCGGAGCGCCGCATTCAGGTTGATTCGTGAAGCCAAAAAAGCCGGCGCCATGCCAAATCCTGCACCAGCCAGCAAGGAAATGAAAAAGGTAAAACCAAGAACTTGGGCATCAATGCGGGTTGGCGGAATGCCAACAAAGATAGTAGGCAGGAAGGTATTGAGCATTTGACTGCCTTGAACAGTCAAGAGCAGTCCCAATCCACCTCCCAGCAGGGAAAGTAAAAGACTTTCGGTCAGGAGTTGGCGCAGTATCCGCGCACGATTGGCCCCCAAAGAAGCGCGAATGGCCAGCTCCCCTTGCCGTCCTACTGCCCGGTTCAATAGGAGGTTGGCAATATTGACGGAGGCGATCAAGAGGACCAGACCGACCGTGCCTTGCAAAATCAACAACAGCGTGCGATATCTTCCGAAAAGAGCCTCATGCAGTGGCTCGGCGGCAATCCACCAACCCTTGAAATCATGGGGGAACTGCTGCTCGATGCGACTGGCAATCAGATTCAAGTCAGTTTGAGCTCGTGCCAGGGTGATGGCCGGTTTCAACCGCGCAAATACATCAAATTGCATGGACCCTCGGTCCCAGTCGCCTCTTGAAGGCATAAAGGGCGTCCATAATTGCGGCTCGAGTTGGGATCGGACCAGCTTGGAAAGAACCCGCCAATCCCTGGTTGGAATGGATGAGAAGCTGGCAGGCATGACCCCCGACACCGTATAAGGAATTCCTTCCAGCGTCACATTTTTCCCGATGACTTCGGGATTGCCGGCAAAGTGCTTTTGCCAAAGACTATGGCTGAGCATGACTACACGGTTTCCACTGGGCAGGAAATCTTCAGGCAGGAATCCACGGCCCAGAAAAGGGTTGACGCCCAGCAGTGGGAAAAACCTTTCACTGATATTGGCTGCGACAAGTCGCTCTGGTCCTAGATCCGATTTAAAATTCATATCGATGGCACGATAGGCAGCCACCTCCTCAAAAACCTGTTGCTGAGAGCGGATATCCTGAAAATCCGGATAAGAGAAATTCACTTTGGGGGAGCCGAGGAGTCGGGCTAGGAAATTGTTCCCGGGAAGCGTAAAAAAAAGCTGCACCAGGCGGTCTGGCTGTGGATAAGGTAAAGCCCGTAAAAGCACGGCATTGACAGCGCTAAAAATCGTGGTATTGGCTCCAATACTTATGGCCAGAGTGATAACGATTACCAAAGTAAAAGCTGGACGGCGACGCAACAGTCGCAAGCCGAAGTAAAGATCTTTGAAGAAGGCATCCATAAATCCTCCCGACCTAAAAGGGCTCCTGCAGGATACGTTCCCACCACGCGCGACCGGTACGGCCGCAAGTAGTCGCACTTCTACGACACTTATACCCGGTGACTTCAAAGCAAGGGGGCTGCCAAGAAGAATGACAGGTTAAGTCAAATGTGACCAACGAATTAAGGAGAAACATTCAGGACGCCACAGGTTTCGAATGTTCGGTTGTGGGATTTGCTGTTTCGCTTGCGAACAATCTTTACCCGATTGACCAAGGCAAACTAATCAAGTAGATTTAATACAATCATTCAGCTAACAAAGAAAAGGCGGGCCATCGACCCGTTCTCACAGACGAGTCGCTTCGTTCGCCACTGAGGTCCAAATGGTAATCGAGTCCATTAAGTCTGAATATCAGAGATACAAATCCCTGGCTGAGATGTCTCTTTCCCAAGTCAAGGACGATCACTTGCATATGGTATTTGGTGAAGACGGCAATTCTATTGCTGTGGTCATGAAACACTTATTTGGAAATCTGAAATCGCGCTTTACCAATTTCCTTGATGAAGATGGCGAAAAACCATGGCGGGAGAGGGATAAGGAATTTGAGGAGGGATTCGAGAAGAGAACAGAGCTACTAAAGAAATGGGACGAGTCGTGGGGAATCTTGTTTGATCAATTAGACTCACTCAAAGACTCTGATTTGAGCAAAATCGTGAGGATCAGAAACAAGGAATTATCCGTCTTAGATGCCCTGGAGAGGTCATTGGCGCATGCATCGTATCATGTGGGCCAGATTGTGTTGATGGCGAGGATCCAGGTGGGCAAGGATTGGAAATCTTTGAGCATACCGCGTGGCAAGTCCCAGGAATATCCCGTAAGCCCAACAAGAGAACGGCAGCCCAATTGAAATTCCTGATCCGTTCCGGGAATGAACATCCAGGTTCGGTCAAACTCAAGTCTATTGCTCTGCTCTAGCCCCGAATACAATTCGATGTCTCACCACGTCTTATAGACGTTGTGGCCTACTTCTACCGTGTCGAGTACTCCAGCATTGATCAATGCCACTAACGCACTCCCATCATTCAATAGCCTCTCCTGAAAAGCCAGCCGGCCGAGGAAACAGAAGATCGGCAAGTACAAAAACATTTCCATTATGAGACCCGGACAATAGTCCCCAGATACTGCAGCCGCCCCGCGTGGGAGAAAGTACTAAAGAATACAGCTGGCGCAAACACAACCGCAGAAATGACCAGGACAACCCAGCCTGCAAATATGTGTCTAACATGGGGTTGGGGGCTGTCGATAAGTAATATGCAACCCGGCAGTTCTTAGCCATTTCGAGTGATGGCTTCTAATTTATTCTCCGAAAAGAGACTGGGAATCTACAAAAACGCACGTCGTGCGAGATTGACAAAGAGCAGGATCCGATGACAGATCCCTTACAAGTTGTTAAGACATCCGTACACCGATTGATCCTTGTTATTTCATTGCTGATTTTGGTTTCATGCGCCACTGATGCCATAGGCCAGCAGGCAACAGATAGAGGGACCAGCCTGCCGGTGCTGACCCGAGTCGAGCAGATCCGGCACCTCTCGCTTGAAGAGGTCAAACGGGGATATCCAGTCCATATTCAAGGAGTCGTGACCTACTATTGTTTAGGCGGACCGAAATGGTTGGCGCAAGACACCTACTCTGGTCCTCCAACTCCCGACCTATTCGTTCAAGATGAAACCGCCGGGATTTGGGTAAATGCTCCCATGTCGGCGCCAGCCCCCAAGCCAGGGCAGCTTATTGATCTGCAAGGAGTGACAGAAGCTCCCGACTTCGCTCCCCAGATTGGCAAACCCCGCTGGCAGGTCATTGGCGTAGCTCCCTTCCCCAAGCCACATACGGTTTCATTGGAGAGGATGCTTTCGACTGCAGAAGATAGTCAATGGGTCGAGAGCAACGGCATTGTGCGCCAGGCGAGAATCCGGGATGGCAGCCTGATTCTTGACATAGCCGTGGCAGGGGGGCGGTTGAAGGTCCAAATTCCTTCGTTCCAGCAATCTGTCCCAAACGGGCTCGTCGATGCCGAAGTCCGGGTCCGAGGGGTTTGCGGCGCCCTCTTTAACGAGAAGTTTCAACTCATTGGAATCCTGTTGTATGTGCCTAATCTCGACCAGGTCACCATCAACAAAAGCGCTCCAGCCGATCCCTACGGGACAGAGGTGCAAGCCATCGCCAATGTCCAGCGATTTGCTCCCGAAGGTGCCATGGGACATCGCATCCGAATGCAAGGCATCGTCACTTTTCAAGATCCGGGAAAGACCATCTACATATCCGATGGAGAGACCGGGCTTCAGGTAGACACAGGAGAGCCACTTCTCGTTGAACCAGGAGATCGGGTAGACGTGACCGGCTTTCCGCATGTGGACGAATCCAGGCCGACGATGGAGGACGCGATATTCCGGCGTATAGGGCCTGGGAGACCGCTGGACCCCATCCCTGTCACTGCGGAGCAGGTGCTCCGTGGGCATTTCGATTCTTTGCTGGTTTCCATTGAAGGGCGGTTACTAGAGAAGTCGGTTTTTCCGGGTCGGCAAACGCTTGTGTTGAAAACGGACACCTCCATATATGACGCTACGATTAGATATTCGGATATCGAGACAAAGTTCATGTCGCTCCATGTCGGTAGTATCTTGCGGACGACAGGTATCTGTCTGGTCACGAAAGACGAAACGGAACACAACCAGTCGTTCCGAATATTGCTCCGCTCTTCAAACGACTTGGTCGTTACCCATCAGCCTCCCTGGTGGACAGCAGGACGGGCTCTAGCGGCGCTCGGACTCCTCGCTCTGGTTGTCTTAACTGCTCTGGCCTGGGTCGTGGTGTTGCGTCGAAGAGTGAGAAGCCAGACCGACGTGATCCGCAGGCGTGAGCTGCGATTCAGGTCTTTGATCGAGAACAGCTCCGATGGCATTACGCTCGTAAATCGCGAAGGGGTTGTTCTCTATACGGGCCCTTCAACCGCACGAATTTTGGGGTTCAGCGAAACCGAGTATATCGGCAAGAGCCTGTTTGACTGGATGCACCCCGACCACCTGGAGATGACCCAGGGACTCTTCGCTGAAGTTCTCGCTCAACCTGGCCACATGCTGACCACTCAGCTCCTTTACAAGCACAAGGATGGTACCTGGCGGTGGCTGGAGGCGCAGGCACGGAACCTACTGGATGAGCCCAGCATCGAGGCAGTCATTGTCAATTACCGCGACATCACGGCACGAAAAGCCACTGAAGACTTGATGAGAGAGAGCGAGAGCAAGTTCCGGCTTTTGTTTGCAGACAACCCTCTGCCAATGTTTGTCTATGACTTGGACACCTTGGAATATGTCGAGGTCAATGATGCCGCCGTTGCACGCTACGGATACTCGCGCGATGAGTTTCTGTCTATGCGGATCACCGATATCCGCCCACCTGAAGATATTCCTCTTCTGATGGAGAACCTAGCCAAGGAGAGGCCCACTATAGAAGAATCAGGACCATGGAGACATCGCCTTAAGGACGGCCGCATCATCGAGGTACAGATCACGTCCCACATTACTTCATTGGAGGGTCGTAAAACAGTTCTCGTCGTGGCTCAGGACGTCACCGAGAAGAGGCGTGCTGAGTGCGAGATACTGCGAGCCAAGGAGGCCGCAGAAGCCGCTAACCGCGCCAAAAGCGAGTTTCTCGCCAACATGAGCCATGAGATTCGCACCCCCATGAACGGGATCCTCGGAATGACCGAACTTGCCCTCGACACCAAGCTCGACTCCGAGCAACGGGAGTTCCTCAACATTGTGAAAAGCTCCGCTGATTCATTACTCACCGTTATCAATGACATCCTGGACTTCTCCAAGATCGAGGCCGGCAAACTGGAATTGGAGATGATTGAGTTCGACTTCCGTGACAGTGTGGGGCAAATCATCAAGACGCTCGCCTTTAGGGCCTATCAGAAAGGCTTGGAATTGAATTACATTGTTCACCCTCAGGTGCCCCCTAGGTTGGTGGGGGATCCAGGTCGTTTTCGCCAGGTTCTGTTTAACTTAATCGGGAACGCGCTCAAGTTCACAGAGCAGGGAGAGGTGGCAGTCGAAATCGACACAGAGTGCGTGGAAGGAGACCATGCTCAGCTACATTGTGCTGTTCGAGATACCGGGATTGGCATCCCGTCGGAGAAACAGGCAACGATCTTCGATGCTTTTACCCAGGCGGACGGCACCATGGCGCGCCGTTATGGAGGGACCGGGCTGGGATTGACCATTTCTCGAAAATTAGTGGAATTGATGGGAGGGCGAATTTGGGCGGAGAGCCAAACCGGCAAGGGATCGACGTTTCATTTCACGGCCAGATTCGCGTTGGCAAAGACAGCCCCTCCGACCGGCCCAATAGAGCGTGTTGATCTGGAGGGAGTCCGTGCTCTGGTAGTCGAAGACAATTCGACTCAACGCCGCCATTTGGAAGATATGCTCAAAGGTTGGAGGATGTCTCCCATTCTGGTGGAATCTGGAAAGGCCGCCCTGAAAGAATTGGAAAGGAGCATAGAGAGAGGTGAACCCTTCGGACTGATTCTCACAGATACCATCATGCCGGAGATGGATGGGTTCACCCTGGTGGAGCAAATCCGCAGGAACCCCCGGCTGGAGGGGGGAGCCATCGTCCTGCTGAGTTCGCTCGGCCAACGGGGAGATGCAGCACGCTGCCGACAATTGGGTGTAGCCGCCTATCTGACCAAGCCTGTCGGAGAGTCGGAATTATTGGAGACGATCCAGCGTGTCTTGTGCAAGCCCTCCCAAGAAGCTCTGACGCCCGTCTTATTGACAAAACATTCTTTACGCGAATCGCGCCAGAAACTAAGTATTCTCCTGGCTGAAGACAATCGAGTCAATCAGCAGTTGGCGATGCGCTTACTTCAGAAGCGTGGGCACGACGTAGTGGTGGCGGAACACGGACGAGAGGCCCTGGCAAAGCTTGAATCGCATCACTTTGATCTGGTGTTGATGGACGTGCAGATGCCGGAAATGGACGGCTTTGAAGCCACTGCAGCAATTCGGGATAAGGAGAGAGCCAACGGAGGCCACTTGCCGATTATTGCCATGACGGCGCTCACCATGAAAGGGGACCGTGAGCGTTGCCTGGCGGCAGGAATGGACGATTACGTTTTAAAACCGATTCAGGCCAGGGAACTCTTCGCAGCTCTCGAGAATGTCACTTCAGCTCCCCCTTCCGCTAGCGACAGCGGTTGGCCCACCCAACCAGAACGGATCTCGTCTTAATGGATCATACCCGGGATCCTAAGCATCTTCCCGGCGCTGGGCTTGGTCTCCATTTGGTCGAATCTCCGCAGGTACAGGCGAGTCTTGTCCTGGGAGCCGTGAATCTCCTTAGTTCTTCATCCCCCGGCACAGGCCTGGTCCAGAAACGCCGCCCGTTGGTTCTCTTCCAGTTCCAGTGCCACCTGACATAACTTCTCAATTTCCTGCCGACGGGTCATAAGAGCAGTGGCCAGTGATCGGTGGCGAATGGCGAGCCCGGTATTCAGGGGGCATGTCGGGTTTTTCCCCAAATCCCATTAACCCCTCGATTCATCGAGGGGCACTGGAATCGGCGACAAGCCGTCCCCAACCGTTTCAACGGTTTCCTCCTTCACCCACTTCAATCCGTAATGCTTGACAAGACTCTCATATTCTTCCCAAAACGACTTCCTCCGATGATGTTCTTCCTGCATCGAGATATACCGGTTAACTTGGGCGACATTGGACTGGGAAATCGAGAACACCCCGTAACCTCGTCCCCAAAAGAACTTCCCCCGCAGGAGGCGATTCTGGTTGATCCAGTGGGAGGAGGCTCCCTTAAGAAGTTTCAACACCTCCTCGATGGAATACCGCGTCGGCAAGTCGATTAAGGCGTGCACATGCTCCGGATTGACATAATTAACTCGCATGTAGATGCCTTTTGATTCGGCGTACTGGGGGAAAAAGTCTGAGACTTTCCTTGCGGCTTCCCCGAATAGCATTCGTTCTCGGTTCCGGGTCGCCCATATTAGATGAAGCCAACAGCGCGAATAGGAATGCACCGACATTGGAGCTTCCTTTCTCGTATCGAAACCGTTGAAACGGTTTGGCACAAGCGACACTGACACACCCCTCGATAAATCGAGGGGCTAATACTCAATACTCCAGGACTGCCTCTTTCTTCTCTAACCATCAAAACTGCAGCCGCAGCGAGAGCTGAATGACCCGGGCTGACCGAGCGCCATTGATCTGGCCGAATGTGG
>JBGOTQ010000164.1:0-15507 GCA_041476565.1 Terriglobia bacterium | reverse complement strand
GCTGGAGGATGTCGTGCCGGTGATGTAGGCATTGCCGCTACTATCGACGCCGATGGATGAAGCGGCATCTTCTCCGCTGCCTCCCAGGTAAGTTGAATAGACCAAAGCGGCTCCGGCGGCATCCACCTTGGCCACAAAGGCATCGGAATGTCCGCCCGGGACCCACTGGATGGCATTGACTGTGGGGAAATCAGTAGAGGTGGTGACTCCTGTAACCAGCATATTTCCGGCAGAGTCTACCGCTATGCCTGTCCCGCTATCGAAGCCGCTCCCCCCCAGGAGGGTAGAGAAGTCCAGACCTGTGCCAGCAGAGTTAAGTCTGGCTATAAAAGCATCGCCACTGCCACCATATTGGGTGCCGAGTGAGGTTGTCGTGGGGAAATCTGGGGAATCGGTTAATCCTGTCAGGTACGCCCTGCCGAGCGAGTCCACAGCAATTCGGGACGTTTGGTCGTTACCGCTTCCCCCCAGGTAAGAGGCATAGACAAATCCATCTCCATCGGGTTTCACTTTGGCTACAAAGCCGTCGGCCATCCCGGCAATCTTAGGCTGGAATGCGCCCGCAGTGGGGAAATCCGCGGAGGTGGTTGTGCCCGACAGATAAGTGTTCCCCAGGGAATCTGCGGCCAGGCCTGTGGCGCCATCCAACCCGCTTCCTCCCAGAAAAGTCGAATAGACCATGCCGGGGGAACTCGTGGCGTCGTTGATCCTGACCAGGAAAGCATCGGAATCGCCTCCTCCGTATTTTGCCTGGAGCGGAGCCATGGTGGGGAAGTCGTTTGATGAAGTCACTCCCGCGACATAGATGTCTTCTTTGAGGTTTTCTTTCGATAGGCCATTTGACGTTACGGCAATCCCAGTGCCCGAGTCGTCGCTGCTTCCCCCCAGGTAGGTGGAAAAATCGAGCCGGGCGCCATCACTACTCAGACGGGTCACGAAGGCATCCGAGGTGCCCCCTTTGCTCGTCTGAATTGCCTTCACCAGGGGAAAGTTTGGGGATTCGGTCCTCCCGGTGATAAAGGCGTTAGAAAAAGGATCTACGGCAATGGAAGCCGGAGTATCTAACCCAGATCCCCCGATGTAGGTGGAATAGAGGAGAGAACTGAAATTGAACTTGAGGACAAACACATCCTGGGATCCTCCGCCCGACTGGGGCTGTTCAGCGCCATGAAGTGGGAAGTCGACTGAATCGGTGACTCCGGTCACATAGAGGTTTCCCAGGATGCCTACGGCGATGTCCACACCCGCGTCGGAGCCATGACCTCCGAGAAAGGTTGAGTAGCTGAGGACCGGATCGATCCGCAGCGGGCGGTTCCGGTCGTAGGCGGCAATCTGAAACCCGATCTCCTGATCGCCCGCCAGTACATAGCCTCCATCCACCCGTTGCCGCTCCCCATGGACCTCCTGGTAGATAACGGGTTTGTGCTGGCGGACGACTCCGGCTGGCCCCGCAATCAAAAGACTGCCATCCGGATCGATCGCCAGGGGGTGCTGCTGATCGCTTGTTCCGTCCTCTTCAAAGCGCAAGCGGATGGATCGCGGGTCGGCGTGGGGTTCGACAATGAGGTCGTATTCGAGTTGGGACTGGTTTCCGTAATACTCTAGATCCACCCCCGGATAGACCTGCTGGACCCTGATCCTCTCATAATTCGGAATGGCCGTTTTCCATTTTGACGGGTCGTTCCCGAGAAAATAGTTGCTTTTGCCAGCCAGCAAGCCGCATCCGGACATCTTCGCCTTCTCATTGGCCCCGTGCAGTTTCATGCGGAGGGCGGTCGGCCTCATTGGGGCTTCTGATATCCGGGACTCGGAACCTGGCGCTTTTTCATGGGCTATTCCTGTGGGTTGCAGGTTGCCGGAAAAAAGATCCGCAAACCCCGAACCCAGCAGATTCTTGAAAGAAAGGGGATGCACCGCCTCCTCAGGTGGCCAAACTGCTGCAAGCCCTTGCCTACCCCGGGCGACAAGCCCTGTCCGGGGGCGTTTGTTCCGGGATGAGAAACGGAGGACCGCTTCGGTGGGAGTCAGGAACAAGGAGTAGCCTTGGCCCCGGGATAGAAATCTAACTGAGCTATCCGTCTGCCCCTCGTTCAACTCGAAGCTGAGAGGAATGGACTGCGGCGAGAATCTAACCCGGCGAGAGTTGTCGGCCTTGGCAGCCGGGAGCCTGTTGGATGCCGGATGGATTGATGCAATCCGGCTGGGCTTTGGTCTCAAGTCGTGGTCGCGGAAACGGGAAACTCCGGACCCGAACATAACGAGTGTGAATACCCCCGCCAAGAGCGGAAGATTTGCACGGCTTTTCATCAATAATCCCTCCATTGCCCGATGCTACTTTGACCTTTGAGAGCCACGTCTGGTTTGCGAAATCGGGTGGCGACTCCCGACTCATTAACCTGTGTGAAATCGTGGAGAGCGATAAAGAGAGAGTGCCTTCTCCCCGCTCCGGCGGGGAGAAGGGCGACCCGCCAGCTGGCGGGTGGATGAGGGGCTGAAAATCCCTCACCCGGTCCTGTCGGACCACCCTCTCCCCACCGGTGTGGGGATAGGGCAACACTCTTGACCTTTAGTGGATCCAAACTATTCACAGTTTAGTAATTCCGATTCTCATCCGGCAATGGTTCCCAACCATCCTTACTCCCTCTCTAGCAGGAGTTGTTCCTATTGCGGGTTTCCCCTCGGTATAACCCTGAGGTTGAATTCCCGATGAACCCAGGGATCGTGTAAGTCCTTTTTCAACTGGTGCAGTGTGGTGAGAAACTCAGGACTGGCCCCCACCGCAAACTCTTCTATCAGACTCTCCACTTCCGTCAAGTCCGCTTCACTGAGGGATGCGGCCTTACTGTTCACCAGGCTCTCCATGACCGGCAGGTAACGATTTAACAATTGAGCGGCATGAAGCAACAATTTGGGGTTGGACAGGGCCAATTTCATCACTTCCGGCGAAAAGTGATAATACAACCGGGTGTACAACTGGCCCCGAGATGTGGCACCCATCACTTCATTGCGCAACCGGCGAGCTGAAGAGATAATACTGTTCTTCAGCGGAGCGCCAGCGCTTAAGCTTTCTATAGGACATTTGTCGACGGGCTGGTCGCCCACAAAAACGCTTGTCTGAACGTCCTCCACCGAAATACTCCCAGACGCTAACACCGCTCCACCCCAGACGCCCGGTATTTGCGAAGGAATGACCCCAAAAGACCAACGCTTGGGACCAATGCCCTGCAATTGCGGGAAGTGTTCCGTCACCGGATCCCCAAAAACTATCCAATCAGGGGCCCCGCTTCTGGCGGTCCAATGGCACCCTGCAGGTGTATCTACGTATACCTGCCCTGCACCGAATATTGGTAGCTCATCAACGGAGGAGACTTCTACATAATTGGAACCCGGAGTGACCCGAAAATAGCAGCCGTTGGCGTTTTCCTGGCGCACTGAAACGGATTGGTCTCCAACATAAATTGTTCCCACGCGCTGGGAAGAACTGGTGTTTTCTGCTACATTGAAATTCAGGGTCTGAGTTCCTGTCTGAGGGCCTGTACTGGCTGGGGTAATCCAGTCTACGGTGCTGGAGGCTTGCCAGTTGCAATGGCTATCGGTGGTGACCGTGATACTGCCGGTGCCGCCTGCTTGTCCCAGGATTTGTTCTCTCTGTGGCGCGACGGCAAGCTGGCAACCGTCCTGTTGGATTTTCTGTGTCAGTCCGCCCACGTCGATCGAGCCATTTCTGAAAACGCCGCTGTTAGGGTGAAGCGTAAAGTAGACCGTGCCATTCCCGTTTCCAGTTTGTCCTGCTGTCAACTCGATCCAGGGATCATTGCTCTTGGCCATCCAGCCACAGGCCCCCGTGTTGGGTGCCACTACATTGAGACTATCCTGGGCGCCTGCCTGGGGATAGAGCTGAGGAGGGGGTGCTTCGAGGCGGTAACTACAGGAGTATCCTTCTTGAACAATCGAGAAAAGGTCTAAGCCGAAGTCAGGACTGATTTGCCCGATGCGATAAACCCCCGAGTTAGGGTCCACCGTAAAGCTCGCAATGCCGTTGCCGGTGCCATTGCCCGGTGAAGCGAAGTGGATCCAACTTTCTGATGACGCAACTGATGCAGCGTCCCAGGCACAGTTGCTAAAAGTGCTCACGTAAAGCATGCCAGTCCCGCCTGCTTTGTCAAAATAAGTGGGTGCCACTACCGGTACATAAACGCAACTTCCGGCCTGAACGACAGTAAAGGTTTCTCCATGGAGAAACAGGCTCCCCGACCGCGGATAATTCCCGTCATAGGGTGACACCGCAAAGTGAACTTTCCCTTTTCCACTTCCACTGACCGTCCCGTTTCCACTCTCACTGCTCGTCGATGTGATAGTAATGAAATTATCATTGCTCACAACTCCCCAATTGCAGCCGGGCCCGGTAAGCACATCAAAGGTTCCCGTGCCTCCTCCCTGCGGGAGGCGCTGACTGTCGGGCAAAAGCGTGAAGCCGCAAGCGCCCCCCCCCCCGCCGCTGCTCCCCTTGCACATCCCCGCGCTGCCAGCGCTGTAAATCGCCAGGATTTCCGGCCCAGAGAGCGCTCGGCTGAATAAGCGGACTTCGTCAATGAGTCCACTGAATAGGTAAAAGATTACTGCACTAGCCTGGCCACCGATTTGAAATGGGCCCCCGCTCCCCTTAGGCGTCCCTGAGGTCGTGCGCGAATTGTCGAGCACACCATTCAGGTAAATTTTTTGGAGGCCAGTTGCAGGATCGTAGGTCCCGACCACATGCGTAAACACGTTGGCCTGGAGCGGGTGAACCGTATTAACCTGATTGTCGGAGGAAACAATGATTTCGACGTAAAACTGAACGCGACCATCGGGCAGGATTTGAAGGGCGTATCTTCCAGTCTTGCTCGCGATAGTTTGATAGCTACCGGTCGCAGGGTTCGAGGGCTTCACCCAAGCTTCAATAGTTATGGCAGTCTTAATTGTCAGGCTATCGGAGTCAGGAACGTTGACATAACTATCCACTCCATTGAAGCTAAAGGCCTGACCGACCATCCCAGCCGCAAAGTTCACATTCCCCTGCAATGTGCCCGGATTGCTACCCTTCATATCATTCGCACTCCCATCACCCGGCCACCAGGAAATCATTTGGGGAGGCGGGGTAAGACAATTCTGAGAGAAGAATGGGGGTGCAGCGAGAAACAGAAACGACAGGATCCAAAGTGATGCCGGAATGGTCTTTTTTGCGATTTTCATAAGAGCCTTTCATGCCCCCTCGGGGGTGCCACGTATGATGAAAATCCCCTCCAAAGGAGGGGATTTCCAAGAGAGTTTCATTCTTGTTCGGCCCCATTGGTGGAATGGGAAACTGTGAAAAAATCCCATCGGGCGTCTGGACGTGCTCCGGTAGGGGCACGGTGCTCCGCGTCCGGCTTGGGGTTCCGATTGCTACCCTTGAATCTTTTCACAGCTTCGAATGAGAGACATGTAGTATACTAATTTATTCCCTCCCATAGTTTGCGCATTACGGCTTTTTGTCTTTGGAGAGTATAGACGCACGTGAAGAGTGATTCCTCTCATCCCTGGGAAGGGAAAATAGGGCACACTTCAAAAGTGCAGAAAGCAGCAGTCTCCAACAGGGTTGAACCCATGGCTGAAGCATTGCCAGTTCTCGAAGCAGACGCGCGCTTCCAGCAAATCCTGGATGCCTATGGAAGCTTCTTACGCAGGCTGATTACACAACTGTGTCCCACTGACCTCGGTATTCAGTTTGACGATATTGAACAGGAAGCCCTTCTGCGATTGTGGCGCGCCCTTCAAAGTGAGAGGGAAATTGTCAATCTACCGTCTTATCTCTATAGAATTGCCGCGTCCACTACCATTGATGCCATACGCCGGGTCAAGTCGCGACGCGAGGAGCAACTCTCTTTGGAGGAAGAGGAGGGAGAGGGTGAGGTGAAAACGCCTGCAGCCACCTGCATCGAGACACCCGATCGCCTCATCACACGCCAGTTAGTGAGACAAAAAGTAAGAATGGTCCTGGCTCGTCTACCTGAAAATCGCCGCCGGGCGGTTGGATTGTACCTCCAGGGGATGACCAGCCAGGAGATTGCCGGCCTTCTGCGCTGGACTGAAGCCAAGGCTCGTAACCTCATTTATCGTGGACTGGATACTCTACGACGGTTGCTTCGGGAGGAGGGCATCGAATATGAAATGGAATGATCTCCAGCAACTCTACCAACAAGCCACTTCTCGATCCAGTCAGGGAAAGGAACACTGCCTGACCCCGGAAACTTTGACGCAAGTGGCCATGGGCGAACTGCCTCAAACTGAACGTGATAAGGTTGTCGACCACCTGATGGCCTGCTCAGACTGTGTGCAAGAGTACCGCGCCCTGCAGGAATTGGAGCGGTTGTTGGAGCATGAAGTAGAGCCGCAACACAGCCCACCCGAACTGCACAAGCCGGTGCTTGTAAAGAGGAGGGTGACAAGGAGCGCGAGGTGGCCATTATCTCTCGGAGTCATTGCTTGGCGCCAAAGGTGGCGCGAAATTGCTGTCGCGGTTGCCTGTATTCTGGTTGTTGGATTGTCTTCCTACCTTTGGTGGAGCGCTCGCCCTCCGGATGATTCCTTGCGAAACGAACGTGGCGTGCTCGCACCGACGATGAAAGTGGAACCGCCCGATGGAGTAGTGCTTGCCAGGCCGCCTGATCGTTTGGTCTGGCCGGGCTATGAATCGGCCGACGGCTACCGGGCCACGTTGTACGACCATGAATCGACCCCTATCTGGGAAAGCTCCCAGGTAGAGAGGACCTCCGTTTCAATTCCGGAGTCCGTCCGGAAGGTTATGCAGCCCGGAGGAATCTACTATTGGCGGATCTTCATCGTCGGTGAATTCGATCGCCGCCAATCGGGGCTATTTCAATTCAGGTTGGCTGCTGAGGGGAAGAAAATGGTGTCTCCTCCAGCCTTCTGAGGCTTTCAAGCTTAGTCATGTTAAAGGCAGACATTGGAGACGGCATTATCAAGGGTCGACACAATATGAACTCGAATCTACCCCGGCAGGCAGGCTTAATTGTTCCGCTGACCCTTAGTCTTTGCCTCTTTTTATTGGCTCACCCGGTTTTCTCTCAAGCCGGTAATCCGGGGACTCGGACCAAGGAACTGTTCAAGCTGGGTGAAGACGATCTCGCCATCCGAGCCGATGAACGTTTGGCGCATATTAACCACCTTCAACAAAGCCTGGGACTCGCCCGAGAGGAGAAGGACTACAGGTTGATTTCACGATGTTTGTGGAAGTTGTCACGCATTTATCTCGATTCGGGTGAAAGCAAAAAGGCTCTAGAAGGAGCCTTGCAGGCCCTTGCCAATGCTCAGGAGGCTCACGACGTCTCCTTGGAGGCCTGGGCATCCGATCAGGTTGGAAATGCTTACTTCGGTCTGGAAAAGTACAAAGAGGCGCTGGATAGTTTCCGAAAGGCAGCCCAATTGATGCGCCAATGCGGCGATCGTTCCGGTGAGGCCATGGCGTTTCGGGATGTGGGCGTTACCTATAAGCGCTTAAGCCTCTTTGACGAGTCGTTGGAATCCTTGCATACGGCTCTTGACATTTTCAAAGAGACCAACGGGAAAGCGGAGATGGGTTCAGTCCTGGAAAACATGGGTGCAGCCTACGCTAATCTGGGGGACTCCCGGCGGGCTCTCAAATATTACCAACAGGCGCTCCAAATTGCACGGGAAGGCGATGAGAATTCTGTATTGATTCTTGGATGTTTCTATAGACTAGGGCGCCTGTACCTTGATTTGGATAATCCGGCTCGTGCCTTGGACTGTCTCAAGCAGGCTCTTGAGTTTACCGAGAAATACGACATGAAACCCATGCAAGCCGAAGTCCTGTACGTCATGATTAACTGTTATGTTGCTCTGGGTCGCATGGATAGCGCCATTCGAATAGGTCATCAATTCCTGGCACTCGATCGCGATCGCTGGCAGCAAGCTCAAGCCTTGCTGAAATTGGGCAAACTCTATCGTGATAGCGACCCTTCGCTGGCTGGAATATTCATTCGCAAAGCCATTGCCATCTTCGACCGGTATAGAGGCCCGTCAACGTGGCAAGACTATGCGGATGTTGCGGAGGCCTGTGCCTACGAAGGGGACTTGGATCGAGCCACCAAGTACTACCAGATTAGTATTGACCATTTTGAGTCGATCCGGGACCATCTGGGCTCCAATCAGCAGAAAGGGACATTCCTGGGAAAACACGAATTCATATACCAGGGCATGATTAAAACTCTCCTGCAACGGGACGAACAACATCCCCAGGGGGATGATGCGGCTCATGCCTTCCTGTTCTATGAACGTGGGAAGGCTCGGGCGATGCTGGAGGGAATTGCTGAAGCGCACCAGGATACAGAATCCGTGCTCGATCCGAGCCTCTCACTTCGGGAGAAACAACTGCCCGCGGCTATTGCTAGGCTGCAAACCATTCTTCTTCAGAAAGATTTGACCCTGGAGAAACGTCGTGAGTTCCTGGACCAATTGAACCAGGCTGAACAGGATCTGGATCAGTTAATCGAGGCGATCCGGCGTCACAACCCCCATTATGCAGCCTTCCAATACCCGAAACCGCTTTCACTCAAACAAGCACAGAACCTGCTTGATCAAAGAACTGCACTGCTGGCCTATCTGTCTGCTGGAGATCAACTCTACTGCTTCGTCCTTACGCATGATGAGTTCTTTGTGTCGCGTCTTGCCGTTTCTTCCCGGCTGGAAAGTGAACGCATAAGAAACTATGTGGACCTTCTGGCTAGTGACAATCGGGCTCCCTTCCTACACTCCGCTGATGCCGGTTGGAAAGAGATAAGCCGTCGCCTATATCAAGATCTTTTGGAGCCTGTGCGGAAGCGTCTACCCATGGGGACCCGTCGGCTGATCATCATTCCTGATGGTTTGTTACATTTCTTGCCGTTTGAAACTCTCATTTGCGCAGGCGAAAGTGCAGTAGGAAGTGGCCACGCAGTGGCTGCGTCATCTTCACGCCCTCATTACCTGCTCGAAGATTTCGTGATCTCCTACGCTCCATCCGCCTCGGTGCTGGCGGAACTCAGAAAAGTCTCGCCAACACAAGGACCAGAGAAGCGCAACGATCTCTTACTGGTCTCGAATCCAGCACCTCGCGCTACCCTGAAAAATACGGGCCTGCAAAATGCTGCCGAACTGACTGCGGCTTCATATGACGAGGAAGGCCAGGAAATCAACCGCATACCCTTTAGCAGTTTCGAGGCCGAAGCTATTTCACGGTACTTGAGCCCGGGAAGTATTGTTCTGACAGGAGCCGAGGCAAGCGAACACCGGGTCAAGACGGATCGCCTTGACCGCTTTCGTGTGATCCACTTTGCCACTCATGGTCTGATCAGCCAGAGGATTCCCGCCCGCTCAGCGCTGTTGCTGGCTTCCAGTAGTGAAGATGGCGAGGACGGATTGTTGCAGGCAAGGGAGATTTCTCACTTGAAACTGTCGAGCGACCTGGTCGTGCTTTCGGCTTGTCAAACTGCGCGGGGGACGATCCTGGCGGGAGAAGGGGTTCAAGGTCTGGCTCAAGCCTTCTTGCGCGCCGGTGCCCAGTCGGTGATAGGGAGCCTATGGAATGTCAATGACAAGCAGACAGCCAGATTTATGGCGGAATTCTATCAACACCTGGCAGCCGGGCAACCCAAAGCGGAAGCCTTACGGGCAGCCAAGTTAGATATGCTCCAGCGGGGCTCCGACGCTGCCCCCTGTTTCTGGGCGCCATTTATCCTGATTGGCGAAGCGGATCAGCCTGTCGCCATCAATGGCCCGTCACTCTGGGCCCGGTCAAGAAATGGTTTATTTTACGCTCTCCTAATGGCACTTATCATTCCGCCAACGTTCATTCTGTCTAAAAAAGGCAGATCCAGATTTGTAGAAAAAACTCATCGTTCTGGGTCGTGACGCATTCAGCGCACGACTTCTTTGACCCTATGGAGGGGGCGGTGTACACTTTTGGCCGGCCGGGAATGCAGAATGGAACTTCTGGAGACCTTTGATTTTAGCGCCCGGCAAGCTCTAAGACACATCATGAAAAGGTGGACAAACGCAATGTTATTTCGGGCAACTGTATACAGCAGGGCGATATTGGCGATCATAGCATTGGAACTCTTGGCAGGCCTGGCGGCTTGGCCCACCGGCACTGGCAGGTTGATGGCTGACAGCCCCTCAACTCGGCCCCCCCGCAAAGTAATCGTGGGCACGGTTATGCAGGCGTTCTGGGTGAAGTATCCGGGGTTGGCAAAACGCTTGGAGCAGCTAGAAGGGATCGTAGACCGCATGGCCGAGCAGTCCAGGAAGAAATATGGGCGCGGGCTGGACCTCGCGATTCTGCCGGAGGTGGCGGTGACGGGTGAAATCTCAGGCGATATAGTGGCGCAGTCGGTCCCTATTGACGGGCCCCTGAAGCAGGCTTTCGCGCGGAAAGCCCGGGAACAAAACTGCTACATCGTAGTCCCGACTTACTTACTGGAGAGTAAAGAGAAGAAGATATGCTCCAACGTGGCCATCCTGGTCGACCGCAAAGGTGAGGTTGCGGGGATTTACCGTAAGCTGCACCTGGCAGTGTCGACGGGGAGCGACTCTATGGAAGGAGGCATGACTCCCGGGAAGGAAGCGCCTGTTTTTGACTGCGATTTTGGCAAGTTGGGGATGCAGATTTGCTTCGACATGGAATTCGACTCCGGGTGGGATCAACTGGCGCAGAAGGGGGCAGAACTGGTGGCGTGGCCGACACAGTCTCCGCAGACCACACACCCTGCTGCCCGTGCCATGCGGCATAACTACTACATTGTATCCAGCACCTGGCGGGATAATGCTTCCATTTTTGAACCCACCGGCAAAATTGTTTCGCAAGTGAAGCCTCCCGCGCAGGTCCTTGTGGAAGAGATCGACCTCAGCTACGCCATTCTCCCCTGGAGTTCGAAGCTACAGAAAGGCGAAGCGCTCAGGAAGAAGTACGGCGATAAAGTAGGGTTCCGCTACTACGACGACGAAGACTGTGGTCTATTCTGGTCGAACGATCCCGGCCTCACCATTGGCCAGATGGTTCGGTCTATTGGCGTTGCCGAGGCCGGAGACGAGTTGGCGCGTATTCGAAAGCTTTATCATAAGGCTGGCGTTCCTGGGTACTAACCCGAATTTCTCACCACAAAGACACTAAGACACCAAGAAAAACTTGCTGAGGTGGATTTGTCGAGGTTCGTTGGCATCCCCACTCATGCCACTCTCTTTCAGCCTGCGGGAACAACCCGAGGCAGGATTCCCCGCAATTCCCGGCGGGTAAGGTTCTTGGACTTTTTCTTTGTGCCTTGCTGCCTTGGTGGTGAGAATTGCAGGCTAAGACCACCGTCGGGAGGGCCTGCCATGTGTGACCTTCAAGGTACAGCGGGCAAAGCGCGTGACCTCTTTGTGGGTCATTCTGTATCGGACTTCCTTCGCAAAGCGGTAACAAACCCTACAGAAGAAACACCGCAAGCTACCCCGCTGATGAACAATCCAACAACCTGAACTGTCCGGACATTCTGTGAAAATCGGAACAGGTTCAAGAGCGCCTTACTTTTGTACTTGCAATCCGGCCAACTGGGTCTGAACTCCGAGATTATTGATGTCCAGATGATGCGCGGCCTCCAGTTCCTGTCGAGCCTGCGTGGTGAGCTTCTTTCCCAAATAGCCAAGGCCGATCAAATAATGAGCCTGGGCCTTTTCGGTCGATTCAGATCGCGCCCCTCCAAACTTAGCGAAGAAGTCGGTGGATTGAGCCTTCAGCCGCTGCTGCCCAGTGTGGACCAAGTCGTCGAAGATCTGAACAGCCTTCCCCTCTTGGCCGAGCTTCCGGCAAGACAGTCCCTGGAAGTACATAAGGGGTTGCCGATGATCGCCACGACCGAGTTTCATCTCCAGTGATTTCTGGTAAGACTCTTTGGCTTTGGCTGCATTGCCCAGCGCCTCATAGGCGGTGCCGATCAAGTAATAGATTTGCGGTTCCCGACCTCCACGGTAGGGGCGGCCCATTTCAAAGCGCTCCGGGTAGTCAAGAGCAGCCTCAAAGTCTTTCAGAGCTTCCTGATATTTTCTGGCCCTGAAGGACTCTTGTCCTCTTAGAAGGTGGGCATCTACATTGAGTTCGCGTACGTTGGAGAGTTCGTCATCCCCACCCTCCCAGAGGTGGAAATGGCGGTTTTCCAAAAGACCAAGGGCCTGGTCGTATTGTCCAACCATGACCTTAAGCCCAATTTCTCTCAGCAGAGAATCGTCCCGGGTCAGGACCGTTTCATGGTTCTTCTCCAGCAAGGCCAAGCGCTTCTGGTGAGGCACTGAAGCTCTCTCATAAAGCGTGTCGAGTTCGGTGTAGAAGCGGGATTCCTTGGAATCGCACTGGACAGCCCGTTCGAGGCTTGCGATACCCCCTGGAAGGTCATTCTTGACGCGGGCCAGAGCCAAACCCAGGTTTCGATGCGCAATGGCAAAAGAAGGGTCACTCTTGATCGATTCCTGCCAGGCGGCCATGGCATTTTCCGGCTGAATGTCGTATAGAAGATTTCCCAGGTAGTAAGCCGCCCGGGCATCCCGCGGATTGAACTGAAGGGCGGCCTTTAACACGTCGATTGACTCCAGTTGATAGGGGAAACAGTAATCTGGGGGCATCTGGCTGGCCAGGCGATAATACTCCGCCGCCCTGGCAGACTCTCCCTTTTGTTGCGAATAGTAGCCGAGATGATAATAGACCATTGGATAGGTGCGGTTCTTATCTTCAGAGGCACCTACCAGCCGGCCCAAGACATCCATTGCCTCTTCCAAACAACCCGCGTTGGCATAATCCTGGGCCAATTCCAGGTAGGATTGCGGATGATTTCGCATTAGAGTCTTCAGCTCGCCCAGTGCCTTCTCCGCTTCAGATTTGCGTTCCAGTTTTGACAACGCCAGCCATTGCTCATTTCGTGCCCAGAAGTCGAGTGGATCATCGGCGATGACATTTCTGGCGATGGCTTCAGTCCAGAGCGGTTGTCCTCGCTTTCTGTGAATCGTCGCTTTCAGGTCGGCAGCGCGAGTGTCACCAGTATTCCTGGCTATGGACCGGTCAATAGATTCGAGTGCTCTCGACCAATCTCCATCCTGGCATGCCATTTCGGCCAGAGCGTAGTTGCTGGCCGCATACCAGCCCTGACTCCAGGCCGCCCGGCTAAAGGCATCCAACGCCTCGCGGTCTTTCCCTTGGGCCCTCTGGGCAACTCCCAGGTAATAGAGGGCCTCCCCATCGTTGGGACGCGTGTAGTTGCGAGTGATACGCTCGACGGCTGCATTGAGGTATTCTTCGGCCTTGGCATACAGTCCGCGTTTCAAGTAAAGGACCCCCAGAGCCGTGTTGGCTCGTGAATCGCCGGGATCTCTGCGCAATGCTTCTTCATAGTAGGGATAAGGCTCTCGTGCGGGGTTGTAGAACTGTTCCAAGCGCAGCCCGGCCAGGAAGAGTTCCTCGTTGGTTTTAATATCCTTCGGTGCAGGCGGTGGTTCCACTGGTTTGGGCATCGGTTCTCCCTTGGGTTTCACCGGCTGGTAACTGACCAGTTCAGTTCCGGCCGAGGACTGCAAGGAAACCTTCAAGTTGTCTGACTTAACCCCCTCGGGAAGCACCAGGTCCTTGGAAAACGGTTTCTCCGGGCTGATTTCAACTTTCTGTTCGAAGAGGATTTGACTGCCCGCCTGCAGAAGAACTTTGGCGTCGTGGAACTCCGAAGTGGTGTTGAAGGCAAACCTGGCATGCCGTTGAGCATCTACATCCAGGTTGACCGCCGCATCAAGGTTGGCTTTCTTGATGCCGCCCAATCCCCTGATGGGATACCAGTACTGTTTGATGCTCTTGGTTTCGTGAGGCTGGACCCAGCTGTAGTCGGGCTGGTTGTCAGAATAGGCACCAGCCATCAACTCCAGGTATGGTCCATCCGTGTCGGTCAGGATCTTGTCCCACATAGCGCCTTCGGGGCCATTGGCAAATTCGAAGAATTTCTTCCCTGCAACGGCGTGGTGGTCAGCCACATGGATGACCCCCGCCTTTTGGCCGTGGTCGTAACCGCCGAAGAAATCATCTTCAAAATTCCAGGCAAAGATGGATACGGGTGCAGGATGACTCTTCCACCAACTCACATCAACTCCGGTGTAATCCACTCCGGCATAGATCCCCTTGCCGATCGGCCAATGTACAAACTCCACTTTGGCGTGTTGGGTTCCCCATTCCGTACCGGGCGGGAAGATGACCTGATATTCAGGATTGGCATGAACCGCGACATTGGCGAAGTAAAGCATGGAATGAGCTAGTGGGGTCCGGTTTATCAATCTCACGGAGGCTTCCAGGTAGGATTTATCCGGGTACATTGTGAGGCCAACCAACCATTTCATTCGATGCCTTAATTCGATTTCTCCAACCCAGATTGTTTTGCTGCCATCCGAATTTTCGACGAGCTTGTAGTCTACGGGCAGGAAGGTAGAGGCGCGATGGTGATGGGGTATATTCCATTCAACCCCGCCGGATATCCAAGCGCCCACCATACCGATCAATGCCGGCTTGATGACGTGTTGACGATAAAAAAAATTATAGTCGTTGGTCTTGTCGACACCACTGAAGATCCGGCCCCCCATCTCAGGCAGGACGGAAATCTTGAGGTACCTGTTTTCAAGATAGACAGCCTTGTAGCTCTTGTCTTGCCGATTGTCAGTCAGTTTGTCTACCAACGGATAAGGGTACATGGGCCCTTTGGCGCCCTGGTACACACGCCCGCTGTAAAAGATAGGGTTGGGGTCCGCCGGCCCCACCAGGTAGGTTGGAACGACCAAAGGTTCTTCCCACATCTTGACGGTCAATTGTGCAGACAGCTCCAACGCCAGAGGGCCGAAAAATATGACTCCCAGCCAATATGTCAGCCTCACAAGAATGCGACTCTTCATGGACAACCTCCCAGCGAGTTAATTTCCGGGATATATTGATCGAACTTGAAAGCCGGATCAAGCGTTACCGGAATGATTGCAGAATTTTGGGAACGGTTGTGTTAAATTCTGGCTGAATGTCCTGCTCAAAGTGGCAGAATACTTGGGTTTTCACATCGAGTTGGGAATAGCTATGAGTTCTCATTCCGCCAAGCGCCTCTTCCTCATTGATGGCATGTCTCATATCTTCCGGGCATTTTATGCTATCCGAAACTTGTCCAATGATCGGGGACTGCCCACCAATGCGGTCTATGGCTTTGCGGCTATGATGAGGAAGCTGATCCGCCAGTACCAGCCCGATCATATTGCTGTGGCCTTTGATGGCCGGGAGAAGACTTTCCGCCATGAAGCCTTTGAGCAATACAAAGCTAACCGGACAGAAATGCCTGACGACCTGGCTCAGCAGATTCCTTACATCCGCAAGTTTTGCGAGGCCTTGCGGATCCCAATCTTGGAAGTGCCCCGCTACGAGGCCGACGATGT
>JBGOTQ010000163.1:0-15510 GCA_041476565.1 Terriglobia bacterium | reverse complement strand
TTACAATCTGAACCTTGGAAATCTTGGATTTGGCCGCACGGACCGTGCGTCGGGATGCGACTAGAGCGGAAGACAAGATACCACTGGAACGAAGGAAAGTCCGACGGGAGCAATGTCTAAGGGCCATGGCAATTCCTTTCTTGTTTTCATTCGAGCTTGAACCGTGATCTTATCATTTCTCGCAACCTTCCCGAAAGTTTCAGTTATACTCGGGCCTAATTCAAAGTGCGACTGGAGACGCCGCGCCCCCGCGGCGCCGGAACCGTAAATAAATGGGTTAATTCTGTCGCACTTAGAATTACACTCGTTATACTCTGGGTTAATTTGTCAGTCACTTGGGGTTGTTATGCAATTCTCCAGAATGATCCTTTTATTGCTGCTTGGCTTCAGTCTAATCTCCTGCAGAAGAAGCCAGCAGACGAGTGCCTCCCTGGTCCGCCTTGGTTACTTTCCTAACATCACGCATGCTCAACCTAACATAGGGTTGAACCGAGGGATCTTCCAGAAAAATCTGGGAGCCTCGGTTCAGCTGAGCATCAAGATTTTCAATGCAGGTCCTTCTGCCATTGAGGCACTGCTGGCGGGTGAATTGGATATTCTCTATGTGGGCCCCAGTCCGGCTCTGAATGGGTACCTTCGCTCAGACGGGCAAGCTCTCCGGGTGATTGCCGGAGCAGCCAGTGGGGGTGCCGTTTTTGTAGTTCGCAAGGATGTCCAACTCAGTCGCAAGGAGGACTTTGTCGGGAAGCGAATTGCCTCGCCCCAAATCGGGAATACTCAAGATATCTCCCTCCGGAGTTACTTGAAGCAAATGGGACTGGAGCCCAGAGAACGTGGGGGGACTGTGACGATTCTACCTATCGCCAATCCGGATATTCTCTCCCTTTTCCTGCGCGACCAATTGGATGCTGCCTGGGTCCCCGAACCCTGGGGTTCCATTCTGGTGAGAACGGCTGGTGCCAGAATTCTGCTGGACGAACGGGACCTCTGGCCTGGCGGCCGATTCGTCACAACAGTGGTCGTGGCGGCCAAGCGGTTCCTTGACCAGTCGCCGGACCTGACGTGGAAGATTCTCAAGGGCCACGTAGAAACCACTCTGTGGATTCAACAGCATCGTCACGAGGCTCTGCACATCCTCAACCAGGAGATTGCGCGCTTGACTCACAAGGCTCTTCCTGACGAGGTGGCGGAGGAGGCCATGGGACGGGTTGAAGTGACTTGGGATCCTCTTGTCTCTACAATTGAGCGCTTCTACGAGAGATCAGTCGAATTGCACTATTCTAGAAAGGGGAACCTCCAGCAGCTTTGCGACTTGAGGCTGCTGAATGAAGTGCTAAGGGAAGCAGGGCTTCCTGAGATTTGATCTCCGCGAAGCTGGGCTTGCCAACCCGCGTGCAGGATATCAGCGGGTTCGGAAGGTCGGGGGGCAAGATGGGTGGTTTTTAAGACACCTCGGCTGGTTCGTTCGAGTCTACCTTGTCAGATTGAAACCCCAGGCTTAATCCAAGATCCAAATCCGTAACGCCCAGGGCCATTCCCGCCAGAGAAGGATTCTCCTCCTGATCGAGTCCACCCTCTTCCAGGGTGTGGACAATAGTCCGGCAGATCTCGCGCAACTTACCATTGCTGCTGTGGACCATTCCATCATTTAGCTGGTTCAGCAAATCCAGGTAATAACTTTTCCTTGCATACACGACCAGCTTATTTAGACTGTCACGTGCTTCCCGCAGGTTCCCGCCCTGCAAATGAACAATGACTAGCCGCCGCAGATGCTCCTCAAGTTGCTTGCGGTCGTCGGTTCGAATCAACAAGTCACTCAGGAGCTTCAGAGTCCGTGCGCTGGAGGGATCCAATTGCAGTACGTTTTGCAGGCTAGTCTTGAGGTTTAGCTCATCCCGTTGCCTTATTGCGGCTTCAATGAGGGCTTCAGCCACATCCAGGCTGGAAGCCAGATCGCCATTTTGAATCAGTTGGCGCAACATTCGCATGGCGGCTGGATAGGCCTTAGGATTGCGGCGTACATCAGTGAGTAAAAACTTCTGGGCAACCTGGAGGTTGCCACCTTGGAGGAATACCTCTCCAATCATAGTCTTAAATTCCGGATCCTGATCGAGTGATATGGAATGCAGGTACTCCATCCCACGGTCGGCCAGGTTAAGAGTCGGTAAAAGGCAAATAAAAGATCGAATGAAATCCCTGTCTTTTGGTTTCAACCGAAGGATATTCTCCGCTGCCGAAACGGCGGCATGGAGATTATCTTGCCGAGTCCAGAGTTCAGCCGCCTCCAAATAAGCATGGCAAGCCTCGATTTTCCTGCCAATTCCTTCTAACACCTGGCCCAGTTCTATTCGGCTTTCTGGACAGTCGGGCTGCATGTCGCAGACCCGCCTCAACAGGTCGAGGGCCTTATCTACCTCACCTGCATTGATCCATTGATTGGCTATGATCTTATATTGCATCCGGGCGTTGGAAAGCTGCCCCTGACTTTGGTAAAGCTCGGCCAACCTGCTCATAGCCTCAAAGTTCTTAGGGGCTAGTTTCAGGATCTTGCGGTACACCGCAATCGCGTTGGCGGGAAGATGACGAAACTCAAAGGCCTCTGCCAGCCGGCGATACCAATCCAGTGCTTCCTGCCGGACTTCCATGCGGTTGTACAAATCGGCAATCATATTCATGACTGTGGTGTCCTCGGGGGCCAGCTCATGAATCTTAAGGTACTCCTCCAAGGCCAGGCTTAATTTGCCTAGCAATACGTATTTTCCAGCTTGCTGCAACAGTTTGTTGGTCATCATATCCATGTGTCACGCTCCCCGCTCGGGATCTGCCCGCAGCTGTCCGGCAATCAAGTCGGACTACTTGGTCAATATCACACTGTCAGCCAAACTCTGAGATTCTTGTAAGTCTATTTGTTACAATGAATTACATGACATTGCAGGGAGGCCTCTGGCAGGCCGCCCTGACAAATTAACCAAATTTCGGAAACTCTGTCCTATTGCGTTTCTTAAGTTGAATGCGTAGGATAATAACGTTTCACGGTGGATCCCAATCCCATCCAAGGGAGAACTTGACTCGGGAAGAGGCATCTTGAACACGTCTCGAGTTGAAAGTAGCATGACTGATCTGGGCATTATATCTTTTGATCACGTCCACGCACCGCACTACCTGGAGTGCCTGGCTCGAATGGATTCTGCCCGCCTTAAAGCTGTAGCCGAGGCTAACCCCGAACGGCTGCGTGCGCATACTTCGAAACTAGCTGGAGTCGCAATCTACAGTGATTATCGCGAGATGCTGGAAAGGGAGGCTCTTGACGGGGTAATCATCTGTGCGGCGAACGCCCGCCATAAGGAAATCGTCATCGACTGCGCCCGATCAAAAAAAGCCATCCTATGCGAAAAGCCTATTGCCACCCGAACTGCCGATGCCCGTGAGATGCTTGCCATCTGCCAGGCTCATGACTCCTTGCTAGGAGTCTGTTTCCCGGTGCGTTTCAGCGAAGCGCTCCACCGGGCCAAACGGTTGATCCACCAAGAGTCGCTGGGAAAGGTCGTGGCTGCCAAGACCACCAACCACGGAACTATGCCCGGCGGCTGGTTCGGAGACCCCCAATTGGCGGGGGGTGGAGCAATCATGGACCACACAGTCCATGTGGTAGACGTCCTGCGCTGGCTTTTTGAGGCGGAATTTACCCAGGTATTTGCCCATGCCGCGACACGTATCTACGACCTGCCGGTGGAGGATTGTGGGTTGCTCAGTTTGGAAATGAGTAACGAGGTTTTTGTCACGTTGGATACTAGTTGGTCGCGCCCCAACCGGTCATTTCCAATCTGGGGTGATGTGTCCTTCTCGATCATCGGAACTGAGGGGGTTATAGAACTCGACCTGTTCCCTCGGACTCTTAACCTTTATTCGGAAAAGGCAGGGAAACACCTCGCCATCTCGCATGATGGCGATTTGAATCGGGTCATGCTCGAGAACTTTGTGGGAGCAATCCGAAGAGAAACTACTATCTCTGCCGACGGGCTCGACGGCCTCCGCGCCCTCGAAGTCGTGGAAGCGGCTTACCGATCGATCGCCACCCATTCTGTCGTAGCACTGTGAGTTTGTCATGACGACTGAACCATCGCGACCATTAGTTGCAGCGATCCTGGGCGCCGGGAACATGGGGGCTCGATTAGGCAAAGCCTTGAGCCAGATCGCCGGAGTGAGTATCAGTTATGTGTACAGCCGACAGCTGGCAAGAGCACAAGGTCTTGCGCAAGATTTTCATGCTGTGGCCGTGGACCAGGTAGAGCCTATTTTTGCCGATCCCCGTGTGGACGCGGTCATTGTCTGCCTCCCCACCTTCACACGAACCCAAATCCTCAAAGCGGCTGTAGAATCTGAGAAGCATATTTTCTGCGAAAAGCCGTTGGCTTTGAATCCAGCCATGGCTCGAGAGATTACATTGACTTTGGATGGATATTCTCGATGCGTCATGGTCGGTCATGTGCTTCGATTCTTCTGGGAGTACATTCAGCTCCGGGAGAAGGTGCTTTCCGGGGAGATTGGAACCGTCGGAACCATCCGGTTGTCGCGCTGCGTCGGCTACCCGGGCCGCGACTCCTGGTTTTCGGACTCGAACAAGAGCGGCGGGATTATCCTGGATTTGCTGGTCCATGATATCGACTTTTTACTCTGGGCGTTCGGTGATGTGGCTCAGGTTTTTGCGCAGTCCCTGTCCGGAGAGGCCGCAGATTCGTTGGATTACGCCCTGCTAAACATTCAAATGCAGTCGGGGGCCTTGGCACACATCGAAGGGAGTTGGGCTCACCCTGTCGGAAGCTTTCGCCAGACGGTCGAAATCTCCGGCAGTCAGGGCCTACTGGATTTTGACAACCAACTTGCTTCCGATTTCCGATGGACACCAACGCGTGAGTCAGGGCAATCCCCGTCTTCGCGAATTTCTCTACCCGAAGTGGGTGCTGGCAGTGATCCCTATTTTGCTGAAATCAGCTGCTTCGTAGAATGTATTCGTAATCAAAAGGCTCCCGGGGTATCTTGGAGAGAAGCGCTCAAAGCCTGCGAAGTGGCTTTTCTCGCCATCGAATCGGCCAAGCTCCAGCTTCCGATACTTTACAGGCATTAATCGCCTGGTCAAGGGAAGGTAACGTCATGCTACTCCTTCGCCACAGGATGTGTCGCTGGGGCAGGGAACGAGCCTAATTCATGAAACAAATACCTTCCTGATCACTTCGACGGAGCAAACAATTATGAATCGACGTGAACTCATTCAGTGGTTTTCCGCGGGAGCCTGCGCCGGGGGTGCCAGCCTATTTCCAGGTCGAGATTCTCCGGCAGCACTCCGGGGCCAACCTCAGGCTTCAGCCTTAAAGGGTCTTCCACCGCTAAAAATCACCGATATCCAGACTATTCTGACCGCCCCGGAGCAGATCCGTCTGGTCATTGTCAAGGTCATGACCAGCGAACCGGGACTTTATGGTTTGGGCTGTGCCACCTTTACCCAGCGGGCATACGTGGTACAGACGGCGGTGGATCAGTATTTGAAACCGTTTTTGATTGGCCGGAACCCTGATGAGATTGAAGACATCTGGCAGTCTTCTTACGTGAGCTCGTATTGGAGGAACGGCCCGGTCTTGTTCAATGCCATGAGTGGAGTCGACATGGCCCTTTGGGACATCAAGGGCAAGCGGGCCAATATGCCGGTCTACCAACTATTGGGAGGGAAATGCCGATTCGCAGTAGACTTGTACTACCATGCTTCGGGTCGGGATTTCCAAGAGGTCGAAGACGAAGTCCGAAAGGCTATGGCAAAAGGCTATCGCTACGTTCGAGCTCAGGTCAATATTCCCGGGGAGTCAACTTACGGAGCAGGCAGCAGTGAGCAGTACACGGAAGACGCAGAGAGGGGTGGCCCGGAAAATCCTAAGTACATTTGGGAGCCCCTGCCTTACGTGCGGACTATCCCAAAATTGTTTGAACACCTTCGCGTGAAGTTGGGAAACGAGGTAGAACTGCTGCACGATATGCATGAACGAGTGCCCCTAGATCACGCAATTACGCTCTGCAAGGAGTTGGAGAAGTATCACCTGTACTTCGTGGAAGATCCTCTCCCTCCGGAGGAGATCGATCACTTTCGACTGCTTCGCCAACAGACCAGCACCCCCTTGGCCATGGGAGAATTGTTTAACACAAGGCACGAATATGTGCCGCTGATCTCAAATCGGCTGATCGACTTCATACGCATCCATCTTTCGCAAGTTGGCGGTCTGAGCGTGGCACGAAAAGTCGCGGCTCTTGCGGAATTCTTTGGCGTCAGAACAGCCTGGCATGACCCGGGCGATGCATCCCCCGTCGGGCACGCTGCGGCCCTGGCTCTCGAGTTGGCTACCTACAATTGCGGAGTTCATGAAGGTCATCTGTTTTCGCCGACGGTCAGGGAAGTTTTTCCCGGTACTCCCGAAGTCAGAAACGGCTATCTCTATGCAACGGAAGCTCCAGGATTAGGAATTGACATTAACGAAAAACTGGCCGCCAAATTCCCCTTCCCGGATCGACCCAATTTCGATTATCACTGGGGGGTCACCCGCCGACGAGACGGGACGATTGTTCGTCCCTGAGCGCCCCCTGCCTGTCTCCAGCGGGAAAAGTCGTTACGAGATCAAGAGGATTCCTAAATGAATGACGTGTCTCGACGATCATTTATGACCACAATGTTGGCTGTCTCCGGGGGTGCCGGCGTGTTTCCTACGGTATCGTCAGTAGCTCTGGCGAGAGCCGATTCCAAAAATCCTGCCCTTGGTGGCGGGGGATTCAAGCTAGGCTTGGTGACTTACAATTTAGCCAAGGATTGGGATGTCCCGACCATTCTTCGCAATTGCCAGGAGACCGGCTTTGAAGCCGTAGAATTGAGAACCACCCACCACCATGGCGTCGAACCATCTCTGGACAAATCAGCGCGTGCTGAGGTAAGACGCCGGTTCTTGGACTCGAAGGTCAGGTTGCTGAGCTTGGGATCTACCTGTGAATATCACTCTCCCGATGCGGCTGTGGTCTCCAGAAACATCGAAGAAACCAAGCGATTCGTAGAACTGGCCCACGACCTGGGGGCACTAGCCGTGAAGGTTCGGCCTAACGGACTTCCACGAGGGATATCTGAGGAACAAACGCTGGAACAAATCGGCCGCGCGCTCCGCCAGTGCGGGCAGGCTGCCAAGGATTCCAATGTGGAGATTTGGCTGGAAGTCCATGGCGAAGCGACTTGCGTCCCTGCTCGAATCGAGCGGATAATGAAAGCAGCGGACCATCCGCAGGTCGGAGTGTGCTGGAATTCCAATCCCGAGGATGTGCAGGATGGCAGTGTTGCCCATAACTTCGACCTCCTTCTTCCGTGGCTGCGGAATGCACACATTAACGAATTATGGAACCCGAACTATCCTTGGCGTGAACTCTTCCACCTGCTGAAACAATGTGGCTACAACCGCTACACGCTGGCAGAAATTGCTGAATCTTCCGACCCAGTCCGACTGATGCACTATTATCGAGCCTTGTGGCTCGAACTACAGCACCAAGGTCTCACATAACGTGAGTGGGCTTGTCCCCCGTTGCTTTCTTGCTTCAAGTCGGCTGGCCTTATTCAATTGCTTGGCTGTGATGACGGATCGGTTAATGTAAGCACAAAAAAACTTGCTTTAGTTGCCCTCGCATCGGAGGTTTTATGAAACGCTACCTCGGAAGGTTTTCAGAGCACATCTACGGGATTCTTCGGATCGTTGTGGGTTTTCTCTTTGCGTGTCATGGTGCCCAGAAACTTTTTGGTACCTTCGGAGGCACACCACACCTCTCGAACCCCATGTTCCTGGCTGCTGGACTTATCGAGCTCGTCGCGGGCTTGATGATCGCCGTGGGGTTTTTTGCAGGTATTGTCGCGTTTATTGCTAGCGGCGAGATGGCAGTGGCTTACTTCAAAGTCCACGCGTCGGGGGGGCTTTGGCCCATCGTCAATCGTGGGGAATTGGCAGTATTGTACTGTTTCCTCTTTCTCTACATTGCTGCTAGGGGTTCCGGGGCCTTCAGCCTGGATGGGCTAACTGGCAAACGCTAAATAGACGTGTGAGTTTTCTATTGTTTCCCAAAATCCTGACATAAGAAGGAGAGGGAGTCGGCTAAGTGCCGGCTCACCAACTCCCAGCCGTGGGGCTCGTTGGGATGCTCCACAAACACGTGAGGCACTCCGCGTTGGGTCAGAACCTCATCGAGGGCTCGAATTCCTTCTCCCAGACCAATCATTTGGTTGTAACGATCGGCCGTTCCATAATCGAAGTAAATGCGCAATCCGTGCAGGTCAACTACCCGAGCCAGGCTCAAGGGATCGTTGTCACGCCAGCGCACAGGGTCGATTGGGTTCCCGAAAATGGGAGCCATGAGCTTTATGAAGAACTCAAGGCGTTCACTATTCTGTCCGTTTCCCGTTATCATGGAAGGGTCCTTCGCGAGCACAATCGGGGAATGGGCTGCCGTGGCTGAGAACAGGTCCTTGCGCTTGAAGGCGATCTTCAAAGCCCCAAACCCTCCCATCGATGTCCCTCCAATTGCGCGCCACTGCCTCCCGCTTTTGACACGGAAGGTCTTTTCGATATGTTGAAGCAGGTCGCTGGTAATGTAGTCTTCATAATTCTGATGTCCGTCGATGAAATTGGTATAGAAACTGTTGTCCCCGCGGGGATGAACCATCAGAATCTCCGGGATTTTCTTCTCCCTGATCAAGTTATCTACCATCTCGTGAAGGTCACCATAACGATCAACAGTCCAGCTGGTATGGTCATTCCACAATCCGTGGAGAAAAAAGACCACCGGATAAGACTTGCTTCCGGACCCATAAGTGGAGGGGAGGAAGATTGAATACTCTCGATCAGAGTCAAGGGCAGCGCTGTGGAATTGAGAGAATTCCACGCGCGCACCGCTGGCTAGCTGAATAGTCTGGCGATCAGAGCGACGCCGGTCTCCGTCCTGGTCGCCCGACTTTCTTTGCACAGCCTGAGACCCCGGCATCGGTAGCGTTGCGAATACAACTGTCCCGAGCCAACAGCACACAGTGAACCCCCAAAATAATCCGCGACTCCATCGATACATAAGTCTCTGCCCCATGCTCTCATATCGTGATTGGATACGTGCCTAAACTAGCATGCCGCCTGTCAAAATCCAATCAAAATCCCTTTCAACGGTTCCTCTTTTGGCTATAATAGAGTTTTCTACGAAAGGGCTCCTATGAGCGCAGACTTGCTGTAGAAATGAGACGGGAATCATGAAACCAAAAACCATGTTTGAAAAAATCTGGGAAGCCCACGTGGTCCATGAAGAACCGGGCAAACCCTCTTTGATCTATATCGACCGCCACCTGGTCCATGAAGTGACCTCCCCGCAAGCCTTCGAGGGCTTACGTCTGGCCGGGCGCAAGGTGCGTCGACCGGACCTGACCTTTGCCACCATGGATCACAATGTCCCCACTACCAGGCGTTCCCTGCCCATTGCCGACCCAATCTCCGCCCAACAGATGGAAACTCTGGCCAGGAACTGCAAAGAATTTGGGGTCATGTTATTTGACCTCAACAGCCCGTTTCAAGGAATCGTTCACATCATTGGTCCGGAGTTGGGATTGACGCTTCCCGGCATGACTCTGGTGTGCGGCGACAGCCATACCTCCACCCATGGAGCTTTTGGAGCCCTGGCTTTCGGGATCGGAACCAGCGAAGTGGAACATGTCCTGGCCACCCAGTGCCTGATTCAAAGCAAGCCCGAGACTTACCGCATTGGAGTCAAGGGGCCGCGGCCATACGGGGTCGAGGCCAAGGACATCATTCTTTCGATCATCGGTCAGATTGGGACTAGTGGAGGGACAGGGCGTGTCATCGAATATGCGGGAGATACCATACGAGACCTCTCGATGGAGGAGAGGATGACAGTCTGCAACATGTCCATAGAGGGCGGGGCACGGGCCGGGATGATCGCGCCCGACCAGACCACATTCCATTATCTAGTGGGAAGAGAACACAGCCCAGCGAATTTCGACGCCGCGGTGGGCTGCTGGAAGAAACTTCCCAGCGACCCGGGTGCCGAATTTGACCGGGAACTCCAGATCGAGGCTGCTTCGTTGTGTCCCCAGGTGACTTGGGGAACCAATCCCGGCCAGGTCGTTTCTGTTGACAGCCAGGTTCCTCGTCCAGAGGATTTCGCCGATCCCAACCTGCGAAAATCGGCCGAACGGGCTCTGCAGTACATGAACCTCAAGCCGGGTACTCCGATCATCAACATCCCCATTGAACGGGTATTCATTGGATCCTGCACAAACTCCCGTGTTGAAGACTTGCGCCGGGTAGCCCAATTCGTCAGAGGGAAAAAGGTTTCCTCAAGGGTATATGCCATGGTCGTTCCGGGCTCTCAACAGGTGAAACTCCAGGCTGAAACGGAAGGCCTGGATCGGATCCTGGTCGAAGCCGGGTTCGATTGGCGCGAATCGGGCTGTTCGATGTGTCTGGGAATGAATCCAGACATTCTCAAGCCCGGAGAACGCTGTGCCTCAACTTCGAATCGCAACTTCGAAGGACGCCAGGGTAAGGGCGGACGCACACATCTGGTCAGCCCGCTGATGGCTGCCGCCGCCGCCATTGAAGGACATTTCACCGACATCCGGCAGTACCAGCTGTAAGGACGAGGATCAAAGGCGAAAGCCAGTTAGGTTGAGGTACTCGATCCGCAGGCCGATTTTGAATATAGAAGGGATGACCAGGCATGGAAGCATTCACAAAGCACACCGGGATTGTCACTCTGGTTGACCTGCCAAATATTGATACCGACCAGATCATTCCCAAGCAATTCCTGAAACGCATCGAGCGAACGGGGTTTGGCCAGTACCTGTTTTTCGACTGGCGATTTCTGGAAGACGGGCAGTTGAATTCGGACTTTGAAATGAACCAGGAGCGATACCGCAGATCAAGCATCCTGGCAGCGCGAGCCAACTTTGGCTGCGGGTCATCCCGTGAACATGCGCCCTGGGCTCTTCATGACTATGGCTTTCGGTGCATCATTGCTCCTTCCTTTGCGGACATTTTCTACAACAATTGTTTCAAGAATGGCATGTTGCCGGTCCGCCTATCCGAAGCGCAAGTTGAAGAGATATTCCGGCGGGTCCGCAAGAGCCCCGGGTACCAGCTCACCGTGGATTTGGAACAGAAACGGCTCAGTTCACCTGATGGTTTGAGTTACGAGTTTGAAGTGGACGAGTTCCGCCGCCATTGCCTCCTCAATGGTTTGGATGATATCGGATTGACGCTCCACCACGAAGAAAAGATCAGAGCCTACGAAGCCAGAACGCAGACCTGATCCGGGGATTCTGAGAAAGAACTTTCCAAGACCCAAGAACACCAGCCAAAACTGTCAGGTGCGGATTTTCCCCTTTGCTTTACTTGGGGGGGCTTGGGGGGTTCCCCAGACGATTGTCCCCAGGAGTCCGAGAGAAAGGGAGAAGGGCTGTGGCTATTTTTCGAGGGCTCACTAAATTGCCAAGAGAGTGCCCCATGACCTTCTCAAGTTCACCACCGCGGATGAAAATGGCAGGGGTAGCCACGGCGAGCGCTTCATGTGAGCCGTGGGTTTTTCGTGGATACAAGAAGCCCACGCTTTCCGCGAACATCGCGATCAGCGTGGCTACCAAAGCCTGCATTTTCATTAAAGTCCCGCGGGATATAACTTAGGGTGAGACCCCAATCTCCGGTGCCTGCTGCTTACGCCCCAATCTGACGATACTTCGCCACATACCCTGCAAATCCCCCCAGCGCCTTCCATCTTTAAAAAAAACTCACCTGCTCCCTGGCGTCCCCGGTCAAAAAGATTATCGCTCTCTCGAGGCGAAAGGTCGAAATCCGTGGTCTTGACCATTTCAGTACGGATGCGAATGGTTCGGACCTCAGTTTCTTCGACCATGTGGCGTTGATCGTGCGCTTCCATCATCGTGGTGAACAGAGCTCCGAGCAGCGAAATAGGCCCGTGGATGCGGTTGGGTCGGTCATCGCTGGGGGCTACCAGTTTGAATCCGAAGGTGGGCCAACGAGGCAAACGATCCGGAGGGGCATCAAACAAGTCAACCGGGAAGTTACTGAGAATACCACCGTCCACAATGTAACTGGCGCGCTGCTCCGGCGTGAAGAAGATCTTCTTTCCCGTGCTGGCCTCCTGCAGTTCCTCTTGCTCGGTCCGGGGAAACCGGTCGGGGCGGCAAGTCAGCTGAACCGGCTCAAAGAAGAATGGGATGCTCATGGACATGCGAACAGCATGGGCGATATCCACCTGGTCGGGATCGCCGTCAAATTCCTCGTAGTTGACGATATCCTGGGGCAGGATCATCAACCGGCGGAGACTGATGTCTGAAGCAATAACCCGCAGGCGGTAGCGAGAGGAACTGGTCTTGGAGTCATTGGTGTGTTCCGGGTTGATGAGATCGGCGAAAGTCCTCTTGTTCTTTCTCTCAAGCAGGCCGCGCATCCATCCTTCGAAGAACTTTCCCTCATAGATCCCTTTCTCAAATCCCAGGCTCAGGGCCGGGCCCAGCCCCGGGATGCGGTCCAAAAGACTCTTGTCTTTGAAACGTTCGTAGCCCTTATGCCCATGTTCGTCTTCCTCCCGCATCAGGCGATCCAACTCAGCCTTGGTTTCAGTGGCAGTGTATCCACTCGCTACCAGGGCTGCCGTAATGGCTCCCGCCGAAGTTCCGGCTACGGATCTCCAACGGTAGCCTTGTTCCTCGCAACAGGACAGGGCCCCAACCAAGCCGACTCCTTTGACTCCCCCACCCTCAAAGACAGCATCTGCAAACAAGGGTTCGGACGGAATATCGATTTTGGTGTTATTAGTCTCCGGCATAGGCTATCTCCTTTCTCTATGGCAACAGAATTGGCAGCCACGATTGATTCGTTTCCTGAATCAATCGTGGGCTTTTCAAGCTCACTACCGCGCAGGCCGTAACGCTTCCATAAAGCTGCATCTCCTGCGGCGCGTCGAATTTCGAGCAGCAATGTCCGAGTGGCTATGGCGAGGAGTATAGGGTCAGTCCTGCCTGGGATCAACCGAAATCCTTGTATTTACGGGGCTGTTGACCATATATTGTAAGGCATGCTCGCCATGGTGTTGGAAGCTCCGCACCACCCGCTAAAGGCCGTAGAACTGCCGCACCCCAGGCCCGGCGCCACACAAGTGGTCATTCGAGTACATACCTGTGCCGTTTGCCGGACTGACTTGCATGTCGTTGATGGAGAGCTGACGCAGCCAAAGCTCCCGCTGATTCCGGGCCATCAAATTGTCGGTACAGTGGATGAATTAGGCGAACAAGTGACCCGCTACAAGCCTGGCGAGCGGGTGGGTGTGCCTTGGCTGGGTTGGACTTGCGGGGAGTGCCGGTATTGCCGATCAGGACGCGAGAACCTGTGCGACAATGCCCGATTTACCGGCTACCAGATTGATGGTGGCTATGCAGAGTACACTCTGGCCGATGAACGGTTCTGCTTCCCAATTCCAAAAGATTATCCGGATTTACAGGCGGCGCCGCTGCTTTGTGCGGGACTGATCGGTTTTCGATCCTTTCGACTGATTGGAGAGGCTGAGCGAGTCGGCTTTTATGGTTTCGGCGCTGCGGCCCACATCCTCATCCAGGTGGCCCGCCATGAAGGACGCCAGGTTTATGCGTTCACACGCCCGGGAGACACAGGAGGACAAAAATTCGCGCTCCATCTTGGGGCCATCTGGGCCGGCGACCCCGGTCAGGCCGCTCCTGATTGGCTGGATGCTGCCATCATCTTTGCTCCAACCGGTGAATTGGTCCCCGCCGCGCTCCGGGCTGTCGCCAAAGGGGGAGTTGTGGTTTGTGCCGGGATTCACATGAGTGACATCCCTTCATTTCCTTACGAGATTCTGTGGGGGGAACGGCAGCTGCGCTCAGTGGCCAACCTGACCAGACAAGATGGAGAAGAGTTCCTGAAGCTGGCGCCTGCCATCCCCATTCACACGGCTGTTGAAACATTCCCCTTGACCGCCGCCAACGAGGCTTTGGCCGCACTTCGGTCTGGGGCAGTCCATGGATCAGCCGTCCTCGAAATCCGATCAAATACTTCCGATAGCCGGTGGAAATAAAGACGCTTCCGTAGACTTGGATGAACAGGTCGGACTATCGTACACGCCAAACTGAGCTAGGTGTGTGCCACGGGTTGGTCTGAATCCTGGGGATTTACGCCCAGCCTTCACGGATTCTTGCCGTAATTGCGAACGAACTCCACACACTCGGTCAGTTCAGGGAGGGAATTCTTCCAATGGTACTCGTATTCCATGGAAATGTTCCCCTGAAAGTTTTGGCGCCGCAGTTCATCCAGTATTCCCTTAATGTCGGAAACCCCCTTCCCATAAGGCACGTCGTGAGCTTCGGGCCCGAGTTCATTCAAATCCTTCAGGTGAGAGCTGATAATTCGACCGTTGAGGATTTTTAGGGCATCGACCGGTTTGATTCCAGATCGAACCCAGTGGCCCGTGTCAGCAGTTGATCCGATGCGGGGGTCACGATCCTTGACCAGGGAGAGGATATAATTGGGGTCCCAGTTCCGGTACTTTGGATTCTTGGGTTGCTTGGGATGATTGTGGATCCCCACCTTTATGTTGTATTCTTTAACCAGTTTCTCAATCATATCCATGCTACCTTCAGCTGGCTCGGTGGTAATCGCAGGAAGGCCCATGGCTTTGGCAAAATCGAATACTTTCCGCGCCTCAGCCTCCGTCGTACCCAGTTCGACAACTCCATAATTGACGATGCGGATGCCAGTCTGTTTCAACTTGGCCTTGACTTTGGCGAGGGTTTCGGGCTTGGCATTATGGTCGAAGGGGATCTTGTCTTCGGGGCTGAGTGGTTGCCCCGGGTACGCCTCAATCACGTGGCAGCCCAACTGCTTGGCTTTGTCAAGTGCTTCAAAAAAGGTAAACAAACGGAAACTGTAGGCTTGAGGGCCCAGGAGAAAACCGCCAATTCGTTCATCCGGGTTTTCTGTTGCAGTAACGGCAATAGTTGCTGCCAGCAACCCCGCGATCAGAACTGCAACGGCCAACGCCTCATGACTGCACGACCTTGCTTTGTGCATGATGCTGTTTCCTTTCCTTGAGATGAAATCCGACTCCCAAAAGACAAAAGGGTTGAAAGCATTGAACCCTTTCAACCCTTTTTCCTTATCCAAATGCGAAGTCGTGATCAGACAGGTGATTTCAAAAATGGTGCCCAGGGACGGAGTTGAACCGCCGACGCCAGCCTTTTCAGGGCTGCGCTCTACCGCCTGAGCTACCTGGGCCTTAGACTAGATGAGGGTTGTTCACCCTCCAGCGCAACCACGGAAGTATAGTGAATCCACTATGGGTTTTCAAGCCCAATTGTGCCTGAGGTGCAATCAATAGTGACGTACAACGGAGATGCTGGTTCAGGGTTTCTTG
>JBGOTQ010000162.1:0-15671 GCA_041476565.1 Terriglobia bacterium | reverse complement strand
TCAATTCGACTACGCGGCTGCCCTAGCCGCCGATCTGCCCATTGGTTCGGGGGAGATTGAAAGTGCTCATCGCTACGTCATCCAAGACCGGCTCAAGATGGCCGGCGCCTGGTGGAAAGAAGACAACGCCGCCAAAATGCTCGCTCTCCGCGTTCTGCGCGCCAATGGTGATTGGCAGACTTACTGGCAGAATTCCTATTCCAAGGCAGCCTGATATGACTCGCACTTTTGATTGCACCCCGAAGCGTAAGAGCGCTTGTTTTCACTTTCAGCCCAGCATATAATCGTTTGTCGACGAGTCTCGCGCCGAGGATGTCTTCCTGATCTTCGGAGATGGGGGCACTCATGAAAGCAGCAATTCTTGGCTCATACTCTATGGCTTTGGGGTTGGCGCTTGCATCATCAAACGGCTTGGCCCAGGCGACTCAAAGCTACACCGTTCCGGACGGTACACGAATCCAGGCGAAATTAGAGAGCACAATCAATTCCCGGACGAATCGCCAGGGAGATCGATTCTCGGCCAAAGTCACTGAATCGGTAATGGTCGAAGGCAAGGAGGTCATTCCGGCAGGAACGACCCTGGAAGGGCGTGTGGCCGAAGTCAAACCGGCAAGCCGAGCGAGGTCTCGGGGAGAAATTAATCTCACCTACGAGCGACTGATCTTCCCAAACGGCGTGTCAGAGACCATTGTGGCCTCAGCCGCGGAACTCGGCGAGTCCGAGAAGGAGCAAATCGATCGTAAGGAAGGGACGATTAAAGGTGAGTCCACCCGTAAACGGGATACGGGAGAAGTCGCTGGAGGCGCTGCTGCAGGGGCCGGTATTGGAGCCATTGCAGGAGGCGGCAAAGGCGCAGCCATAGGGGCTGGTGTCGGGGGACTGATCGGATTGGCGGATTCCATGCGACGCAAGGGCAAGGAGGTAGAACTCCCTGCAGGAACCAAAATGGTCATCCGTTTGGACCGTCCATTGACGATTATGTCCACAAAGTAATCTCTCTGCCTCAGATCCCGGGGATTTTGGCCAGGGCCAGGTCGTTCGCTCCGACGTGGGCTGTTACTGCGGCGATCCAGTTGAGCGCTTTCTAGCCAAATTTCTGTGTCCATTTCGACAAAGGCCATCGTTAACAAGATTCCCCTATGCGTTGCTTTGGTGTCCATTATTGGATCCGTGGCTGACCGGCGTTTGTTTTTGACAGTCGCGGAACCGGAAAAATCTCCGACTACTACTAAACAATCCGGCTCAACGACCCCAGCCAGCACGAAGTCCCGTAAATCGTCAGTAACTTCGGGTACAATCCCCAAGACACAATCCGCCGCTCAAACGAAAACTACGAAATCCAGAACGAAAGGGCGCAACTCCTCTAAACCATCTAAGAAGAATCGAGTCCGCGGTCAGCGTGAAATCGAACCCTCACGAGTCCTGGAAATCCAACAGGCGCTGCGATCAGCCGGCTTTTACCAAGGGGAGCCTACCGGGAAATGGGATACATCCACCGCTCAGGCCATGAGCGCGTATCAAACTGACAGTGGATTCAAAGTGACAGGAAAACCTGATGCACTGTCTCTAAAGAAGCTCGGCCTGTAGCTTCTTCTGGCTCAAGCAAAGGGTTAGAAATCTTCCCCTTTCCAAGGCAATCATTTAAAATTGCAGTACAGGAAGATGAGCAATCGTCTCGCTTTGGCGAAAGGAGCACTTTATGAGCCCCATGCCTGAATTCAGGAATTACATTGGTGGAGAGTGGCTCTGTTCTACTTCAGGCAAGGTTTTTGAAAACCGAAATCCTGCCAACCGCCAAGAAGTGCTGGGAGTTTTTCAGAAGTCTAATTCCAAGGATGTGGAAGCTGCAATTGATGCGGCGGGGGATGCATACAAGGGGTGGCGGCTCATGCCAGCACCGCGGCGCGCTGAGATCTTATTCCGAGTTGGCGAAATCCTGGTTCGACAGAAGGAAGAGTATGCCCGTCAAATGACCTGCGAGATGGGAAAAGTCATCAGTGAAACACGCGGGGATGTTCAAGAAGCCATTGACATGACATTTTTCACTGCCGGGGAGGGTCGGAGGCTTTACGGGCATACGACACCGGCCGAACTTCCCGACAAGTTTGCCATGAGCATTCGCATGCCCCTCGGAGTCTGTTCTCTGATTACTCCCTGGAACTTCCCCATGGCGATTCCTTCGTGGAAGCTGATTCCTGCGCTGGTTTGCGGAAACACCGTGGTTCTTAAGCCGGCCACCGATACCCCGCTCTCAGCCTTGAATCTTGTCAAAGCCTGTGAGGAAGCTGGAGTGCCTAAAGGTGTCGTCAATTTTGTCTCAGGCTCCGGCAGCGAAGTAGGTACTCCCATGTTGACCCATCCTGAGGTCAAGCTGGTCTCCTTCACAGGCTCGACGGAGGTGGGGAGAACAGTTTCCAATGCTTGCGCCCCGAATTTCAAACACTGTAACCTGGAAATGGGAGGGAAGAACGTAATTATTGTCCTGGAGGATGCCAACCTGGACCTGGCGGTGGACGGAGCTGTATGGGGCGGATTTGGGACCACAGGTCAGCGCTGTACTGCAGCAAGCCGGGTGGTCGTGGATAAGCAAGTCATTAAGGAGTTCACTGCGAAATTTGTAGCCAGGACGAAGGCTCTTAAAGTCGGTAATGGGCTAGATCCCGAAGTGGACATGGGTCCAGTCATTAATGAAAGCCAGCTTGAGACGGTGACAAATTACGTGGAGATCGGTAAGAAAGAAGGCGCCAAGTTGCTTAGTGGGGGAAACCGACTCGATTCGGGAGAGTGGGCCAGGGGCTGTTTTCACGAACCCACAATATTAGGAGACGTAGATCCTAAAATGCGCATCGCTCAGGAAGAAATTTTTGGCCCGGTGGTTTCGGTCATCCCTGCCGACGGGTTTGAACAGGCCATTCAGATCGCCAATGATGTGAAATATGGTCTTTCCTCGGCCATTTACACCCAGGATGTTAACAAGGCTTTCGTGGCGATGCGGGATATGTATACGGGGATTTTCTATGTAAACGCCTCAACCATCGGCGCCGAGGTCCATTTGCCTTTCGGAGGGACCAAACAGACCGGAAACGGCCACCGTGAAGCCGGAATTCAAGCTCTCGACATTTTCTCAGAATGGAAGGCCATCTACGTTGATTACAGTGGAAAGCTCCAGAAGGCTCAAATCGACCATCCCGAATAAAAAACGAGGAGATGCGCATGATCATCGGTGTTCCCAAAGAAGTCAAAGACAACGAATACCGGGTGGGGCTGGTTCCAGCCGGCGTCAAAGCCCTGACCGATGCCGGACACACAGTATACATCCAGTCTAATGCTGGTGCCGGAAGTGGGATCTCCGATCGTGATTTTGTGGAGGCTGGAGGAATTCTCTCGAATACCAGTGATGAAGTCTGGTCCAAAGCCGAGCTAATCATCAAGGTGAAAGAGCCGGTAGAGGAGGAATACCCGAGGGTCCTTGAACATCAAACGCTGTTCACCTATCTCCACCTGGCACCCTTGCCGGAACTGACGCGGCTCTTACTTGCTAAGAAGATTACCGGTGTTGCCTATGAAACCATCCGCGAGTCCGACGGCAGCCTGCCACTGCTGACTCCGATGAGCGAAGTGGCCGGCAGAATGGCGATCCAAGTGGGAGCCCAGTATCTGGAACGCAACCAGGGCGGACGGGGAATTCTTCTGGGCGGGGTCCCCGGAGTACCTCCAGCACAGGTTGTCATCATTGGCGGGGGCGTCGTGGGCCTCAATGCAGCAAAAATCGCCCTGGGCATGGGCGCTGATGTCACAGTACTGGATACGAACCTGAACAAGCTGCGATACCTCGACGACGTATTCCTGGGCCGTGTGGCTACTCTGGCTTCCAACAGTTTGACAATCTCTCACTCTATTCGTAAAGCCGACTTATTAGTCGGTGCTGTGCTCATCCCGGGCGCTTCGGCTCCAAAGCTGGTAACCCGGTCGATGATTTCCACTATGAAAAGAGGGGCAGTCATCGTAGATGTGGCCGTGGATCAGGGAGGCTGCATTGAAACCACCCGTCCCACGACGCACAGCAATCCCACCTTCGAGGTTGACGGAGTGGTTCATTACTGTGTGGCCAACATGCCCGGAGCGGTTCCCCGAACATCCACGTTTGCGCTGACCAATGCCACACTGCCCTACGTGTTGAAGCTTGCCCGCCTGGGGCTGAAGAATGCCATTGCGTCCGACCCTGGCTTGGGGGAAGGTCTCAATGTTTACCAAGGCCATGTCACCTGCAGGGGTGTGGCCGAATCCCAGAGTCTTGGTTATGTGCCAGTTCGGGATCTCCTGCTTTAATAGAAGCTAGAACCTGCCCAGGGAGGATTAGGAGCCGAGCGGGGGAGTTTTGCCAATGGTTCACGGGTCTTGGAATCTAGTGGTGGACGGACCATTACCAGCAGGTTTCAACATGGCCCTGGACCAAGTTCTTTTGGAGCACGTCAGTGATTCCTCACGCCCTGCGCAGACCTACCTCCGGTTCTATCAATGGGAACGCCCAACCCTATCCCTGGGGTTCTCTCAAAAGACACTAAAGGTCGTTGACCTTGACTACTGTAAGTCACACGGGATTGAGGTGGTTCGTCGAATCACCGGGGGAAAAGCCGTCCTCCATGATCAGGAGATTACGTACTCAGTGATTTCTAACGATTGGAATCTTTTTCCCTCCAGTGATATAGGAGAAACTTACAGAAGGATCGCCATGGCGTTATTGGCGGGCCTCCGGGAGATGGGGCTTGAGACTACCCTGGCGCGCGAAACTCCTTCCCGTGCCTCTCACCTTGCCTCAAGCCCCTCTTGTTTCGCCACTACCAACCATTTTGAAATCCTCTGCCAAGGCAGGAAACTCGTGGGGAGCGCCCAGCGCAGAACCCGGATGGCGTTCCTGCAGCATGGGTCCATCCTTCTTGGCATTGATCCAGATCGTTGGGACAAGGCTTTACGGAATCGCCTAAGTACCGAGATTTGGTCCAGGGCAACCAGTCTTTCGGCTTGTCTGGGCTATCTCCCCGAGATCAACGAGGTCGTCCAGAAATTAGTCTCCGGATTCCGGAAATCCTTCCGAGTCGATCTCAAAGAGGCATATGTGGACGGTCCGCTGCGCCGGACGGCGCTTGACTTAAGTAACTCAAAATACTCAGCCTTGGAATGGGATAGGAGCCCCGAAATGGCTTGACACCCCAAAAACCCGTGCTGTAAGATCAACCTAAATTGAACGAAGCCTCCTACTGGTCCATGGTTCCGTGGCAATGGCTCTGCGTGGCAATCCCAGCTTGAACAATCGAGAGAAGGAAATCCTGAAAGCGGTTATCGAAACTTACATCGGCAGCGGAAAGCCGGTCGGTTCACGCACACTCTCCAAGAAGCGCAAAGGTGATTTGAGTCCGGCGACTATCCGAAATATCATGGCCGATTTGGAGTCCGCTGGTTACCTTTGTCAGCCCCACACTTCCGCTGGCAGGATTCCGACCGATGAAGGATATCGTTTTTATGTGGATCATTTGATGGAATCTCCCTCTTTAAACAAGACGGACCAGGAGTTCATCAACCAGAGTATTTTCAAGCCAGATTCCCACGACGGCGTGATGGAGAGGCTTTCCTTGGCCATGTCCGAAGCCACCGATAATGTCGGCTTCGTTATAACGCCTTCTCTCGGTCACAATTCATTGAAGCACATCGAGTTCATCGTTCTGAGCGACTCTCGCATCTTGGTCATCATCGTCTCGAAGTCCGGCTTGGTTCACAACCGGATCGTGAGGGTCGATGAGCAGGTCGCCCAACAGGAACTCGATCAAACGGCCAGATATGTTAATGAGAACTATGCAGGCTCCCATCTCTTCTATATTCGCAACGACATCTTGAAAAAAATGGGAGAAGAGAAGGCCCTGTACGATCGTCTCCTCAAGAATGTTATCCTTCTCTGTAATCAGGGCTTAATTGATGAAGTTTCCGAGCAAGATGTCGATATATACGTCGACGGAGCTTCGAAATTGGTGAGTAAGCCCGAGTTCTCTGACTCATTGCGGATGAGGGCCCTGTTTAAGACTTTTGAGGAGAAGAGCAAGCTCGTTAGGATTTTGAACGCTTGCATCAGTGAAAAGCCCGGCGAAGGTATTCGGATTATCATTGGCTCGGAGAATCGAATTCCGGGATTACGCGACTATTCCCTCATTACCTCTCCTCTTCTTTACCAGGCCCACCAACTGGGATCGATCGGGATTCTCGGACCCACTCGACTGCAATATGCCCGTGCCGTTACCGTCGTGGACTATGTGGCCAGATTGTATGGGCAGATCCTAAATAAGAACTAAGAGTAAGGGTCTGCTCCATTGGCCTGCGTGTTAGAATCAGCACTTTGGAGTACTTTACGTTTAGGGCGGTAGCTTTTTAGACCAATCCGGAGAAGACTGGATGACCGATAAGACTCTCTCCCCACAAAACTGTTCGTCAGAATCCATAACTGAGTCTACTGCTTCACCACCCGACACGCCTGGAATGGAGGCTCCCACTCAGTCAGTACAGGCTTCGCCTGAAGTTGTCGCCGCTCAAGTTTCGACTCCCCTGGAATCGATCCCTTCGACCGCCTCAGAAGGCCTACATCCTGGAATTACTGAAGAGGCCCAAGTCGCTAAGCCTACGGAGTCGGAATCTGTGCGGACACCGGTTCCCTTCGAGGAGTTTGAAAGCCTGCAGAAGCAAAACGAAGAATTGTTCGAGCGGTTTTTGAGAAAACAAGCCGAGTTTGAAAATTTCCGGAAGCGCATTGAAAAGGAGAAGCAAGAGTTCCTGGAGTATGTGTTGTTTCATTTTATCAAGGACCTCCTTCCCGTTCTGGACAGTCTCGAACGTTCCTTGAACGCACCGGAAGGGGAAAGTGTTGAAGATCACAAGAAAGGGATCGAGTTGGTTCTGAAACAACTGCGCGAGCTTCTTTCATCCGTTGGTCTGCAGCCGATTCGATCACTCGGGCGTCTATTCGATCCTTATCATCATCAGGCCATGCTGAGGGAAGAGAATGATCGCTACGCTGAGAACGAAGTGATTGAGGAATTACAGCGTGGTTATATCTTCAAAGACCGTTTGCTTCGCCCGTCGCTGGTGAAAGTGGCAGTTGCGCCTTCATCCCAGCTTCCTAGCGAAAACCCCATAGAGACTGAAGCGCACTGATCGATTTTTTTAAATAGGACTAGGGTATGGGAAAAATCATTGGAGTTGACTTGGGAACGACGAACTCTTGTCTCGCTGTCATTGAAGGCGGGAGTGTTCAAGTTGTTCCGAACAAAGAAGGGGGAAGGACGACCCCCTCGGTGGTTGGGTTTACGGAGAAGGGGGAGCGCCTGGTGGGTCAGATTGCTAAACGCCAGGCAGTCACCAATTCCCTCAATACGGTTTATGCCGTTAAGCGACTCATCGGCAGGAAGCTGAGTACCGCCGAAGTCCAGCAAGCCAAGGCTATTCTCCCCTATCAACTTACCGCATCAACGAGCGGTGACGTCCGGATTCACATCCTGGGAAGGGACTATAGTCCGCCCGAGCTCTCCGCGATTATCCTGGAGAAACTGAAGTCCTCCGCCGAGGATTTTCTGGGTGAAGAGGTGACCGAAGCCATTATTACCGTCCCTGCCTATTTTGATGATATCCAGCGCCAAGCCACCAAGGATGCCGGCAAAATTGCCGGTTTGAACGTAGGCCGGATTATTAACGAACCAACTGCCGCGGCACTTGCCTATGGATTAGGAAAAAAAGAAAACGAGAAAATTGCCATTTATGACTTGGGGGGGGGGACCTTTGATATTTCCATCTTGGAACTGAGCGATGGAGTCTTTGAGGTCCTTGCAACTTGTGGAGATAGTTTTCTGGGTGGTGAGGATTTTGACCAGCGGATCAACGAGTGGATCGTGGCTGAGTTTCAGAAGGAAAATGGCATCGACCTGCGGGGTGATCGCCTTGCCATGCAGCGCCTGAAGGAAGCAGCCGAACGCGCCAAATGTGAGCTCTCGACGTCGATGGAAGCCCACATCAATCTCCCGTTTATTTCAGCCGACCGCACAGGCCCCAAGCACTTCAACAAATTGCTCTCCCGATCGAAGTTTGAACAGATGGTCGCCGACCTGGTAGAGAAGACCGTGGAGCCTTGCCAGAAGGCCCTCTGGGACGCCAAGCTTGAACCCAAGGACGTTGACCAGGTCCTTCTGGTTGGCGGCCAGACCCGAACCCCCCTGGTTCGGGAGCGAGTGGAAAAGATATTCGGTAAGCTGCCTAGCCTGGAGATCAATCCTGACGAGGTCGTCGCCATCGGTGCTGCCATCCAAGGTGGAGTGCTGAAAGGTGAGATCAAGGATATCATCTTGCTGGACGTGATTCCTTTGTCCTTGGGGGTCGAGACTCATGGAGGGTTGTTCACCAAGTTCCTGGAACGCAATACCACGATCCCCACCACCAAGACGATGACCTTCACTACGGTGGCAGACAACCAATCTGTCGTGGAAATTCATGTCCTTCAAGGAGAGCGTGAGCTTGCCTCGGCCAACCGCTCACTTGCCCGATTCGAATTGATCAATATCCCCCCCGCCCCCCGGGGGGTCCCCCAGGTGGATGTGACGTTTGACATCGATGCCAACGGCATCTTGAGTGTTTCTGCCAAAGACCAAAGTTCCGGACAAGAACAAGCAATTAAGGTGACTCCTTCTAGTGGCCTAAGTCCTGACGAAATCAAATCCATGATTGAGGATGCCAAGCTGAGGGGTGAAGAGGATCGGAGGATCAAGGAGAAGTCCATTATCCGCAACCGGATGGAAGGTCTCCTGCAAACCACTGGAAAGGCCTTTACCGAATTCGGCTGGCTCTTGTCGGAAACCGATCAGGAATTTGCCCGCGAGTCTATCCGGGCAGCAAAACGAACCTTCGAAGGGAACGAAGAGGATGAAAATGTGGTAGACTTTAAACGGCTAATGCAGGATTTGGAACAAGCGGCTTCTTTGCTGACCCAAGCGATGTTCTCTTCACAAGGCCACGCGGGTGGTGATAAAATGAATCCTCCTACACCACCACCAACGCAGGAGGATCCCTTGTACTCGTGGCTGAATGATTCCCACGGGTCGGGGAAAAAATAAAAGATTGAAGGAGGGCAGGGTTTTTGCCCAAACGAGATTACTACGAAGTGTTAGGTGTTCCGCGGACCGCCTCAGACCAGGATATCAAGACTGCTTACCGTCGGCAGGCTGTCAAATACCATCCCGATAAGAACCCCAGCGACAAGAGTGCTGAAGAGAAATTTAAGGAAGCCGCTGAAGCTTACAGCATACTCAGCGACTCGCAAAAGCGCGCCCAATACGATCGGTTCGGACACACTGGCATAGGCAGTACTGTGGGCTTCGATCCCTCGGTGTTTTCCGGGTTTGAGGATATTCTTGGTGACTTCTTCGGTTTCGGAGACCTTTTCGGGACTGGAAATCGACGAAGGTCCCCGGCCCAGCGAGGGGCTGACCTTCGCTATGACCTGGAGATTAGCTTCCTGGATGCTGCGTTCGGCCTGAAAACCAAAATCAGGATTCCTCGCTTGGAGACCTGTGGCAGTTGTTCCGGAAGCGGTGCCGCAAAGGGGTCAGGACCCACCGCCTGTCCCACCTGCCAAGGAATGGGGCAAGTCCGTTATCAGCAAGGTTTCTTCAGCATTAGCCGGAGCTGCCACCACTGCCAGGGAACCGGGAAGGTTGTTAAGAATCCATGCAAAGAATGCCGTGGAGAGGGACGGATCCAGACAGAAAAAACTCTGGAAATCAAGATCCCGGCAGGCGTAGATAACGGGTCCCGGCTGAGGGTCAGCGCTGAAGGCGAAGGCGGCGTCCAGGGGGGCCCTGCCGGTGACTTGTACGTAGTCATTTACGTCCAGGAGCACGAAATCTTTGAACGGCAGGAGAACAATCTGTATTGCGTGGTGCCCCTAAGCTTCCCCCAAGCTGCTCTGGGTACAGAAATCCGAGTCCCCACCCTGGAAGGCGAGGAATCTCTTAAGATACCGGAGGGCACTCAAAGCGGTTCTATCTTTCGCTTGAAAGGAAAAGGGATTCCGAGTCTTAACGGTCGCGGTCGTGGCGATCTTTTTGTCACAGTCAATGTAATCACTCCATCCAAAGTTACCCGTGAGCAGAAAAGACTGCTGGAACAACTGGCAGCAGTCAGTGAGATTGATAATAAGCCTATGGAAAAAAGCCTGCTCAACCGGGTAAAGGAAATCTTCGGCTGATCCAAACACGTCCTACTTCTACCCAAAGCCCCTCACCAGCGGCGGTTGACCCGTTACTCACGAACTTCTCTTTTCACCCATGAATGAGTGGAGTTTCCTTCAACTGACTCTCTCGGCCGAACATCACGATGTGGCAAGTGGAATTCTCTGGGAGCTAGGAACAATAGGCATAGAAGAAAAGAACTCGAAGGGGGGATGGATCCGCCTGAGAGCTTATTTTGATTCACTTCATGACACTGGGGCTGTTGCGTTGCAGTTTGAAACAGCCTGCCGGAGAGCAGGGATTTTACCCAAAGCACTTACGTTGAGACGTCAAAAGGAAAAGGACTGGCTCAAAATGGGAAGTGCGGGGCTAAATCCCTTCCCGGTTGGGAACCACTTTTATATTATCCCTGCTCCTGAGCTGTCCGGTGAGTTGCCTGAAAACCGATTCCCTCTCTGGCTGCAGCCCGGACTGGCTTTCGGGACCGGGACCCATGAAAGTACGCAACTCTGTGTAGAAGTCCTCGAACAGATGAGCCTCAAAGGCAAAAAGCTCCTGGACATTGGGACCGGATCCGGGATTCTAACTATCGCGGCGGTCAAGCTGGGCTGCCGAAAAGTGGTTGCCTGTGACATCGACCTCGACGCAATTCGTACTGCCCGGGCAAATGGGGTCGTCAACCAATGTGACAGGGAAATCGAATGGGTCCCTGGGAGTGTTTCAAAAATCAAGTCTGGTTCTTTCGACGTGATAGTTGCTAATCTCACTGCAGAGGGCATTCTGGCTGAGATCGACGCAATCCATAAACGTCTGGGCTTGCGGGGTAGCCTGATCTTGTCTGGCATCCTGGATACCCAGTCATCTCGAGTTCGACAAGCCTTGAAAGCAATAGAATTAGGACGTTGTCGAACAAAGAGGAAGGGGGAGTGGGTTTGTCTGGTCGCAGGGAACAGGTGAGTGACTTTGGCGGCTTAGCGGTAACCTTAAACAACGGCGTCCGGATGCCGATGCTCGGGTTGGGAGTCTATCGGTGCCCTCCCGGTCAGGAGACGGAACGGACGGTTACACTGGCCCTTCAGACCGGGTATCGACTCATCGATACCGCGCGGCTTTATGCCAATGAAAAGGACGTAGGCAACGCGCTGCGCAATTGCGGAATTCCCCGAGAGCAGGTCTTCGTTACCACCAAGTTATGGAAAACCGATCATGGCTATGACTCGACCCTGCGTGCTTTCGACGCCAGCCTGAAGGATCTCGGATTGGATTATGTCGATCTCTACTTGATTCACTGGCCTCTGAAGATCTCCAAACCCTACCGCTTGAAACCCCTCAGACGGATTCTAGCCCTCATCAACTGGCCGCCGGCCAGCTTGCGCCTCCAGACCTGGAAAGCCATGGAACGACTTCTGGCCGAAGGAAAGTGTCGTGCCATTGGCGTGAGCAATTACACCATCCGCCATCTTCGGGAGCTAATGTCAAAGTCTTATTGTGTTCCTGCGGTCAATCAAGTGGAATTCACTCCGTTTTGTTCTCAGAGTGAGCTGTTACAATTCTGCCGGGACCACCGGATACAATTGGAAGCATACCGTCCTTTGACAGCAGGGCAGCGTCTCGCACATCCCAGCCTGGTTCGGCTTGCTTCCAAATACAATCGCTCTCCGGCGCAACTCCTGATACGCTGGGCGATCCAGCACGAGGTGGTCGTCATACCCAAAGCCTCCAATCCGCTGCATATGCAAGAAAACGCCAGAGTCTTTGACTTTTCCATTTCGGATGATGACATGGAATCGATGAACGCCTTGAACGAAGATCTACATCTCTGCTGGGATCCTACTGATTTGCCTTAATCTTGATCCCACTCCCCCTCGGCCCGCCTGCGGCAGATCCTGGTCAGTTACGTCAGGGCTTATCACAGCTGTAAACTGGGAGGTAAGCTCCGGGTCACGCGACCGACATGGGATTTCGTGGGGTACCGCTATCTCTGGCGAGATGCCGCAAGGCCGACAAGGCTGCGAAATGGCCACACATGCCGTGGACGCCACCGCCGGGCGGAGTGGAAGAGGAACAGAGGTAAAGCCCACGAGCAGGAGTGGCGTAAAGGCGCCAGGTGGGGCGAGTAAAGAATTGTCGCAAATCCTGCACGCCACCATTGATGTCACCACCCACCAGGTTGGCATTGTGGCTTTCCAGCCCTTCTGGCGACAAGACATGATGGGCCAGGATGCGGTCGCGAAAACCGGGTGCAAAACGTTCGATTTGTCTTTCGATGTACTCACGCATGTCCTGTCGCGATCCATTCGGGACGTGGCAATAGGCCCACACTGTGTGTTGTCCTGCTGGAGCACGCGTCGGATCAAACAGGCTGGGCTGGGACAAGAGTACGAAGGGGCGCGTGGGGGGGGCACCTTCCCACGCAGATCGTTCGGAAGCGGCAATTTCCTCCCATGTTCCACCCAGATGTATCGTCCCGGCCTGCAGGCAGCGAGGCGCCTTCCAGGGAATGGGACCATCCAGCGCATAATCGACTTTGAAAGCCGCCATGCCGTATCGATATTTCTCCAGCTTGCGACGGTAACCAGCCGGCAGTCGATGCCCGGCTATGCGCAAGAGCTGGCGCGGCGTAACGCCGCACAATACTGCGCGGGAAGGTGGTAGATCATCAACAGAGGTGACGCGCATCCCGGTCGTGATTTTTCCCCCCAATGTAAAAAGGTAGGAGCTCAAAGCCGCAGCAATTTGTTGCGATCCTCCCTGGGGAAAAGGCCAGCCGACGGCATGTGCGGAGGCGGCCAGAGCCAGGCCGGCGGCCGCGCTGGGGGCCTGATCCAGCGGAAGCATGGAATGGGCGGCCAGCCCCGCCCATAAGGCGCGTGCCCGTCCACCGGTGAATTGGTGAAGGATGATATTCCGGGCAGACCGGAGCGCGTAAAATCCAAAGCGGGCCATCAACATGGGATGACGGGGGATGCGTAACGGTCTCAGTATTTCCTCTGCCAGTGCCTCCCAGTGACTACAGAAAGGTTTGAGCAACCGTTGGTAGTTCTCTCCATCCACTCCGAGGTTGGCACCAGTAGCTGCGATCGCGGATTCCATGCAAACGGCCGTGCCATCCTCTAACGGGTGTGCCAGGGGAGTGGGAGGGCAAATCCATTTCAGCCCATACCTGGACAACGGCAAGCTGCGGAAGAAGGGAGAGGCAATCGCCAGGGGATGTACCGCCGAACAAATGTCATGGACAAAACCGGGCAAAGTGAGCTCGGCCGAGCGCGTCCCCCCTCCAATCATTTCTTCCGCTTCGCACACCAGGACAGAGCAACCGGCTTGCGCCAGGGTAATGGCGGCGGCCAGGCCGTTGGGGCCCGATCCAATCACAATGGCGTCATAGCTCTCAGCAGACATAATGACGACTTGCCCTAAAGAGAAGCCTCTTAAAAACCGAGAAAAAAAGTTCGCCTTCTTGATGGAGAGCCCCGCCGGAACCATTCATCGATGGCTCCCCCGAATTCATTTTCAGGAATTCCCCTCAAGGAATCCCAGTCACGCTTTCCTTCTTTGCCAAGACCATCGGCGGGTAAACGACCCTCCTGGGTTCACGCCACCACCACTGGCCAGTCTTGGCTCTCGTTTTGAGGTTCGTGAAGTGATACTCATACTGAAGGACTCTGAGATATCGCGGAGGATGATCCGGGAAGGGATTTCCAGCCAAGAGATCCAAAACCGGCGGGGATCCTCGCATCAACTGCAAGAGGACGATTGCCGAGCAGCCGATCAACTTGAACCGGCGAGTACCGAGTAACAGCAGGGGCGCAAGTAATTCACAGGCCAGTGCAGAAAACGTCGAGAGCTTCTGAAAGCTGAGCGGCAGCTGATGCATGTAACAGCCAATCCAGGTGGGAAGCGGCTGAGTCTCATAGTGATAACGGAGTGCGCTTAGGTCACGCCAGGTCATGTCACCGCTCGTCAACTTGACGATCCCCGATTCAAGAATCAAGCGGAACAGCACCCACCATAACAATAGCAGCATCAAGGGCGAAATAGCAGTTTCTCGAGAGAATCTGGGACATAGGTTCATAGGGGCGAAAAAGATCGCCAAGAAGCCGACTTCCAACAACAGAACGTCCCATTGAAAGCTAAAGAAGGCCTGCCCCACAACGGTAAAGGAGAGGTACAAAATCCACAAGACAATCAAACAAAGCAGGGGGGCAATGCCCGCGGTGAGTGCCCATGAAAAGACAATCCCGCTGTAGCAGGCAATCTGGAGGAAGGCGTCCGACGAATTCCACCAGAATATGGTTGGGAACAACCGAAAGCGTTCGGGCCCCAGAACCCGGTTCACCGCGGTCAGGAATTCACGGGCAGGTAGGATCCCTCCTGATCCAATGAGCCCCTTGAGTTGAAATTCAAGAGAGAAAAAGGCAACCAAGTAGGTCACACCCAAGATACGTAAGAAGATCCAGCGACTTGCCAAATGAGATGTCCCCAGTTTGGACTCCCCTAATATCCACTGGAAGGACCGGCGCTTCCAGATCTTGGAAAGAAAATGGAAAGAGAGCTTGTCAGACATGCGCTGGTGGACAAGTTTACTGAGAAAATCAGATCGCTTTAGATTATTATACTGTGGCCATGACCAATCGAAGGTTGTACTTGCAAAGCTCACCTCGCGGTGAATCCGCGGTTCTTTCCGGAAGCGAAGCCCATCATTTAATCCGTGTGCTTCGGGCACGAAGAGGAGACCGCGTTGAATTGATCGACGGTTCCGGACGGGTATGGACCGGAGAGGTCGCCGGGATTGGCTCAGAGTCGGTGGATTTGAGCAATGTCACCTTGATTGTTGAAGAGTCCTCATCCTCAACTTCGCTGGTTCTTCTGCAATCACTCTGCAAACCTGACAAGCTGGAATGGACCCTGCAAAAGACCACCGAACTAGGGGTCACTGAGATTTATCTTGTGGAAGCTGAACGCTCGGTCATGAGAATTCCCACGGCACGCATCGAAGCAAAGATGGATCGCTGGAAGAAGATTATCATAGGAGCAGCCAAACAGTCCCACCGGGGAACTCTACCGCTCCTTCATCGTCCAGTGAATTGCCCGTGCGCTTGCGAGCAAGTCATTGCCGACCTGAAAATCTTTTTCTCGGAAAACTCAGGACAACGAAATCTAAAAACAATCCTGCGAATGAAACAATGGAATTCCGTGGCCTTTTGCATCGGTCCCGAAGGAGGATGGACCTCGGATGAGGAATCTCAGTTCTCGCGCTATCAGTTCCGACCAGTTTCCCTGGGAACCCATATTCTCAGAACCGAAACTGCCGCCATTGCTGCGCTGGCTGTACTTAAATATGAATTGGAGGATTCGCTTGCAAGCACATCAAGGTTGGACTGCTGTTCCAAACTGGGCGAAGGAGAGTAGCCC
>JBGOTQ010000161.1:0-15717 GCA_041476565.1 Terriglobia bacterium | reverse complement strand
CCGAGGAAGAAATCACGGAGACCATTCGAGATGTTTCGATGAGCGGGGAAATGATCACGATCCTGATAGCCCATCGCCTGTCCACAGTCTTACATGCGGATCGGATCTACGTCTTGGAGAAGGGTCGCATTGTGGAATCGGGGCGCCACGAGGATCTGCTGGAGTTGAAAGGACTCTATTTTGCGATGTGGCGCCAGCAGATCGGTGAGCGGACAGAGGCTCTTGTAGGTGTCTGATTGCCGGTTGGGCCTGCATAAGGGGAATGAGTGCCGCGCTCCAGGGAGAGTGCCCTCTTCTCTAGCCTGAGTCCGAGGGCCTGAGCCGGATGTTGTCGATGAGACGCGTCTGGCCGATAAAAACTGCCAGCAGAAGAATCCCTTCCTGGTCTAACTCGCGCAGCGGAGAGTGATTCAGCGGTTCGACAATCTCAGCGTATTGCAGCCGTGCCAGCGGTTGTCTGGAAATGCGGTCCGTCACTTGGCTTAGAATCGTGGCGGTTCTTCGTTCGCCATTTTGGACCAACTCCTCCGCCTCCTGCAGACACTGATACAGAACTGTTGCCGCTCTCCGCTCTGATGTTGAGAGATACTGGTTTCTCGAACTCAGCGCCAGCCCGTCCTGCTCACGAACGGTCGGACTCACTATAATCCTGACATCCAGATTCAAGTCATTGACCATGCGTTGGATGATGACACACTGCTGGGCGTCCTTTTGCCCGAAAACGGCTGCTGTGGGTTGAACGATGTTGAAGAGCTTCAAGACGACGGTGGCAACTCCCCGGAAATGACCCGGTCGGAATTGACCGCAGTGTTGCCGGGCGAGGTCTTCGACAATCACATAGGTCTGGAAGCCATTAGGATACATTTCTGACGCCGAAGGCAGGAACAAAGCATCGACTCTTTCTTTCTCCAGGATCGAAAGGTCGCGCTCAAGGGGACGAGGGTATTTTTCGAAATCTTCGTTGGGACCGAATTGTGTTGGGTTGACAAAAATAGAGACCAGCACGGTCTCGGCAATCTCCCGGGCCGTGCGAATCAGGCTGACGTGCCCGGCGTGGAGAGCTCCCATAGTGGGAACCAACGCTAAGCTTGAAGCACTCTTTCGGAGTTCCTCGCGCAGGGTCCTGAGGTCAGCAATGGTTTCCACGATTCTCAAGAATTTTCGTCAAACCTTCCGGGTGAAGGCCTTGACACTGAGGTTGCTCTCAAGCTGATAAGACTCGGCTTCACTGGGGAAAGACCCATCCAGGCAGTCCTCCCGGTACCGGGCTACCGCGCCGGAGATGATCTCCTTCAGGTTGGTGTACTGTCGGACAAACTTAGGCTTGGGTAGAAAACTGATGCCTAGCAAGTCATCAGCCACTAGGATCTGTCCGTCGCAATGCATTCCAGCACCAATCCCAATAGTTGGAATTAAGATTGACCTGGTGATTTCGGTGGCCAACTCCCCCGGGATCCCTTCCAGTACGACGGCAAATGCCCCTGCCTCCTGCAACTGTTGCGCATCCTCCAGAATCTCCATTGCAGAATCAGAAGTCTTCCCCTGGACCTTATATCCTCCCAGAACGTGAATAGATTGTGGAGTCAATCCGATGTGTCCCATCACGGGAATCTCAGCATCCACGAGTCGCTTTACCAGCTTGAATCGCTTTGATCCCCCTTCGAGCTTGATCGCTTCTGCGCCTCCGTCCTTGATCAGGCGCAATGCGTTTCTGAGAGCTTGCTTCGAACTGACATGGTAGGAGCCGAAGGGCATGTCTGCGACAAGCAGGGCCCGACGGACAGCACGACGGACGGCTTGCAGATGAATCAGGATTTCCTCTAACGTGACAGGAACCGTTGAAGGATACCCGAGGCGGCTCATTCCCAGGGAGTCTCCGACAAGGAGCACGTCGATTCCAGCCTCATCCAGAATCCGGGCCAGAGGGTAATCATAAGCGGTTAAGGCAGTGATCTTCTCCCGCCGGGTTTTCATGGCTAGGAGACGGGGAGGAGTGACCTTCGAAAGGTGACTCGTGTCGGTAGCGTTCATAACGATACGCTCCTTCGTTACAGGAGTTATTGAGTCTATCCTGTTGGTGAACTGTCACGGTCCGGGGACGGATCCGTGCAGCTACCAGCATTTAGGCATTTTGCATTTCATCGTACAGAGGCAGACACCAGCACTCCAGCCTTGGAGAGTCTGGCACGGGCTGCCTTCAAGCTCATACCTTCGTCGCGCATGAAATGAAGAAGACCACGAAGCTTGTAAAGGTCCTTGGAAGTATAAAACACATAGCTGCCTTTTTTGACACCATGGATCAACTCGAGCTCTTCATACTGCTTCAGTTCTTCAAGGGTCAATTCCAGTTTAGCTGCGAGTTGATCCGCACGAAAATAATCCGGCATTGATCGATTGCCTCCTCTTTAGAAAAAATAAAGGCCAGCTGGCTTATGAGGCGACAGCCTCTGCCAAACTGGCCTTTGGAATTGTTGTTTTGCCTGTATCAAGGACAGGTCCTGTCTGAAGTAACAGTGTTCCGTTCCTATGCCTCGATTCGCTAGTCCGCCCCTAAGCTTTTGGGGTGGAGGACGTATTCCAAGTGGTATCCGGCACATCAGATCCAAACTCTATTGAATGGCTGCTGGAAACAGATTGCAACTGTGAGAGCAAGTCAGTAAAGTCAATCAGTTGGTTGTTGAAGATATCCCTGGCCACATCCAGGAGGCGAAAAACGGCGCCATCTTTCACCGAATAATACACGTTGTTGCCGTTCTTTCGCGGCACGACGATGTTTCTGGCCCTCAACAGTGCTAACTGTTGGGACAGAGTGCTCTGCTCTGCGCCGACTCGAGAACAAAGCTCGTTGACCCCGCACTCTCCGTTGCGGAGCGAATCGAGAATTTTAATTCGGAGCGGATGAGCGAGAGCTTTGAAAAACTCCGCTTTAAACTGAGTCAAGTCGGGCATGCTGAAGTACCAGTCAACCGTAATGATATCTCCAACTTTCAACATATTCACATATTCAAATATGCTTGTCAAGCTTATTGGGTCAATTGTTTAAATTTCCGCCAACTCTAGCCCCGATGAGGGAACGATTCGGCAATAGGATAAGAAAAGAGTGAGCCAATGACGAACAGAATTCATCGTCGTGAATTTGTGAAAACAGCAACTTCAGGAGCTCTGGGGATTGGTTCCATTGCTCGGGGTTCCGCAATGGAAAGCAAAATACGAATGGGGTTGATTGGCTGCGGATGGTACGGGATGGTTGATCTGAAGGCGGCGTTTAAGGCTGGCGGTATAGAGGCCGTGGCGATCTGTGATGTGGACAGTCAGCACTTAGAACAGGGCATCAGTGAAATCGAAAAGTTTCAGGAATTTCGCCCAAAGACCTTCAGGGACTATCGGGAACTGCTGGAGACTCCTGGGTTGGAAGCCGTCATTATTGCAACGCCGCCCCAATGGCACGCCCTTCCGTTTATTGCAGCTTGCCAAAAGAAACTGGATATCTATTGTGAAAAACCGCTGGCTTACGATATCCGCGAGGGGCGGGCGATGGTCGATGCCGCAAGGGCCAGTGGGCGAGTCATTCAGGTCGGATTCCAGCGCAGACAAAATGCAACCATTCAGGAGGCTGCAGAATACATCCAGGAGGGCAAAGCCGGGAAAATTATTCAGGTTGACGTCCAGATCCACTATGAGGCAAAAATTCCAGACACCAGGATTCAAGCCCCACCCCCCTCGCTAGAATGGGACTGGTGGTGCGGACCTGCACCTATGCTCCCTTATTCCCCTAGCATCGGCCATATTGCCTGGCGGCTGGAAGCGGCTTATGGCAATGGCCACCTGGTAGATTGGGGCATTCATTGGATAGACGCGATTCGGGTCATCCTGGGTGAGACGACGCCCCTGCGCATCTATGCTGCAGGTGGAATCTACTCGCTTAAGGGCAAGATCACAACCCCTGACACCTTGTGTGCCTACTTTGAGTTTGGCCAGTGTCCCGTCGTCTGGCGTCACCGGATCTGGGGGGCTGCAGAATATGACCGTGAGGTCAACAACGGAGTGTTTTTTTACGGAGAAAAGTCCACTGTTGTTGTTACCGATGGTCGATGGATCACGATACCGAGGGGTGAAAACCTCGAACGACGCATCATGGAGCCTTCCCAGTCGGTGGATACTGGTGTGCGTCACATGAGCAACTTCTTGGAGTGTATCCGGAGCCGGAGGCCACCGGCCTGTCCACCGCTGGAAGCTTTTCAATCTACTGCGACCGTCCAATTGGCAATGATTGCCCTGACCACTAAGTCTCCTGTCAATTGGGATGCCGGGAAAGAAACTATCCCGGATAACGCGGCAGCAGTTAAGCTCCTGAAACGCGAATACCGCGCTCCCTGGAGCCACCCCTACACTGGATAGGTCGATATTTTGGAAAAAATAAAACCCACAGGAATGCCTCAACCTGGCTTGGGAACAAAGCACAGAAACTCAGCACTTACAATCCCGAAGTCTAGCCTTGAATTGACTGGATTCGATTGGCGAACTCCGGGTACATCGTTTGCAGGCATTGCGGGCACAATCCATGACTGAAATTGGCTTCTGAATGAGATGAAATGTAGGATTCTAAGTGTGTCCAATAGCCCTGGCCATCGCGGATTTTCTTACAGCCTGAGCAGATAGAGAGGAGTCCTTGGAGGATCCGGACGTGCTGTAGCGCCTCTTCACGTTTGCGGACGGCTTCTTCCTGAGCGGCTTCAACTCGCAGACGCTCAAAACCCAACAGCCCCGTAATCCATATGACAAGTAGTCCAATGCCGTGATTGACGAGGGAGGTCCACGTCTCGCCTTGGGGTGCAGACAGTAAGAAGCCCACAATGGTCAAGATCGAGGATATCGCCACCGCGTGGAGGATGAACCTTCTGTTGGGACACCAAAGGGAAGCCCATATTGCCGTTACGTACAACACGCTCTCAGCAATCCCGCGGGGCATGTAGGCATCCGGGACAAAGACGACTCCCATAAGCAGAACCACAAGGATGTAGGGGAGAGTTCTCTTGACTAACATGTTGGAGTCCGGCGTCATTGAGGTCTCCCATCAGTTGTAGCTCTAATGCTAATCTCGGAAACTAACCCAAGTCTCCACGCGGTGTCAGCTTCTCCAGGAATGCTCGCGCCAGTTCAGCGAATCAGCCTCTTGGGGTATTAGGGGTATGCTCCCTGTCGGGAATCCTTTTCAGGCACCAAACGGAGAGCATTGCCCGCGTAGGGACACCCAATCTCGATCAATGGGGCCAACAGGTAGCTCCTTAGACGTTTAGGGCAAGATATAGGGTCCCCAGAACCAACGTGGACACGACTAGCACAGCCAGGTAGCGCAACAAACGTTCCCTCATGACAGGCGGGTTCCCTTTGATTCTTACATCGATGGTATCAAACATCTTTCTCAACCTCCTTTGTGCTTCTCCTTTCTCTCTGTCCATTTCAGAAAGCAATTCCTGTGCCAAGCATGTTCATTCCACCCGCTCCGAGAATCTACCGCTTGAAACGCCTCGAAAGATACTTGAAATTTGCTTTAACAATTGGTTGTTTCTTCTTCCTGGAGGACTCTATTCTATGTTCCTGGTACCCCTTATGCCTCAAAACAGGCAGTCTGCCCTCTGCAACTTGACGCAATTAAGGAGGATCTAGTTCTTGGGAATATTCGAAGAAGGCATGCGCGTGGACTCCACTGCTTGCCATTTCTTGTACATCTTGAGCACGTCGAACCAAATGACACTGGCCACACCAGCGCCAATGCTGATGGCGATATCTATGGGGTGCAATGCTGAGAGGCGAAACAGACTGCTCATAAAGGGAACGTAGAGAACGAGCGATAGGAATGTCAAAGCGCCAATGGTTACCCACCATAATGCCTTATTCGGGGAACGGAGCATTTCCAGGCTAGTCCTTGTCCAAGAGCGGTTCGTCCAGATTAGAGCCAGATTGGCCACGATGAGCGCTGTAAACGTGAGGGCTCGGGCATGCAACTCGTCCTGGCCACGATGCAGGGCGATGGCATAAACACCCAAGACGATTATTAGCACCCCTACCCCTTGAGATAGGCTAACCTGGATGGTCCGACGATTAAAGAGCGGTTCCCGATGATCACGCGGCCGGCGATGCATGACATTGGCTTCCTCCCGCTCTGCCTCAAAGGCCGTAGAACAGGCTGGATCAATAATAAGTTCCAGGAAGACGATGTGGACTGGCATTAACACAAGAGGCCACTTCAATAGAACCGGTATCAAGGATAGGCCAGCGATAGGTACGTGGATGGCAAAGATGTAAGCCATTGCCTTGGTGAGGTTATCGAAGATTATTCTTCCCATTCTGACCGCCTGCACAATGGAGGAGAAGTCATCATCCAGCAGCACCAACGCCGAGGCCTCGCGGGCAACATCGGTTCCCCGGCCTCCCATAGCCACGCCAATGTGCGCCGATTTCAAAGCAGGGGCGTCGTTGACGCCATCTCCGGTCATGGCAACAATCTCGCCGTTCTCTTTCAGGGCACTGACCAGACGCAATTTCTGGTCCGGTACTACTCGAGCATAAATGTTCACATTCTTAACGCGTTGCTGGAGTTCGGCGTCACTCATGTTTTCCAGCTCGGGACCGGTAATGACTTCCGCTCTCGGGCTCAACCCAATTTGTCGGGCGATGCTCTGGGCTGTCACCGCATAGTCTCCCGTGATCATCACAACTCTGATGCCAGCAGCATAACACTCGCGAACGGCTTCGGGCACTTTCGGTCGAATCGGGTCAGCGAGGCCGACAAGGCCCAGGAACTCGAATCGAAACCCATCCTGTTGATTGGGGAGTGCCGGCTCTCTAAACAGGGCCCGGGCAACGCCGAGCACCCGCAGCCCTTCGCCTGCCAGAGTGCCTACTTCCTCCATAAGGGTTCTCTGCTGTGCCGGTGTAAAGTGGCATAACTGGGCAATGGCTTCAGGTGCACCTTTGGCAGCCGCCACAAACTCGCCTTGATCGCGGATTTTCCAGACTCGAGAAACGGAGAGGAATTTTCGGGACAGAGGGTACTCATGAACAAGTTGCCAGTCATGATGAAGGTGTTGTGTGAATGCGAGGTGTTGCTCGCCAAAATCTTTAAAAGCCACCTCCATTGGATCAAAGGGATTCTTTGGGCTTGCCAGGATGCCGAATTTTATCACGTCATGAAAAATCTCTGGAAACTCCCGGCCTGAGTGCGTTGCCAGATCGTAAGTGGCACCGCGGGCTGAAACTTTCTGGATCGACATCCTGTTAAGAGTGAGGGTGCCTGTTTTGTCGGTACAGAGGACGGTGGCGGACCCTAGGGTTTCAACCGCGGGGACACGCCGGGTGAGCACCCGGTTCTGCGAGATGCGCCAGGCCCCGAGGGCGAGAAAAATGGTAAGTACCACGGGGAATTCTTCCGGCAGCATGGCCATCGCCAGCGCAATCCCGGCCAAAAGCCCATTCAGCCAGTTATCCCGCGTGAGTCCGTACAGGATGGTGACCAGGCCGCACAAAGAAAATCCTACGGTGGCCAGAATCCGCACCAGTTGCCGCGTCTCTTTTTGCAGCAACGAGTCTTCGGGCTCCACCGTCTGGAGCGCCTTGCCAATCCTCCCCAGCTCAGTATGAACTCCTGTGGCCCGGACCAAGGCCATCCCCTGGCCTTGAACCACCATGGAGCCGGAATAAACGAACGGTAGGTCATCTCCTCCGGGGCGCCCCATAGGAATAGCCCCCTGCGCCGCTACTTTGCGAACTGGGACCGATTCCCCGGTCAGCAACGATTCATCGGCAGAGAGATTGACGCAGGAAAGCAGGATCGCATCGGCGGGGACCCGGCTTCCTTCCGCCAGGACAATCATGTCGTCGCGAACCACTTCACGTCCCGGAATTCGGCGCTGTTGGCCGTCCCGGATGACCAGGGCCCGGGGACTGGACAGATCGCGCAAGGCCTCCAGAGCCCGTTCTGTCTTTCGCTCCTGGTAGAGCGTGATTCCAATGACGACAAAGACAAAACCAAGCAACAAGAGTGCTTCTTCCACATCGCCCAGGAGCAGATAAATGGCTCCAGCGCCGAGCAGCAGGAGGAACATCGGCTCCCGGACAACCTCCCAGGCAATGTGAAAGATGCTTCGCGGCTGGGAGGATGGTAGTTCGTTTGGGCCATCCATTGCCAGCCGGCTTAAAGCCTCCGCTTCCGACAGTCCACGAGTTTCTCCGATATCAAGCCCTTGAATGTCTATGCCCTTTCTAAAGGGCGTTATGGCATTGCCTTGCATTTCGTCGCGCGCAGGTCGTTCGGATTCAAAAGGTGGGCGATTTGCGATCAACGATGTCAAAAGAATCCCTCCGGAGCGGAATGGTCAAATGTCACTAACGGGACCCGAGGGCAGGATTGACTTGCCTTGGATCTTGAAGGCCTCTTCCAAGGCAAGCAATACCCCTTGTTCTTCGCTTGATACTCGACCGAACCCCAGAAATCCGCCACCGGCCTCGGCAACGGCGCGTGCGTGTTCGAGCACCGTTCGCTTGATGCATTCCTGGGCATCGGGCGTCAGATGACCCATCAGCTCCTGGGTGTAGTCCTTCCAGAGCTTCATCAGCTTCGGTTCGGGGCGCCGTTCCAACCACTGCTCCGTGAGCTGGAAGGCGACACTGGCTTTCTGGATGCCGGCTTCCTCGATTGCATGGAGCACGACGTTGCGCTCTGCGGGTTGCACTTCTCCATCGGCCCAAACGACTTCGAGGATCGGTATGAGCAAGAAGGCGGCCAGCGTCTCGGCGTGAATGTCTTCGGCGATGAGTTGCTGCAAGACTTCTTCGTTGGTAATTCCCGAGAGTTCCGACAGCATCTTCTTTCGCGTCTGCTCAGTTTCCCTTCGTCGCAATTCCGCAATCAAACCGGCGTCGCGCTTGCGAAAAAAGGCTTCCTCCAGGGACTGTTTTTTGGGGTGCATCATGTATAGCCTCCTGAAAACTGTGGTGTCTAACAGGAATTCTGCAGATCTCTTTGGTACTATTTCAGAAAGGGAACAAGCAATTGGGGTGCCAGTGCCTCGCATTTGAATCGGCTGATCTGACGTGTGACCTTGTCAGGAACAAATTGCCGATTAGCAGGGAAGGGGGGTTAGCTCCGGATTCTCACCGCCTGGGCATCAAGGCAAACTCGCAGGTTGGATAAACGGACTGGCCACAAAAAACACTGGAGGCGAAAAACGAGGAAGCGATTTTGAGAATTGTGTCCCTCTGGACGATTTCAGGCCTTACTGTCTGAAATGAGGCAAGTCGCTTCCTCTGGACCGAGCATGGTCGTTCATTCCACTTGCAGAGTCCCATTGAGAGCAGCGATACTCTTTTGTCTGGCATGCAACAGGTCAGTCAGATTGCAAGCGATACTTGCCAGCGGATGGCCATTCACTTGCGCCATGAAATTCGAGCCGGCTTGTTGCCAGATTTATTATCGAGGACACTTGAATGGGAGTGTCTACAGTTAAGCATTTAAGATTCATGCAGGCTTCAGCAATCCTCTTGGGGATTTTGGTTCTCGGGGGGTTCCATTTCCTGACCACGGCTTCACAGAATCTCTGGTACAACATCTTCCAGCACCTCTTTATCCTCCCAATCGCTATGGCAGCGATTTACTTTGGTTGGAGCGGAGGGCTTGTGTCTGCCATGCTTGCCGCAGCCTGCTATTCCGCGCCGATTCTCATTCAAAGACCCTTCCAAGCTTTCCTGGTCAGCCAGAGGGCTGAGATTGTCGACTTCTTCCTGGTGGGCTTGGTGGCCGGTGTGTTGGCTGAGCGCGAGCGCAAACAGAAGCTAGCTTTACAGCATGCCAACCAGCAATTAAGCCGAATCTACCAGGAGTTGCAAGACAACTTTGAGCGAATGAAACGCTCTGAGCGGCTCTACGCGATCGGGCAGCTTTCGGCCGGCCTCGCCCACGAAGTCAGAAATCCTCTGGCCAGCATCGAGGGAGCGGTCACGATTATGCAGCAAGAGCCGGGTTCCGTGGAGCGACGACTAGAGTTCCTGGAGATTATTCAGAAGGAGTGTCGTCGGTTAAATCGTCTGCTGACCAACTTCCTGGAGTTCGCCCGACCTCGCACGCCCCAGTACCAAAAAGCGGAAATGGGACTGATCTTGGACTCTGTCATCGGTCTGGGTACTCATGCCATCGGGCAAAGAGCTGTCACATTCCGAAAGGAAATTGGGGCCAACCTGCCATCGTTGGAATGCGATCCGGAACAGCTCAAGCAAGTGATACTCAACCTGACGATCAATGCCATCCAGGCGATGACTGAAGCCGGTGAAATCGTTCTGGCAGCGCGACCTAAGGAAGGGAAAATCCTGGTCGAAGTGAAGGACCAGGGCGGTGGCATTAACCCCGATCTGTTGGATCGGATCTTCGATCCCTTCTTCACGACCAAGGAGAACGGCACGGGCATGGGCCTCTCGGTAGCCCACCAGATCGTCGTTCAGCACGGAGGCCTTCTAACTGCCAAGAGTAATGAATATGGGGGAATGACCTTCTCCATCCTCCTTCCTTTGCAGCATGGGAGAGTTTTATGAATCGGGGACGAATCCTGGTCGTAGACGACGATGAAAGCTTGCGTCGCGTGACTCAAGTCCAACTTGAACAGATCGGCTATCAGGTGATGACTGCCGCCAATGGGCAGCAGGCCTTGGCGGTACTTCAAGGCTCTCCCCAGGAAATGGTAATTTCCGACCTGAAGATGCCTGGTATGTCGGGAATTGAACTCCTCAAAAAGGTCCAAGCGGAATATCCAGAGACGGTCGTTATTGTGATCACTGCCTATGGGACCATAGAAACTGCAGTCGAAGCCATGAAGGCCGGGGCCTTCGATTACATTACCAAGCCGGTTCATCCCGATGAGTTGAAGCTCTGTGTGAACCGGGCCCTTGAACACCTGCACCTGCTTGAAGAAGTTCACGAGTTGCGGATCAATCTCAACCAAAAATACGGCTTTGAGAACATCCTCGGCAGATCAAAGTCTCTCTTGTCGGTTCTGGATCAGGCTGCAAGGGTCGCCAGAACAAACTCAACGGTTTTAATTAGGGGGGAAACCGGCACTGGAAAAGAGCTGCTGGCGAAAGCCATCCATTTCAATAGCCCTCGCAGAGAGAAGGGCTTCGTCACCATCAACTGCGGTGCTATTCCTAAAGAGCTTCTGGAATCGGAACTCTTTGGCCACGTAAAGGGGGCCTTTACAGGTGCTGTCTCTCATAAGAAGGGCAAAATCGAATCGGCCGACGGTGGGACCTTGTTCCTCGATGAGATTGGAGAGATGCCTTTGGAACTGCAGGTAAAGCTGCTCCGACTGATTCAGGAGGGCGAGATCGAAAAAGTTGGCAGTCCCGAAACCAATCACGTCGATGTCCGAATACTGGCGGCTACCCATCGGAACCTGCAGAATATGATCGAAGACGGGTCGTTCCGGCAGGATTTGTTCTTCAGGTTGGCCGTCATCCCTCTTGACTTGCCCCCCCTTAGGGAACGGGTGGAAGATATCACCATTTTGATACAGCATTTCTTTACCAAGATCAGACAACGTCACGGTCGACCTGATTTGATCTTGCCATCATCACTACTTACCCATTTTAGCGGTTACCGATGGCCGGGTAATGTGCGCGAGATGGAAAATGTCATCGAGAGGCTGGTTGTGCTTGCGAACGGCAACCATATCACGCTGGGTGATCTGCCTGAATTCCTTCGAACCCAGAAGCCGGTGGTGGACATCCTGCAGCTCGAATTACCGGAGCAAGGAATCAGTCTGGAGAACCTGGAAAAGGAGTTAATCTTGCGTGCCTTGAGGAAATTCAATTGGAACCAGACCCACGCCGCTCGATTCCTTGATCTCAGCCGTAAGACCCTGATCTACCGGATGGAAAAACATGAAATCCGCAGGGACCCGTCCCATAGCGACTTTCAGTAGGCTGCGGCCCCAATCGGCTGAATCGTCCATTCCAGGCCCGAAAATTCTTATAAGAGTAACGTTTGAATTCTCGTTCAAACTCATTTTGGAATTCAACATGAATGCTCCTCAGGCTTTCGGCAACCGTTTCTAAGTTGCATAATGCTGCGTCGGAGACCTGAAGCTGCTGTTCTCTTTCATATGCGAGCATTGTTTCTATGGCAGTAATTCTCGCATGAATGATCATAATTTGTCTTGCCATTTTCTGCCCGATAAGAGCCAGTACTGCCAGTTTTGAGGCAGTGGCATACTGGTGCGCGGTAAATGTGATTTGGGTTCCAAGCCGGCTGAGAGAGTGCCCCAGATCATTAATCTCATCCGTTTGTTGTTCTGGCAGTCGCGCAGTCCAGGTGCCCCGGCCCAAGCCATTGATGTAGCCGTGGAGGACCTGCAGAGGCGAGCCAACCATGTGCTGCCAGAGCCTGTTCAAAATACAGGCTAAAGCAAAGAACAGCACTCCGAGGCTAGCCAGGTGTATTAGCGCTAATTCACTAAGCAGATGCTGTTTTTCTTTGCGCAAGGCAGCCATCAAGGTCGGGTTATCGGTCACTCGTTCAACCATGGCGAACTGTTCCTTGAAGAAGTCTCCGATTCGGCAGTAGCTCAGCCATTCGACCACCACCCCACAAACCAGCATAGTCATGGTTGCAACCAGCCAGAATCTTGTTTTCGATTTCAAGCGCTTTCCTCCTTCGCCTGGTTCATTCGGCCTAGAACTTAGAGTTGAGAATTGCACCTTTCCTGCCAAATCTGCGAAGCACCGAAAACTGGAGAGAATGATTTCTCTGGTCATAGAACTGCATACAAGCTTCTGAAGCAGAAAGGAGAAACATAACTCTGCATGACAGGCGAATCCGCAACCATCAGATTCCTCCTTCTGGAGCCATTCGAAAAAGCGCTCAAGTTGATTCGGCGATCAATAATGGAGGACGGGCTTGAGATTCCCATTATCTTGAACCCGTCTGAGCGGATCCGGAAAGAACTGGGGATTAATTTTCCCCCATGTAGAGTCTTTTGTGTGGACGCTCCCCTCGTTTTGGTTGAAGCGATGACTTTTGAAGATGGTGCAGCTGTCTTATTGCCATTACACGTTGTAGTCACAGGGCGCGGATCAAAGACGCAGGTTCAGTTGCTGAGCCCGACTCACATCATCAACAGCACATTGCCTGTTTCTGCAAAGATCCCACTTAACAAGCTACAAACCCGTGTCTGTCACGTCCTAGAGAAGATTGCGATCCGTGACGGTTTTGCACGCTGACTCTGGAAGGGAGAGACACAACTCAAGAAGCTCCACGGGGCTCTTTTAGGAAGGACTCTTAGCCTTTCGGCAAACGCCGGCAGGACAATAGACTGCCGGATAATTGCAACCCTCCTTGCCTTCAACCAAGGCGAGGAGCGACTCTAAAGGCTAATACAATATACGGCATTATTTATGAAGCGCTGTATGGCGGGTTATGCATTCTCAGATATTAACCAGTGGGGACCTCACCCTGAGAATTGACTAGAAAGCCATTGCAGCTAGGGCCGATCTTTAATCGGGATATACGGGCGTTCTTTCTCGCCAATGTAAATTTGGCGCGGCCGGTAGATGCGGCTCTCCTGGGTTTCCATAATTTCTTTGTAGTTGGAAATCCATCCAGGCATCCGGCCAATGGCAAACATCACCGTGAACATTTCTATGGGAATGCCGATGGCTCGCATGATGATACCGCTGTAGAAGTCTACGTTGGGATAAAGTTTGCGTTCGACGAAGTAGGAATCGCGCAGGGCCGTTTCCTCGAGCTTTTTGGCAATGTCGAGCAACGGGTCGCTGATCCTCAGGGCGCCCAGGACCTGGTCACAGCGCTCCTTGATGATTTTGGCCCGCGGATCATAATGTCGATAAACGCGGTGCCCAAAGCCCATGAGTCGTTTTCCGGATTTCTTGTCTTTGGCGGCGGCAATGAACCTGGAGCCGTCGTCGCCTGACTTGTGAATCTCCTCCAGCATTTCCAGTACCGCTTGATTGGCCCCGCCGTGCAGAGGACCCCACAACGCGCAGACCCCGGCGGCAGCACTCGCAAACAAGTTGGCCTTGCTTGAAGCGACCATGCGAACCGTAGAGGTCGAGCAGTTTTGCTCGTGGTCAGCGTGGAGAAGGAAGATTAGGTCCAGTGCTTTGACATCTTCCGGCCGCAATTCGTAATCCTGATAAGGCTCTGAAAACATCATGTGCAAGAAGTTGGCCGTGTACTTGTAAGTCGGCTTGGGATAGATGATAGGCAGGCCTCGGGACTTTCGATAGGCGAAGGCGGCAATCGAACGGACCTGAGAGATCAGCCGCGCCGCCTGCCTATTGAAGGATTCCGGTTTTTTCGGGTCCACGAGTTCCGGATAATAACATCCACTGGCATTGATCATCGCCGACAGGATGGCCATGGGGTGGGCGTGGGGCGGGAAACCCTCGAAATGGAATTTCATGTCCTCATGCAACATCTGGTTGGCAGACAGCAGGTCAGTGAATTGCATAAGTTCGGTCCGGTTCGGCAATTTCCCCCAGATAATGAGATAGGCTGTCTCGATAAATGTCGATTTCTCAGCCAACTCTTGAATGGGAATGCCTCGGTAGCGAAGGATCCCCTTTTCTCCGTCAATGAAGGTGATCTTACTTTTGCAGGAGCCGGTGTTGCCGTAGCCATCATCTAAAGTGATGCATCCTGTCTGATTGCGTAGCGAGGAGATGTCAATGGCACGTTCGCGTTCAGTTCCTTCGACCAGAGGGAGTTCGTAGACTTTGCCGTCTAACTCGATTTTTGCAGTGTTATTCATAGACCGTTCCGAGTTCAGAGATGATAAGCGCCGAGATTATACAACAAGAGGGGATGCGAGAGATTTGTTTTCAGTTTAGAAGTCGGCAGGCAGGTGGCGAATCTGCTCCATCGTGAATACCGGGCCTTCTTTGCAGACATAAGCCGGACCGACGTTGCAACGGCCACACTTGCCTACGCCGCATTTCATCCGGTTCTCCAGGCTGGTGAAGATGTCACTGGCTGCCAGCCCCATTTTGTCGAGAACCGGCAGGGTGTATTTGATCATGATGGGGGGGCCAATCACCAGGGCTACAGAGTTCTCTGCAGATACCCGGGCTTGCTCCAAAACGGCTGGCACGAATCCGATTTCTCCCTTCCAGTCAGGAGTCTCCCCACCCGGATCGACGCAACGAACGACACGCACCCCCTCATACTGTGCCCACCGGTCCAGTTCGTCGGCGTAGGTCAGGTCAGCCACTGTTCGAGCTCCATAAATGATAGTAATGTTTCCGTACTTGAGGCGATTCTCCAAGGCGTACCAGATGGCACAACGAATGGGCGGCATGGCAATGCCTCCACCTAGAAAGATGAGGTTCCTGCCTTCCCACTTTTCCATCGGGTAGCTGTTCCCGTATGGTCCGCGAAAGCCGATGATATCGCCTTCGTCGATTTGCCACAGGGCCTTAGTGACTTTGCCGGTTTTGCGGAAGCAAAACTCCAGGTAATCTTTCCAGTTGGAACTGGAGCAGATGTTGAAGGTCGACTCCCCATAGCCAAACGCCGAAAAAATGCCGAACTGACCGACCCGGAAAGAGAAACTCTGGCTCTTTTGATTGTCTCGAAAGCGAACCTTGACAGACTTGACATCAGGCGTCTGGCGACGAATCTCCAACACTTCCATCAGTTCTGGCTTGTAGATG